>JBBROJ010000066.1:0-27320 GCA_038229495.1 Chthonomonadales bacterium
AAGATGGACTTCTCGATAAGATACTCTTTGACGTTGAATCGCCGTGTTTTCATAAGAACCCAGGAACTCACTTGATCACCCATGTAATATGGGTGGGCCGGTGATCACCCATGTAAAATGGGTGGCAGGGGGGCGGCCATGTAAAATGGGTGGGCTGGTGATCACCCATGTAAAATGGGTGGGCTGGTGATCACCCATGTAAAATGGGTGGGCTGGTGATCACCCATGTAAAATGGGTGGCAGGGGGGCGGCCAGGCCGCCAAACGCCCTCGCGAGCGGTAGATTCCATTGACGGCGGATTCACATCGGGTCATGCCGCCCGTGAGAGCGTTTAGCCGAAGGCTCCCCAGACACGCGTTTTACACGCGTGGTTCGGTACGCGTTTTACACGCGTGGTTCGGTACGCGTTTTACACGCGTGGTTCGGTACGCGTTTTACACGCGTGGTTCGGTACGCGTTTTATACGCGTGTTCTCCGGTCCTGCCACCCATGTAAAACGGGTGGACACGGTGAGTGATCACTTCTTAACCGGGACAAACCCCTGCTGCACGACAATCTTCTGCCCGTCCGGGCCCTGCACCCAATCGAGCCACGCTTTCGCCGCGGCGGCGGGCTCCCCGACGGTGTACTCGAATAGCGGGCGCGAGAGCGGGTAGGTCTTGTTGAGCACGTTCTCGACCTTCGCCTCCACCGCGGGGTTCGCGGCGTCCTTCCTTACCTTCAGCGACTTGACCTTGTTATTGACGTAGCCCAGCCCAACGTATCCAATGGCTCCCTTGTCCTGCTCCGCGCCCTGCACAAGTGCGTTGGTGGCCGCGAGGGCCTGCACGGTTGCCGCATACGCCACGCCCTTGCCCAGTACGTGTTCCTGGAAGAATTTGTACGTGCCGGACGACGAATCACGGCCATTCACAACCATCGGCTGGTCCGGGCCTCCAATCTGCTTCCAGTTGGTAACCTTGCCCGTGTATATGTCCTTGAGCTGGTCCATGGTGATTTCGTTGACCGGGTTGGAGGGGTTCACGATAATGGCCACCGCATCCTGCCCCACCGCGAACTCCTTCGGCTCCGCGCCGCCCTTCTTGACGGCCTCCTTCTCCTTGTCTTCCATGGGTCGGGAGGCGTTAGCGATGTCGGCTCCCCTGTTGATGAGGGCCTTGATGCCGGTCCCGGAGCCGCCGCCGTTCAGATTCACCTCGGTGCTGGGATTGGCTTTTTCAAACGCCTGCTTCCACTCCTGGGACAGCTGAAGCATCGTGTCGGAGCCGCGAATCGTGAGCGTAGATTTGCCACCGGCCTTAGTCCCTGGTGCGGAACCTGTCCCGGAACTCTCGTCCTGCTTTCCGCTGCAGCCGGAAAGCATGGTCAGCGTGGCAAGCACGATAAGCGTTATAAATGCCGCTAATAGCGGCAGAGGGGTCAACATCTGCGTGGCTTTAACCATTTGCTTTGTTCATCCTCTTCTCGTTGACTTGCGGGCCGCGCCCCAATGATTTCTTGCGCAAGCTCATGAATTGATCTCATGTCATGGTCGCGTCCACGGCCTGCGCTAGTAGCGCACCTGCACCTCGCCCGTCAGGAATCCGAGGCGGCTGTGGAGCGGACCGGCGACTGCCGGATCGTAGGGAGTAAGGCCGCGAGCGTACCACAGGCGGAACCTGGTAGCCTCGTCCATTTGATACAGCAGGCCGGCCTGAAGCGTCTTCCGTATCAGCTCCATCCGGGAGAGACCGCCCACCAAGATCCCTTTCCGCGCGAGGGGCATATACTCGTCGTATTTGACCGCCATATCCAGCTTCTTGCTGAGCGGGTGCTTCGCGGTAAAGTACCACGCCTGAACGTGGTTGTTTTCGAGGTATGCGGAGCGGTCCGGCGCAGCCTCCTGCACGCCGCCTACGTATTCGGCGCGGAACGTGGTGCCCCAGGGCGAATAGTATCGAATGTCCGCCCCGCCGAGCAGCCGGAGACCATTGATGAAGGGCTGAACCGCTCCTGCGACCGGCGCGCCGGCCCGAACGGGGAGCGAGCCGTAGTATCCGGAAATGCCGAGGTCCAGGCTGCCGCCGAGGAGGGTTGTCGATGCCCGGCCAATAACGTCCAGGCTGTTGTTCAGGTTGCGAATCCCTCCGGCGGCTGCACCCTCGCCGTTGAATAAGCCAAGCTGGAACTTTGACGTCGGCTTGATTGCGTTCGGCGCGTTATAGGTGAGCATAAGCCCTTGGTCGTACTCCTGATTCAGGAAAAGCGGCAAAACCGAGCCCGGAGTGACCACGCCGCCCGTCGCGTTCTGGTTGCTGCGGAACATCGGGGTGGAGGCGGTAGTTTCAGAGAATCCTATGCCGCGCTCCGGTGATTCGCGTACGGCCGAGGATGCGGGAAGCTCGTAACCGAACGGCGGCGCGAACTGTCCCACCGTCAGGTGGAAGTTTGTGGACGGCGCGTTGGCAATGTTGACATACGCCTCTTTGAGATTCAGGGCGTTAGAGGAGGGAGCATCAATCTGAATCCCATAATCCGTGCGCGATGTAATGGGGCCGCTCAGCTTGAGGCGCGCCCGCCGGACCAGGAAGCCGTCATAGGGTCCGCCCACGGCCGGGCCTCCGGCGCCAGGAGTTTGACCGGTTCCGCCGGCTCCAGTCGGGGTGAAAGCGCTCGTGCGGCCGGTGTCGAAGGACTCGAAGCGGGCCTGAATGTAACCGGTCAACTTGTGGCCGTTATTGCTCTTCGTCAGGGAATCCAGCTGACCGCTCCTGGTGGAGAACGCCTCCTTCAGCTTGTTGAATTCGCCCTTGAAGTCCGAGACCTCTTTGCGCGCCGCGGCGGCGTCGCCGCCGGCCTTGTCCGCTGACGCCTTTGCGCTGCTTGCGAGGCTCTTCGCGCTGTCCACCTGCTCTCGAAGCTCGCCGATCTGGTCCCTGACCTTTTGCAGGTCCGTACCAATAACCGCAAGCTCGATCTTGTACTCGCCTACCAGCTTGCGCAGCTCCTCGAGCTGCTCGGCTGGAACGCCTTTGACCGGCTGCTCGCCCTTGTCGGCCTTTTTGGAAAGAAGCTCGTCCACCCGCGCGAGAACACGCTGAATTATCGTCGCCATCTCATAACGCGTAACTGTGCGCTTGCCGAAGAACCTGCCTTCCGGCGGATAGCCCTTGATCAGTCCCCTGGACGCCAGGTCCTCCACAGCAGGATAGGCCCAATGGTCCCTCGGCACGTCCGCGGGCGCCTGCGCTATGGCGTGGACGCCGGATAGTCCGATCATCGTCGACGCGAGCAGCAGGCCGGATAAGGTCAACCGATAATTAAGCAAATCTCCGTCCTCCTTCACAGGCTGCGAATTAATTGGCCGGCGGTTTGCAACACTACTTTTCACGACATTTCATGAATCATAAGACCGCTGTGCCGCCACCATAATTGTATTCGCCGTCTGTTAAGGTTTGATTAAGATAATGTTAAGTTTATGTTATGAGAAGCGCGCCGAAACGGGCGATACGCGAAGGGAAGGCAGTCAGGTGGAGGAAGACGACCGCTCCATCGCGAAAACCAGAGGCGAACAACAACGGTGGTTTTAGCTCAGAGACCTGAGAGACCGGCGATTTTTTCGGGAGAAACAGCATGCAGCAGCCAGTCGCTTCCATTCAGCTCATCATGTTTGGGCAGCGCGTCAAAGACGACATTGCAGGGGTCTTGCGAGACGTGAAGCAGGCCGGATTTCCCGCAATCGAGGCGGGGAATATGTTTCTGGCATATGGCGAGGCCGAGGCGCGGAGGCTGCTGGAGGAGACCGGGCTCAAAGTGTCGGGTGCGCATTTCGGCTATGGGGAGTACGCGGACGCGGAGAAGCTGAGCGCGCATATCGCCTACTGCAAGGCAATGGGAATCAGGCAGATGATGTGTTCCGGCGTGGCGGATTCGAAAACGGTTGAGGGGTATCGCGTTTCATGCCGCCTGTTCAACGAAATCGGGGCGCGGCTTCGCGAAGAAGGGCTCGTGTTCAACTACCATAACCACGCGTGGGAGTTCGACAACCTGGACGAAAGCGGTACGAACGGCATAAGGATCATAACCGAAGAGACGGACGCGGCGCTGGTCAAATTCAATATTGATGTCTTCTGGGTTACTTTTGGCGGGCAGGACCCAGCGAGATTCATTCGCGAGCACCGGGAAAGGGCAGCCTATTTTCATTTGAAGGATGGCAATCGCGGTCCGGATGGAAAGCCTGTCTTGCTGGAACTGGGGCGCGGTTACGTAGACTTGAAGGGCTCCATGGAAGCGGCGCGCGAGGCCGGGGCGGAGTGGATAGTCGCCGAGCAGGACCGAACGGAACTCCCGCACCTGGAATCGGCGACCATCAGCCGGAAGTATATGCGGCACCAGCTTGGAGTCTAGCGCGCAGGCAAAGCCGTCACGGTTGCGGCGGCTGCGGCGGCTTTGGCTCGCCACAGGCGTGCTCGCTGTACTCGCAGTTGCGGTTGTGGCAGTGACTCCGCTCACTCTGCGAAGACATGCCGAGCGGCGGGCAGCAATGCTCGCGGAGGCCGGGTCCATTGAGACCGGCAGGATGACGACCGACGTGCCTGTCGAGACGGTCCTTCCGGCGGCGACGGGAACCGGTAACGCGGCCACATACTATGTCGAAGCCCTGAACAGTTGGGACGCGCGCCGCCTGCCCTATTTGAAGAACCGCATGCTGAACCCGTTCGCCGACGAGCCCCCGCTGCTCCCGTCCGACCTGACCCTACTGGTAATGGGGGCCGCCCAAAAGGAGTGCGACTTCTATTCGCGCAAGAAGCTTCCGGAGCCGCTCATATTCGTCCAGTATCCGGGTCCGAAGCCGTGGCCGTTTGAACCGGCATCCGACCCGTACGCAATGCGGCCTTATATCAACATTCTCCGACTGGTCGCGCAGGGAGCGCTCAACGCGGGCAAAAAGCTGGAGCGCGGCGGGAAGCCGGCGGATGCCGAGCGGCTCTATCAGGTCGTTACGCGGCTCGGCTGCCACCTGAATGACAATCCGGGTTCTATCCTCGACGTGCAGCTGGGCATTGAGCTCGAGCAAAAGGGACTGCACTACCTCGACGTCTTCTACCGGTTGACGCGGAACCCGGAGCGTCAGCGCGCCGTCTGGCGCTATGGCGACTCGCTCACCCGGCATACTTCTGCGGTTCAACGTAAATTCACCCAGCTCGGCAATCCCGAAGCCGCAATCTATGTCCTACAACACGATTCCAAATCGGTCTGGCGTGTCCAAGCCGCCTCGGCATTGGCGCTGGCGCTCGATGTGGACAGCGATGGCTGGCTGGAGGGGCGGGCGATTCGCCACGCTCTCGGAAGCGCGCGGTCAGATCCTAACCCTGAGGTCCGCCAGGCCGTTCAGCTGCTCGCCTCCCGCGCTCCCACGCCGTCCGCCGTTCCCGCCGAAAAGGTGCTCCAGGACGCCGGTCATTAAGCCGGGATTCCCTTACGATCTTTTACGGCCAGCAAGTCGAGAATCGGGCTAGTGGCGAAGGTAGTTACCACGGCCATAATTACGAGCATCGCGAACAGAAGCGGCGAGATTACTCCAAGGTCCAGGCCCACGCCAAGCACGATCAGCTCCATAAGGCCCCGCGTATTCATCAGGACGCCGAGCGCATGTGAATCCCTCCAGGAGAGGCCGGTAAGACGCGCCGCGATAGACGTGCCGCCAAGTTTGCCGCAAACGCCACCAGGATTATGATTCCACACGTAAGCCACTGACTTCCAGCTATCAAGCCGATCTGGGTGCGGAGCCCGGTCAGCGCGAAGAACGCCGGCAGCAGCATTACGACCACGAAGTCGTTCAGCTTGTCGTGAAGCTCGACGGCGATCCTCGAATCGTGGCGGATTAGCGCGCCAAGCGTGAAAGCTCCGAAGATGGCATGAATTCCGATTGCTTCGGCAGCAAGACAGGAGAGCAACAAGCAGGAGATCAGCAGGCAGATCAACACGATGGCCGTGAGCGGCTGGCCCGAATCACCGGCGGCCTCATAGCGGTTGACCGGCTTCTGAAGGAATGGCCGCGCGAGAAGAAACATGAATCCGATGTAGGCGATAGTTAAAATGATAATTAGAATGGCGGTAAGCGCCGCGCCACCCAGGCGCGAGTGAACGACGCCTACGACGAATGCCAGGAGACACCAGGCGGTCACGTCGTTGATGGCGGCGCAGGTAAGGGCGAGGTTTCCCAGCCGACTCTTTTGGAGGCCCCGGTCGGTCAGGATACGCGCGAGCACCGGGAATGCCGTCACTGACATGGAGACGGCCAAAAAGAGCGAGAATCCGGTGAACGGCACGTCCGGGCTGGATACGCGGGGATAGAGGTAGAGCGAGAGCGCCGCGCCCAATATGAATGGAAACACGATGCTGGCGTGCGATATGGCGAGCGCCGAGCGCGAGCGCTCGCGCAGCGTGTCCGTGTTCAACTCCAGTCCGACAAGAAACATGAAGAGAACGACGCCGATCTGCGCGATGATTCCGAGCGGAGCGACGACCAGCGGCGGAAAAATGGCGGCCATCACGCCGGGAGCAACCTGCCCGAGCAGAGAGGGGCCCAGCAGAATCCCCGCCAGCACCTCTCCGATAACGGGCGGCTGGTGAATCAACCTGCAAAACGCGCCCGCGGCCCGCGAACAGAGGACGATGGCCGCCAGCGCAAGGAGGACATGGAGGAGAACATTCGGCGCGGCCTGATGTCCGGATGCGCCAGACTGCGATATTGGCACAACCGAGGAGTTTGCGGCGAGCTGTTGAGCTTGCACGGCGAGGCTCAACCCGATTCGCCGAATCACCTCGTAGGCGATGATCCCGCCCGTGAGCATGGCCCCGTAACCGAGCAGGATTCGCGTGCCCGACGGCTGGGAGCCGGGCACGTTTGTCGATGAATCGGTCACATCGGTTACAGTAGATGCGCGTGTGGACATTCAGAACTCCGCGAAGGACGCCGGCCTGCTTCGCCTACGCGGGAACCGCTGCCGTGGCTGCCTTTGTTGCTTCAGCTTCGGCATTCATCTCGGCCCGCATCTCGTCGATGTGCGGGAAGACCTCGCCCACCTCATCATTGAATAGGTTGCCGATGAGCAGGTCCGTCAGGTGGCCCTTGAAGTGGGGGTGCTTCCTGATGAATCGCCCGAAGCTGAATCCGTCGTAGTATTCGACCACGAGCTTGCGCATGCGGTCCATACCCTTATGGAACTCATCGCCCCATTTGCCCAACTGCCCGGCGGAAAGGTCGCCCTTCTCAAGACCTTCGGCAATGGCGTCCGCAGCCATCGAGCCGCTTTTCAGCGCGAGCAGTACCCCGGACGAGTAGAGCGGGTCCAGAAAGCCGTGCGCGTCGCCGATGAGCACCCAGCCATCGCCCGACCACTTCCTGGCGCGGTAGCTGTAGTCTTTGGTCGCATAGAATTTGTCGGCTTGTGTAGCTCCGCTGATTCGCCGCTTGATCTCCGGGCAGTTCTCCACCTCTTCGTCGTAGATGTTCTCGTGGTCCCGGTTTCCCGCGAACAGATCGTCGAACGCGCGCACGATCCCCACGCTGATGATGTCGTTGTGCAGCGGGATGTACCAGAACCAGCCCTTCTTGCCGCCGGTCTGGATCACGAGCGTTGCGCCCTCGTCGCGGCCCGTGTCGCGAAAAGCGCCCTTCCAGTAGGTCCAGACCGCGCCCTTCCTGAGGTCCATGTCTTTGTCCAGAAGGTCAAATTTGTTGCCGAGAATCGCGCTCTGGCCGCTGGCATCCACCACGACCTTCGCGTGCACGTCTTCGGTGCTGCCGTCCTCATACTGGACTCGCACGCCGGTCGCGCGATCCCCTTCGAAGATAACCTCCCGTACCCGCGCGCCCTCTCGGGCGTCCACGCCGTACTCCCGCGCGTTTTCGAGCATCATCTGGTCGAACTCGCTGCGCAGCACTTGCCACGTGTCCGAAGATTCGTCCGGGTGATGATCGCGGAAGTAGAAGGGTTCCGACATTCTGCCATGCTGGTTGACGAACTGGACCGAATACTTCTTGACGAACTGGCTGTTCTTCATTTTGTCGAGCATGTTGAGGCGCTTTAGGACCCAGTAGGTGTCGGGAATCAGCGATTCTCCGATATGGAATCGCGGAAACTTCTCGCGCTCGAAGAGGCGGACCCTATATCCCTTCTGCGCGATGAGCGTCGAGCAGGTGGACCCGGCCGGTCCTCCGCCGACGACCACGACATCGGTGGTTGTTTCGCGATGATTTGACGCAGACTCCATTTGTTTCTCCTGTGAAGTTAGATGGTTGTCGTCTATTTCCAACCGCTGCCGGACGGCTCATGCGGCTCCCGCGCGCGCCGGAGCAGTTGCGTAAGCCGGGCAATCTCCTCGCCTGTCAGATGCCCAAGCTGGCGCAGGTGGCACTGGCGAACCTGCTGATCGAGCTCCACAAGCAGGTCCTCGCCCGCGGCGGTCAGACCCACGTGCACCGTGCGCCGGTTGTCGGCTGGGCGCTGTCGCTCAATCAAGCCGTGTTCGTAGAGCTTGTCCAGCAAACGGGTGATGTCCGGGGCGCGGGATACCAGCCGGCCCGCCAGTACGAGCGTTGGAATTTTTGCCGGATGCGCCGCGCGCAGAAGCCGCAGGGCGTTGTACTGCTGGGCAGTCAGCTCAAAGCGGCTGAACAGCTCGTCTTCGAGCGCCCTCAAGCGATCGTAAGTACGCCACAGGTTAAGAAAGAGCTCCTGCTCAGGCGAATCAAACCGCTGCCGTCGAGTTTCGGGAGTTTCCAGTACCATGCCTGCATTATACACGTCCGAACAAAGGTTGTCCAGACAATTATTGAGAAATATTTACGGAGGCGCGAATAGACAGAAATGAGCCGGGTGGCTATCACAATAGGTGGACTGCTATAATAACCACGGACAGCGCTCAATGTCTGTCAGTGGGCAGTGCAGCCGCTGTCGCAACCAAGGCGGCGTCCTATACTCTCAGCGATTTCAGTGATATGTCTAATAACAGCGTTATCGATAATCCTCTTGTTTTGGACATAATCCATTTGGACGACTGCGTAGAGGCGCTGAAGGGGCTTCCCGCCAACTGCGTTGACCTTGTTTTCGCGGACCCACCCTATAATCTGCAACTGCGACAGGCTCTCCATCGCCCGAACCTGAGCGCGGTCGATGCGGTTGACGACCATTGGGACCAGTTCGCCAGCTTCCAGGATTACGACCGCTTTACACACGCATGGCTGCAAGAGTGCAGGCGTGTCCTCAAGGACACGGGCACACTCTGGGTTATCGGCTCCTATCACAATATCTTCCGCGTTGGCACGATACTTCAGGATCTCGGATATTGGATTCTCAACGACGTGATCTGGGTAAAAGCGAACCCCATGCCGAACTTCCGGGGCAAGCGCTTTTGCAACGCGCACGAGACACTTATCTGGGCCGCAAAATCGCAAATGTCCACGGGCATGAAGTTCAATTACCATGCGATGAAGGTAGAGAATGGCGGCGTCCAGATGCGGAGCGATTGGTATTTCCCTATCTGCTCTGGGGCTGAACGCCTCCGCGACGCAGCTGGCGACGGATCCAAGGTTCACTCCACACAGAAGCCCGAGGCGCTGCTTGAACGAATTATCCGGGCGAGCTCGCATCCGGGCGACGTGGTCCTCGATCCGTTTTTTGGCTCCGGAACTACGGGCGCGGTGGCCAGGCGGCTGGGACGCCACTACGTTGGCATCGAGCGGGAGCCGGAGTATATAAGGGCGGCGGCGGCGCGAATCGCTGCAGTGCAACCGATGCACGAGGACACGCTGGACTACCCGTCCGCGAAGGTCAAGAGGCTCCCGTTCGCCACATTGCTGGAGATGGGCCTGCTTCATCCCGGTGACAAGCTTCGGCTTGGGAACCGCAATATATATGCGGTCGTAACGGCGAATGCGACCCTTGAATCGGGCGGCGAATCGGGCAGCATACACCTCACAGGAGCGCGCCTGCTCGGGGCGCCCGCGTGCAATGGATGGGAGCATTGGCAGTATCTAGACGCAGACGCCGGAAAATATCGCCCACTGGATGTGCTGCGCCAGCGTGTGCGTGCAAAACTGGCTTGGTCTGAAGTTCCCGTAGAGGTTCGACGTGAGCAGCCGGTTAATCTTTATAACGATGACCTGTTCGGCGACGCCCATGATCGGTGATCCATGACACGCATGACGATTCAACAACTGCCCGATTTGCGCGAACAAGGACCCGGGAGCGGTGGGGACGAATACATCGTCATCGTGTTCAACAACAACAAGAACACTTACGACGAAGTGATGGACGTCCTGATGAAGGCGACCGCCTGCACGGCTGAAGAGGCCGCCATTGAAACGTGGGAAGTGGACCATCTCGGCAAATCGGTCGTGCATCATGCGGAGCAGAGTGAGTGCGAGCGCGCGGCCTCCGTTATTCGCACAATCGGTATCAAGGTCGAGGTGCGACAGGAGTAGTCAATAGCAGCACGGCAGCACGGCAACACCTCAAACCCAAGGAGTGAATCTTGATTCCGCTGATGCTCACGGCCCCTCTTTTCCTGTCTCTGATTCCTCTCGCCGATCCAGCGCCTCTTCCGCGCTTGAAGCACTCCATTGCAGTCATCGGGCATCGGGGCGGGAGGGCGCTCGCGCCTGAAAACACGCTGGCAGCATTCCGTAACACCATTAAGCTCGGCGCGGACTTCGTGGAGATCGACGTGCGCGCCACGAAGGACGGCCAACTGGTCATAATGCACGACTCGACGGTGGACAGAACGACAAACGGCAAGGGAGCCGTGCGCGATTTGGAGTTCGATGCGATACGCGCGCTGGATGCCGGCAGCAAGTTCTCGGCGGAGTACGCTTCCGAGAAAGTGCCCACTTTCGATGAAGTTCTCGGCCTCTGCAAGGGCAAGATCAATATTTACGTAGACCATAAAGAGGCCCCTACCCGCCAGGTCTTCGACGCAATCAGCAAGCACGGCATGGAGAAGAGCGTCATTATCTATAATGGCGTTGGCGAACTGAAGGAGTGGAAGAAGCTCGCCCCGCGCCTGCCTATCATGCCGAGCCTACCGAACAGATACCGGAAAGTGGGAGGCGTCGCCGAGTTCATGTTGGATCTGCCCGCCGAGGCGCTGGACGGCAATCTTCGCGAGTGGACGAAGGAGCTGATCGATCAGGCGCACGCCGCCGGAGCGAAGGTCTACGTGGATAACCTGGGCGAGAACGACAACCCGGAGGGATTCCGCAAGGCGATTACCATGGGGGCGGACGGCATTCAGACCGACCACCCTGACCTGCTTCTCGCCGTACTTAAAGAGAAGCAGACCCGATAGCGGGACCGCTTTTCGCCTATGCACCGAACTTTCGGCACGCGCAGCCCGTAGATTCGGTTGGACCGCTTCACTTTCCGTTCTTTCGCTTCTCTCACTTATGCGCGGATTGACAGCGGCTTCCTGAATGGTCTACGATCGGCAGGCAGCTGTCCATCCACGCGCAAGCGGACGAAGTGGAGAGGGAGTCGGACATGGAATCCGGGGAATCGTCTCGATTTCGAGACACCATACAAGACATACTCAACAGCCATCGGTTCGCGGTCGTGGGCGCTTCGCGCGATACTTCGAAGTACGGCTACCTCGTCTTCCGCGCGCTGAAAGACGCGGGCTACGAAGTCTATCCGGTCAATCCGAACGCCGACTACATCGACGGCAGCGAGGTCTATCCACTGCTGGACAATTGTCCCGAACGGCCTGACTGCGTGGTAACGGTGGTCCCGCCGGAAGTGACCTACGAAATCGTGCGGCGCGCGGGGCATTTGCGCATTCCGAACATGTGGATGCAGCCCGGCTCAGAATCGGTATCCGCCATCAACGAGATGCAGGCTCATGGTATTCAGGGCGTGCATAGCGGCCCATGCATTCTTATAGCGCTTCGAACGTACCGCCGTCCGGCATGGATGAGCGAGAACGCGGAACCTGGCCGCGACGAAGAAGACAACGCCGGGAACATAGGCTGACTTCCGCCATGCGCGGGCGATCCATGCGCCCAATCCATGGGTTGGAAACCCATGGCTGTCGATGCAAAGTCGGCCTGCGCCGACTCCGGAGTGGTTATAGATTTAAAGCCCTCAGACAAGAGGCCCTTTGTATAATGCCTTTACTACGATGTGCTTCAGATTGAGCCTCTATTCTTGACCAGCGAACCCCCTCCCGAACCTTCGGCACAGCCTCTCGACTCTGAACACTCGACTCTCGATTCCCTTCGCGAGCGCCGCCGCGCATGCGTGACGGCAATCGCCGCGATGATGCTGACGCTTCTGCCCTACCTCTGGGGCGCGACTCTTGCGGGCGCGCGGCCCGGCCTCGGCGTGTACTCGTGGTTCACCTTCAACACAACCGACCACTGCGTCTACCTCTCCTGGATGCGGCAGGCGGCGGACGGCCACTTCTTCCAGCATAATCTCTTCACGACTGAGCCGCAGAGCGGCCACCAATTCAACCTCTTCTTCCTCGCGCTCGGCTTGATCTCTCGAATCACGCATCTGTCCACGATTTATGTTTATCAGATCGCGCGCTTCGTCCTTGGAATCGTATTTCTGCGCGCCGTTTGGTGGCTGCTGGAGCTGCTGCTGATGGAGACCCGCGCTCGCTGGGCGGCGTTCCTGGTTATCTGCTTCTCCGCCGGCCTGGGCTGGATTCCGGGTCTGTGGGAGATGGGAATCATGAAAGGACCGGTCGATACATGGCAGCCGGAGGCCGTCACTTTCCTCAGCCTCTATCTCTTTCCGCTCTTCACGGTCTCTCTGCTCCTGATGACCGGCGCGCTTGGCTGGCTGATTGTGGCTGAGCGCACCCGATCCTATACGCATGCCGCCTACGCGGGAGTCTGCGGCCTCCTGCTCGGCAACATCCACAGCTACGACGTTATCACGCTTACCGCCGTCTGGGGCAGCTATCTCATCATCAAGGGAATCGCGGGCCGAAGATTTGACGCGGGCTCATGGCTCCGCGCTTTGACCGCAGGCGCGCTCACGGCTGTTTCGACCGGATACATGGCCTACCTGCTCAAGTCCGAAGAGGTGTTTGCCAAGCGCGCGGCCGTCCCCACGCTCTCGCCGCCGTTCCAGATGTATGTCCTGGGATTCGGGCTCATCTTCATCCTGGCGGTTATCGGAGCGGTATGGAGGTCAGGTGTTCAGGCGTTCAGGTGTTCAGGTGAGGAAACGGAGCCGTCCGGTGTTCGCGACCCTCAACCCTCAACCCTCAACCCTCAACTTTTCCTGATAGTCTGGGCCATTGCGAATATTGCCGCCGCCTACCTGCCTGTCGCGTTCCAGCGCAAGATGATTATGGGGGCGCATCTGCCGCTCTCCATCCTGGCGGGCGTGGCGCTGGCATCGCTGCCGTGGCCGGCGGCCGGAAGGCGCTGGAATCTTGCGCTTGGAGCGGCGATCCTGGCGCTCTCCATAACCAACATCCGGTTCGTGCTGAGAGACGCGGCGGAATTGCCGCTGAATCAAGGGCCGGTTCGCGCCTATATGTACGCGGGCGAGATTGCCGCATTGAGCTGGATTCGGGAGCATGCGCCTGCCGGCGCGCCTGTACAGCCGCTGCCGTGGGTTACGATCAATCCGGTCAATGGCCGATTCGGATTCTTCGATAATACGGTCGCCTGCTTCACGCCGGGGCTAACCGGCCATCCGGTCCACGCGGGCCATTGGGGCGAAACCCCCGATTTCGGAAGGACAATGAACCTGTGGGCGACCTTTCAGCGGTCCGACATCCCAGACCAGTGGCGGCAAGATCTTCTGCGCTCGACTGGCGTTCGCTACATTCTCTTCACTCAAAAGCACGACGAGACACGCGACCCCCCGGTCGAAAACGGCCTGCTTTCGCTTTTTCGTGGAGTCCCGCCGTCATATCTGCATCGTGTCGCAGAAGCCAGCAATTCCGATGCCGACGTGTATGAGGTGGTAATGTAAAGCCGAATGCGTTAACGTAATCCTCCGTCTAGCCCGACTCTAGCGGTCCAGACGCGTCTGTTGGCTCCCACGAAATCTACAGAAGCTGGGTTGGACTGCAATCTGTGTCACTCAACAGTTTGAAGCGGGGTGATTTAGCGAGCGACCAATCAGCCTGAGTGACCTAAGATTGTGTTAATCTCTAATAATTTTGGGCGAAATTGGGGACAAGACTCTATCAAGCGCTCTGTAACTCATAGTGAGCACAGCCCGGAAATGCTTCGTGAATCGGAGCAAGGTTGCGCTCAGGTCATCTACAGTTCAACCACCCTTTCGCGTAGTGAGGCCAGGTGTGAAAATCATGGTGTGAAAATCATGGTGTGAAAATCATGGTATGAAAATCATGGTGTGAAAATCATAGTTCACCCGCAGGCAGTATTGGCGCGAATGGTGCACGATCCGACCGGGTATGAAAGTCATGGTTGATCAATATGTATCGGATTGCCTTCATTCGCTTGGTCATGAACCCATGGCCCAATACCAGCCGCTTAATGATGGATTGAAAGTTCACAGACAAGATCATCAGCGCCAATTTTGCAAAACACGGCATCGTTGGCGCCGAACCTGGCAGAAGTAAGCTGCCCGCCTGTATTCACCTCTTCAATGAGTAAATTAGACACCGGAATCGCCGATTCCCCTCTCAAACCGGCATTGCAAAAATAGTTGATAGAGGAACACGGAACGATTCTCAGGAATTCTGGTGGACAATCAATATTCAGATGCAAGCTGGCGCGCGGATCAATCAGGGTTCTACTCAAAAAATGAAACTGTGCAGGAAACAATGCGAACAAAAGCGAACTGTACTATGTCGTTCTGTTAATACTTCGGCTGGCGGCTGAGCCGAACGCTATTTTCGGCCTGCCCACCGGAACGCAAGTTAGACCAGGTGTCAGCAAGCAGGGGCGCATGCCCTACTGTTCACTGCAATCGCCCGACCACACAAAGGAGTTAAAGATGAAATATAGGCCGACTCTCCTGTTATTCACCCCGCTTCTCCTGGCCGGCCCCGTGCGAGCCGTCGCTTCCGATGAGACGCCCCGCATGTACCGTCTGGTCAATCTTGACGGAACGGGGATCACGGCGAAGGGGACTCTCTCCGCGAGTATCGACCATCGGT
Organism: Chthonomonadales bacterium; assembly: GCA_038229495.1. GTDB lineage: Bacteria > Armatimonadota > Chthonomonadetes > Chthonomonadales > CAJBBX01 > JBBROJ01. The sequence continues at coordinate 15,136 of JBBROJ010000066.1, forward strand.
CAGCTAACAAACCCGAAGGCATAGCCTACACTGGGATATCGTTTCGGTGGGGGTTGACGCGATCTCTGGAGTTGGGAGTTCGCGGGGTGACGGGAACGACTGCGGACTTCACTGCCGGTAATGGCGCAATCATCCGGCACGGCGGGCGTGATGTCGAGGTTTACGGCAAGTACGGACTGGGAAGTTTCGGCAAGGTGCACCTGGCGATACTGGGAGGGGCGAGTATGCCGGGCACTCCTGCCCAGTCCCAGACATACGGGACGGTGAGCGGCGTGGGCGAAATGAAGGTGCATGACCGTGTCAATCTCTTTATAAACCCGCGCGCCATCTTCATTGAGGGCAACACCATCGCGGGCATCGGCGTGGGAGCTTCGGTTCGAATATCCGACCGTGTACACATTGTGGGAGACTGGACGAAGATTGTTACGGGAGAGAATACGCGATCGGTTGACGACGGAACCCGTACCCGGCGAGACATTTGGGGCGCGGCTTTGCGATGGTCCTCCGGGGGCGAGGGCGTACCCGTAGACTTTGACATAGGCTGGGGCAACGCCACAGGCTCTACCACTGGTTTCAGTTTGACGCCAGGCCTTGGGAACTCATCGGTATTTTACTTTGCGCTTCACGCGCGCCACTGAAAAGGAGGCATCAATTATGCGACGATACTTACTAACTCTCATCGCCGCCGGCCTTCTGTTTGGCTGCGGCGGAAATGACACATACAGTCCGGCTCTGGTCAGCGGAGGCGGGCTGGCTCCCTCCTTTAGGCTTGCGGTAGCACCGGCATCTGTCACTGTGACGGAAGGGCAGACGGCCACCTATACGGTGACTGTCACTGCGCTTAACGGCTTCTCCGGCGTCGTGGGCCTGAGCGTCAGCGGTCTGCCGGCAGGCGCGACCGCGGTGTTTAGTCCCGCGTCCGTCACGCCGACCGCCCAGGGCGTCACGAGCACGCTCACGATCACGACGACCGCGGGTGGCACAGGCAACCTCTCGGGCACGATCAAATCGGTCCAACTGACGCGGCCCACGGCAACCCGCGCTGCTATGGGAAGAGCCAATTTCCCACTCACCATCACCGGCACAAGCGGCAATCTGACCTCGTCGGCGACCGCGCAGCTCGTCGTGTCGCCGGCATCCGCACCCTCCTTCACGATCACGGCGGGAGGCAGCCAGACGGTCCAGGCGGGCCAGGCGGCCAGCTACAACTTCACCGTCACCTCGGTAAACGGCTTCGCAGGCACGGTGGGCTTCTCGATGACGAGCTTGCCTGGCGGCGCGGTCGCGACGTTCACGCCGACGAGTGTGAATCTCACGGCCAACGGTACCGCCAACGCCTCGGTGACGATCCAGACCAGCGCAAGCACGCCGGCCGGCACCACCACGCCTACCATCGTCGGGACCAGCGGCACGCTTACCAACCAGGCTGCGGAAACGCTGATCGTGACCGCGTCCGGCGGTGGCAATCCGCTTGTGAATCCGTTCCGGGTCGCTATTCATCCGAAGGGCCAGTATGCCTACGTGACAACTAATATGGGCCTCGGCTTCAACTCGCAAGGTAGCGTTGCCCAGTTCCGCGTCAATGCTGATGGGACGCTCACCCCGCTCAACCCGGCAACGGTTGCGGCGGGCGCGTCCATGTCGGATGTACGTGTGGACAACTCGGGCAGGTATCTGTACGCGACCAGCGGAGGGTCCCTCGGTGTTTTCCAGTACAGCATCAACCAGGCGGACGGCACGCTTACGCCGCTCAATCCTCCCCGCGTACCCACTACTGGAGCGGCGACGGCCGTTCTGTTCCTCCCGGATGGCACTCATGCCTACGTGGCCGACGGCGACGGGCGTATTCGCGTCGGCCAGATCGGCGCGGATGGCACGCTCACCTATGTGGGCTCCGACCTTGCGTCCGGCGTGCCTAAGAGTCTGGCGATGGATCCGTTAGGCAAATACCTCTACGCCGCCGGACAGGGCGACATGCGTCAGTGGAGGATCGAGCCTACTGGCTTGCTGACAAGGCTCGGGGACGTGCCGCCATCCATGGGGGGAATAGTTGTCAACCCTACGGGCACGAATCTTTATGGCGCAGGACACGCGAACATCAATGGAACGGTGGCGTTCCAATTCGCCATTCAGAGCGATGGCACCGTGACGCCGCTGAATCCCCCCTCGGTCGCGGCAGGGCAGGCCACGACTGGCGCGGCCATCAACAAGACCGGAACTACGCTCTACGTGACCGATTACATAGACGGTTCCGGACCCGGCAAGGTCTGGCAGTTCAGGGTCACGGCTAATGGCACGCTCTCGCCCCTCAGTCCGGCAAATGTGGCCACCGGAGTAGGCCCCGCGAGCGCCACTGTCTCACCTTCCGGCGACTTCCTGTATGTTGCGAATGCGCTTGGAGGGAATATCTCGATCTTCCGCATCAACGCGGATGGCACGCTCACACCGATACAATGAACGAAGCGTGGGGGTGACGGGCGCAACTCTCGCCCGCGGTGACCGGCTCGTCCGCCATCCGCGGCGGCTTCGGCATCTTCGTGGTGCCGAAGCGGTGACGCAGCGCAGCTGAACATCACGCAATTGATCCTCCGCGCTAATCCTTGCGCGGGGGCCTTACCAGACCATGATGCCGAACCATGAATAGACATAAGCCAAGGATACCAATCACGTTCGCGGACGGCACGAACCCCGTGAACCTCACGAACAACGCCGGGAGCGACTTTAATCCCTCGTTTGGCCGAGCGCAGTGAGGCGAGCGTCGGCCACCGGCCTATTCGGGATGGGATGGGATTCACCGATCAGTTGCTAAAGGAGTTAACAATGAAATCCATAATGCGAATCCTGAGCGTTGCTGCCGTCGCCTCCCTGTTGGTGGGATGCGGCGGTGGCGGTGGCAATAGCGCTGCGCGCACCGGCAAGCTCTCGCTCAAGGTCATTTGGCCGAAGCGCACAAAACTGATCCCAGCCCGATCCAACAGCATTCGGGCGGTCGTCACCGGCGGCGCGCAGACGCTCGGCAGCCAGTTGATCGTCGGATCTGATGGGCCGCTGAATGACCCGTCGATCGTCACCTTCAACAACCTGCCCGTTGGCGCGGTCACGCTTACCGCCACTGCCTTTCCCCAAACTGACGGAACCGGCGTTGCACAGGCGACAGGCGCGGTGCCGGCGAGCATCGTAGCAGGGCAGACTACGCAGGTTACAGTGACCATGGCTTCTACCATCGATCATCTCACGATATCGCCGGCCAATCCAACTATCAACGTCGGGGCGAGCCAGCAGTTGATAATGACGGCGTTCAATTTGCAGAACGAGGTTGTTCTCACGGCTCCGTCAAAAGTTAGCTGGAATTCTGGGACGCCGGCGAAGGCGACCGTTACGAATGCCGGTAATGTTACCGGCGTGGCGGCGGGAACGTCGCTGACCACCGTTTCGGAGAGCGAGTCCGGCAAGAGCGCGAATACGACGGTGACCGTAAACACCGTTCAGCCCCCACCCAATACGGGGCCAATTCGCACAGCGCTGGACGTGACGGGGAAGTTCCTTTATGTGTCAGATGGTCTTACCAGCAGCATAGGACAGTTTAAGGTCAATGCGGATGGTACGCTGACGCGGCTCACACCGGCGTCCGTGCCAGTAACCCTGCCTCCTTACTCGTTGCAAGCCAGCGTCACGCCTGGCTCTCACATTCTCTACGTAGGAGTGACAAACAACAACAGCGGGGCCATTTACCAATTCAATATCAATGTGGATGGCACGTTAACCCCGCTGAATCCCGCCACCGTTCCATCGACTTCGCAGCCACTCTGGTTCCTTGCTGAGCCAACGGGCAAATTCTTGTATGCGGTGGATCATAACGAAGGAATCCGCCAGTTTATCATCAACCAGGATGGCACACTTACTCAGAACGGCACGGATATAGTGCCCGAACTCCAACTCTTTGGGGCAGCGGTAACGACGGACGGGAAATACGTTTATACGCACGGCGGCGGTGTTGTGCAAGAGTACAAGATCAATGTGAACGGCACGCTGTCGGCAATCGGCTCTGCGCAGACGGCTGGTTCGGGCGAGGGGATGTCAATCAATCCGGCGGCGCCCTTCCTATACAAGACGTATGCTCTTGCCGGCGTTTCCGGCGTTGAGGTTTTCCAGATCAACGCAAACGGCTCGCTGACGAAGGTCGGGGCGAATGTTCCATTCGGGGTGTTCGCGTACAATTCTGCTGTTACGCCGAATGGAAAGAACTTCTACATCAGCTCGCTGAATACTCCGAATAACCAGGTGGCGCAATATGCCGTCAACCAGGACGGTACGCTGACTCCGCTTGCGCCCGCTACGGTTGTTACCGGAACGTTTCCAACGTGGGTAAGCATCACCCCCGACGGTAAGTTCCTGTACGTGACGAACAACAAGGACAATACGATCTCGCAGTTTAAGATCAATGCAGACGGCACGTTAACTCCTTTGATCCCGCCGGTTGTGGCTGGATAGGCCGGGAGTCGGCAAACTCGTGTTAATCGAATATTGCCGGTGCCGGATCCTCCCGGCATCGGCAATATTCATGTGAGGTTTCTGCCCGGCATCGATAAGACCGCATTCATGTAAGATATCGTGGTCGAGGTCAGCCAGGTTTTTGGTGGTGATGCGCCGTGAGAGGAACGTCTGCCACCCTCCCGATTCGGGATGGGAAGGGGAATGACCGTTCCCCTAAAAGGAGGTAACGGCAGCGGAAGCGGAGTGTAGTTGTATGGGGTGTTGAGTTATGGTTCTCAAGGCCCCATTTCTATGGTATTGAGTAGTGAGGGGTGAGGCGTGAGGCGTGCTCGCACGGTATCTATAGATTAAGAACATCCGTCTGGTACGCAGCCGTATCCTGACGCATGAACACCTGCTCAACGCCCTCAGGCAGACTATTGAGCGCATCCTTGAACACCGGAAGGATGTTCCAACCAGCGGGAACGTTACCATCGCGGAACTCGCTGGCAACCACCACTTCTTGTTCAGCCCACCAGACATTGTATGGCTGGAACGCAAGAAAATGCTTGTAGCAGGGCAGCGCATTTTTTCTCTGCGTGCCAACCAGAGTGGCATCGCAATCGAGCGTAGCCGTCGTCACTGGACGGCGCTTCTGGAGTTGGGCCACGAGCAGCGTGTTAAGAGCACGCACAATCTTCGAATGATCATTGGCCGCTGGAATGAATGCTTTCCCCCGGACATTTCCAGGCGCTTAGCCTCCTCAGATTCATCCCACGATGAGTCGCAGGCCTCCAGGAAGCTGTATATCTGAGTGGCTGCTGGAAATATCCGGCTACGCCCCACAGTTCAACGGCAAACCGCTTTTTAGCATTCCTGCCACGATGAGTCGCTCGAGGGTCATTCCAGACAACTCACCGGCGCGCACCATCTCCCGCAGTCCAGCATCCGATTCCAACTTATCGATGTCGGTCACGCAATCGCCGCCGGTCAGGTTAAGCAAAGCCAGGCTCTGGACTATCTGCCGGTCCAGCCATCCCTGACTACCACAAATGTGGGCATTGTCGTCAACAGCAGTTGGCATTCCGAGTGTGTTCCAGAATTCAAGATAGCGCATAATTCCGGCATAAGCTGTCGTGAAACAGGCCGTCGGTTCTACCTCAAGTTTGATCGGAATCGGGCGGTATTTGAGCTTCATTTATTCATCTCTTCAGTGAGCAAATTAGACACCGGAATCGCCGATTACCCTCTCAAACCGGCATTGCAAAAAATAGTTTATAGAGGAACACGTCCTGCCGCCGAATCAGAATGGGGCCGCGCCCCTCTATTCTGATTTCCGCTTAACTCAGGTCAGTTGTCGCTGCGGTTCCCGGGCTTGCCGGACCCCGCTACAACGGCTGCCGTGGCGTATGACCGGCGGTTTTCTACGATACGTGCTCGGACCCTCTGGCCCACATAGCGTTTGCCGTCGTTCAGTTCCAGCAGGTAGCCATCGGCCCAGCCTACTACCGCCGGCTCCGGCTGAACCAGCGACCGGGCAACGCGGCACTCCACGATCTGCGACCGGCGCAGACTCCCGAATCGCTTCTCCATCTCCGGCATGTCCTCCGGGACGATGTCGAGCTTCTCCGGATGCTGCTCCGAATCCGCGCGAACGTAGATTGCTCGCTGAAGGTCCCTCTCGATGCGGTCGATGTTGTCGCCGTCCTGCCCTATCAGCAGCTCGGCGACGTCCGGATGGCAGGTAATGAGAAGCGCGTCCTTCTTGTTCTTTCCGTTGCGGACCGCCCGGTGAAGCTCGCGCTCCGCCATCAGGCTCACGGTCTCCGCGGATGGCAGCTTGCCGCGGCCTCCGCAATATTCGCACGGCTCCGTCAGGAAGTCCGTAACCGTCTCGCCGGTGCGTTTCCGGGTCATCTCGACCAGGCCCAGCGCGCTGATGCTGGAGATCTTGGTTCGGGACCTGTCACGCTTGAGAGCATTCTCCAAAGACTTGATCACCTGCTGCTTGTCGCGTTGGTTGCTCATGTCGATGAAGTCGATAACGATGATGCCCCCAATATCGCGCAACCGAAGCTGGCGCGCGATCTCGGACGCCGCGTCGATGTTGGTCTTCACGATTGTTTCATTGAGGCTGCTCGCGCCGACGAATTTGCCTGTATTGACGTCGATAACCGTCAGGGCCTCGGTCTCGTCGATGATGAGATACCCGCCGGACCGCAGCCAGACCTTCCTTTTCATCGACTTTTCGACTTCGGTCTCGATGTTATAATGATCGAAAATCGGTGCCTCGCCGGTATAAAGCTGGATTCGTCCCCGCATCTTCGGCGACACCATGTCGAGCAGCTCGTTCGCCTTTTCGTACTCTTTCGGATCGTCCAGAATCAGCTTCTGAACGTCCGAGCCGAAAACATCGCGAATAGTCTTGTAGACCAATGTCAGGTCCTGATGAATCAGGGCCGGAGCGCGGGTCTTGCGGGCCGTGTCCTGAATCTGACGCCACAATTTGAGCAGGAACTCCTTATCGGCGATGAGTTCCGCGTCCGTCTTGTCTTCCGCCTCGGTGCGAATGATAATCCCGAATCCGGACTCGCGCAGCTTTTCGCCGATCTTCTTTAGCCGATCGCGCTCTTTGCCGTCCTCAATCTTGCGGGACACGCCGATGTTGTCCGCCTCCGGCATGAGAACCAGATAGCGGCCCGGCAGCGAGATGCGGGTCGAGACGCGCGCGCCCTTGGTGCCGCGCGGCCCCTTGATGACCTGCACAAGTATCTCCTGGCCGATCTTCAAAACGTCCTTGATCTTCTGATGGCGCAGCACGGACCGCCGAGTGGAGTTACGCCGGTTCCCCGGCCCTCTTCCAGCCGGCGACGATTCTCCCGTCCCTGCCGCCTCTTCCCCATTATCTTCGTCTTCATCTTCGTCTTCATCGTCAACGGCCGTCATATGAGTTGAAACGGATCGTCCGCTGCCCCCAGATCCTGAATCCTCCGATGTAGGCAGAACGTCGCCTACATACAGGAACGCATTCCGTTCGAGTCCGCAGTCCACGAATGACGCGTCCATGCCGGGCAGCACATTTTCCACGCGCGCCTTGTATAGACTGCCCACCACGCGCTCTTCGCGCTCAATGTGAAGCTCGGCCAGCTTGCTGTCTTCCAGCACCGCGATTCGCGTCTCGCGCTCGCCGACATTCACGACAATCTCTTTAGACAATAGATTTCACCTCCTTCCAATAAAAGTGTAAATGGGTCCATTAGTCAATTATTATATGGGTTAATGAACGGCCCTCGCGTTGACTATTTGACGCGTTGACCACTTGACAAATTTACTCGTTGACTAATTATCTGGAACAGCTTCCCTGCTAATCAGCCGGACCCGGTGTACGCGCCGCACCGCGAGTCCTGGCAGATCGTTAGCCAGAAGGCCCACGATCTCCTGCGGCTTTGCGATTCCTTCCATCCCTATGCCGAGAATCATTGTAAACGGCATCCGTCCGCCTGTAAGTTCGTCCGCCTGAATCGCGTGCGTAAAGGGACGAATGTCTAGTCGCTTCACCTTCCCCTCGCGCTCTCTCTCTACGACCAGCTCTGGTCGCTCCAGAAGCCGATCGGCGGCGGCTTGCGCTTCCTCGAGATTCGCGGCCTCGCAACAGATGCAGATTACACGAAACTCGGCCCGGTCGTAACTGTTTAGAAGATCACGCGAGCCGAGATCGGGAATCTCGTCGGCAGAATGGAGCTGTATACCGGGAGGAAGCTTGCTGTTGAGGCGCCCAATAAGGATTTCCGGCGGAAGAGACTCGGTTAGCTCGAGGATGGCGGGTTCGGCGGAAGCAGTGACGCCGACGCTGAGGGCGCTCGCGAAGGCTATACGCTCACGAGGATTGAAACCGGCGCTAAACGCGATGGGCAACTCTGCCCGACGTATCGCGCGCTCAAAGGTGCGAAGGATATCCAGATGGCCGAGCCAACGTACGGATTCGGCCTTCTCAAACGTAATCAGATACTTCATTAATTGCAGATTGCAGATTGCAGATTGCAGATTGCGGAATATTCAGGCCATTCCACAATCCGCAATCGGTTAGCCTTTCTTCTTGGCGCCGTTCTTCTTGACCAGATCGGCGACCTTCTTCTCCTTGTCTTCCTTGGAGAGCTTGTCGAACGACGGTTTGCAGCCGGCGCAGCAGAAGTAGACCTTGTACTTGCCCACGACTTCGCTGCCGGCGGGCTCGCCCTTCACGGCTTCGCCGGTCTCCGGGCAGACATGCACTTCGGTCACCTTGGCGGTCTTGCTCTTGTTCTTGTCGCCCGGCACGCCCGCGAAGGCCGCTCCGGTTATAAAGAGAGCAGCGGTTGAGAAGGCCAAAATACGATTTAGCATAGGGAACTCCTTCGAGATGAGAATGCCGGCCGGAACTGCGCGCCCAACTGCCATGTCATGGGCAGCCGGCCAGCCGGAACTGAAAGCGGTCCAACATAAGATACGTATTAAGATTCGGCGATTGATTGAGAATACCTTCTGACGTAATAAAATCCAACTTCACGCCGCTCGCGGCGTAAACAAGGGGCGGTGCGCCGAGAGAACCCGGCAGTTGTGCGGTTTGTGGCAGGAGACTAACAGGACGAAGGCCCTTCCGAGTCGAAATTCACTCCGTGATCGATTCTAATTGCGGCAGTCTGGCACGCTGGCGAATACGGCTCTTCGACGGGCCGGTTCTCGTGGATCGAGACGGATACGAGATTCGGCGGTTCCGTTCCATGAAAAGCGCCGGGATCCTTGCGTATCTTGCTCTGCGTATGGGACGCGCCTGTCCGCGCGAAGAGCTGTACGAAGCCATTTGGCCCGATGAGCCGATAGAGACAGCCGCCAATCGTTTCCGCGTCGCGCTTACGTCGCTGCGTAAACAACTGGAGCCCGATGGCTGCCCCGGCGGCTCCGTCATCGATACCACCGAGCGGGGCCGCGTACGCCTCCGCGCGGAAACTGTCTGGTGCGACGCTTTCGAGATTGACACCTTGCTGCGCCAGGGCCGCATGCAGGAAGCCTCGGCGCATGTGAACGGCGACCTGCTTCCCGGCTATTACGATGAATGGGTCTTGACCGAGCGCGAGCGCTATGCGGCGGTATTTCGCGGCATCGACTCGAGCAGGCAAGCTGACTCCTCGCCACTTCCCTGCCCTGCCCCGAACGCGAGCCGGCACTCGGACAGTCAGACGGCCTCCCCTGACTTTACGAAGCAGCTGCCCTTTTATCTCACCCGCTTCTTTGGTCGCGAGCCGGAGCTCCGCCAAATTGCGGACATGCTTGCGGCCAACCGCCTCGTCACGCTGACGGGACCGGGCGGTATCGGAAAGAGTCGGATTGCCGCGGAGGCCGCTCGCGGCTATGCGGCGCACGCATTTTTCATTCCGCTTGCGGACATTGCGGATGAGGATCGTCTCGTTGAATGGATATTGAACGCGCTTTCCGTCGTGCCGCAACCCGGCATCGACATGTCGGACCATCTGATATCGTGGCTTGCGCGGAGGGAACCCGCGCTGCTTGTGCTGGACAACGCCGAACATCTCATCGTGTCGGTTGCCGGTATATCTCTCTCGCTTCTGGCATCCGTCGAGCGCCTCCGAATCCTTGTCACGAGCCGCCGAAAGTTGGACATTCCGGGCGAAGCATGCCTGCCTCTTGCGCCACTGGGCGTTCCAACGCTGGATACATCCTCCGATTTTCTGGAGACCCCTGCCGTCGCCCTGTTCGTGGATCGTGCAAAGTCGGCGCGCCCGGACTTCACGGCCGGCCCGCGCCAGGCCGGGGCAGTCGACGAAATCTGCCGGCGGCTGGAGGGAATGCCGCTCGGCATTGAGCTTGCGGCAGCGCGCGTGGGCATTCAGACTGTCGGCGAAATCGCGGCAGAGCTGGCAGTGCGCCTCACCGATCTTCGGTCGAATCAGCACAGGATTCCCGCCCGACACCGGTCCCTGCGAGCCGCCATACAGGGGAGCGTGGATATTCTGGAGCCGCGAACGCGAGAGGTGTTTGCCGCGCTCTCTACGTTCCGCGAAGGCTGGACGCGGGACGCCGCTGCATTTGTGTCCGATTTCGTGTCCGAGAACGACGATGCGCAACAGCACCTCGCCGCGCTAGTGGCCGGCTCCTTAATCACCGCGCGAGAATCGTCCCGCGGGATGCGCTACGAATTCCTGGAGACCATCCGCCAGTTTGCTTCTGAGATGATGTCTCCGGCGGAACAAGTGTCAGCCGAGGCGCGGCACTTCTCCTACTACCTCCGCATCGCTTCCAACGCCGATCAGGACGACGTCCGCACTCTCGCGCCACTGGATGCGGATCAGGAGAATCTTGCGGTGGCGCTCGCCAATGCGGAGCCCGGTTGGACGGACGAGTTCTGGTGCGGCCTCGCGGGAGCGATCACCCATGCCTTCGTACGGGGCCGTCATCGAGTCGCTCTCCGGTGGCTCGAAAACGCGCTGGGCCGCATTCCCCATATCGAATCCGAACCCGTCCGGTTTCGCGTTACCTACGCCGCCTGCCTGATTCTCCCCGACGTGGGCAGAAATGGCGATGCGGAGAGATTGGCGGAATCGATGAAGGCGGATGCAAAGCTCCGCCAAGATCCAAATGCAGCCGCGTATGCGCAGTCGATTTTGGGCTATTTGACGGAAAATGCCGGGGAATATGCCGCCGCATCCGCCGCGCAGCTCGCCGCGCTCGAAGCGGCCAGAGCGCTAAATGACCAGTCGCTCCTTCTGCACTGCCTTTCGCACGCCAGCGGAGCGCTTCACAATCTTGGAAACCATCTCGGCGCTCGGACCCCCAATGGCCGCGACGCGCTGGGGCGCGCGGAGGATCTCGCGCGCGAGCTTCGCGACATCGTACCACCCTGGTCGCGCCGGGTTCCTCTTGCGCATCTTCTCGCGGCCGCAGCTGTTTACTATCAGGGCCGTCCGGACGAAGCGACCGCGCTCCTCCGCCAGTCAGTAGACAGCGCCGAGCATCTTGGGACCCACGCCGAGCTTATGTTCGCAGCCGCCTTTGCCAGCGACATCGCATTGGAGACCGGTCGAACACGGGTCGCGGCGCTGCTTTTCGGCGCTTTCGACGATCTGCGAGATCGAATGGGCTACAGTGACGAGAGGCTCGCGGTATTCCACAATGGCTGGCCGGTCCGCTTCGCGGATAAGCTGCGGCTGCCGCTGGGCGGCGAACCTCTTGCGCCTCTACTCGAGCAGGGCCGCCGCACTCCCCTCCGGCAGCTTCTCGACAGCACGATTTGAATCTGGCCCAGCATCATTACTGGCATCGTCAATCGTAACTACACGCTCTCTCCCACGTCCGAGCCATTCATTCCCCGAATTGATACCGGGATTCGTCCTCTTTTTCCGCCCTGGCCGCCAACTCTAATGCCTGGTTAATGCCACCGTGATAATGTAGGCATAACGTGTGCGTAAGCAGCCAGTAGCGCGTACGCGCTTATCTTGCACGTTGTTGGATTCAAGCGCGGGCCGCGGCGCGTAAATGCGGAAACCACGAAAGGAATAGTAGATGAGGCTCCCACACAAATCCATCCTGGCAGTTTCACTCTTCGCGGCGATTATCGCGCTGGCCTACGCCGCGGCGCCAACGCCGGCAGGCGCGCAGTCCCTGTTCGCATTCCAGGGTATCTATGCGGGAAACAACGAGAACTTCGTCGGCAGCCC
>JBBROJ010000067.1:0-27189 GCA_038229495.1 Chthonomonadales bacterium
ACAGTTCAGAATTGATGAGAGTGAATCGCTCCGCAGCGGCTCCGCCACGGGCTGAAACCCCGTGTCTACAAACGATAACCACAGGGAACCACGCTGAAGCGTGCTCTGGCTGTCCGCTTTAGCCTGCTTCAGCAGGGTTTCTGGCGAAGCCGTCTAGCCACGGGGATTTTGCCCGTGGCGTCGCACCGGCGATTCTCATTAAGACTGAACAGATACGAAACCAGGGGAGCGCGAATCCGGGGCTGAAACGAGGAATCAAAACCGGGTCTTGAAATCGATATTCGCCAGCATTTCATCGGGAGCGCCCTTGTTCTCTTTGAAGGACGTGGAGACCGAGATAAAGTGGTCGCCATCCACCTGATGGTCGTAGCCGATCTTGACGATACGCGCGTCGGTGCGCAGTGCGCCTATAGTTGCGATGTCGACGCTGTATCCGACTTCGACCGATGACAGCTTGTCCACCTTCCCATTCAGGAGGGCTCCCAGCTTGGATGTTTCATTTTTCGCGGCCAACTGCTTTGCCGTAGTGTAATCGACACCCAGATTCAGCGTCCTATCGATTGCGCGCTTCAGGCAGAAGACAGATGATTTGGTCGGCTGCATTACGGTGGCGGCATCCTCCGGCAGGGATAAGTAGGCGTAAGTTACATTCGTCGCTTTGTCCATCCTATATACGGCATTGTATTTACGAACGAGGTCCACGTTGCCGCGATTAGTCGTGCGGGCCTTGTAGAGCACGTCTAGGTGGAAGGGGAGCTTTACATCCGGATCGGTCACAACGGTTATGATTCGCGCTATGGCATTCGTGCCGTTCGGGTTCAACACGCTGCTGTATTCCATGCCGAACTGATTCTTGCCGAGCATCCCCTGGACTTTGGCGGACGCGTTCTGGCTCTGCTGCTTTTGCTGGTCGTTTACCGAGGCGTAGCGGCCTGTGAACGTGACGTTCTTGAGTCCGAGAATCTTGATTGGTTTCACGTTGCTGATCGCGACGTCCGATACCGCCTTCACGTTCTTCTTGTGCTGGTCTATCTCGCTGTATGTCCCCGTCAGGTTCAGGTTCTTTGTGACCATCCCGGTTGCCGCGAAAGACTTCACCGTCGCGTTGGTCTGGTTGTTGGTAGTCGTCTCGGCATACGCGCCAGTGAAGTTAAATGTCTTCGACATCTGCCACTTCCAGTCGAGCAGAGTCGTATCGGCGGACGGGTCTTTGCCACGGTCGATACCGAGCTTGTTGAGGTGGAGCGTCATCGACTTGGAGGTTCGGTAATTCATGTCTATCAGGGTGGTATTCTCAAACTTGCCGCTTCCAAGATCGGTGCGCTTGGTTTCGGTAAGAAGGTTGTTTGCCTTCGCCTTGTCCGTCTCCAAATGGAGAAAATCGGTAGTGACGGTCGGGGATGCCTTCCCGCCCACGACCGTATCGGACGTTTCGCGGTAGAAATTGAGCTTCGTTCCCTTGCCGAACTGTTGATTCAGGTTCAGCAGCTCATGCGCGACACCATCCTGCGGCTTGCCATCTTTTTGAAGGTCCTTGCCCTCCGACAAGAACGTAATCTGTGTCAGCTTGCTGCCGGTCCACGCCAGGTTATGCCGGTATATACTCTTGTCCAGTTTATCGGTGTCGTTGTGCGCGTCGTAGTTGTAGGTGCTGAGCGTTAGTCCCTTGATGCTCGTTAAATTGGCGCTCCAGTCCATCCTCTTATAACCGCGCTCGGCCTCCATCGCAGCCTTCTCGGGCGGCGTGAAGCCCGCGAGATCGCCGATGCGGTCGAACTTGCTGTCCGTGTTGACCATGTTCACCTTGAGGTCGACGCCCTTCGCCGCATAGGCCATGCTTTGGCGGGTCATGCCTGCTTTCTTGTCCGACAGGCTCAACTGGGAGAACAGGAACGTGGATGACCTGGACGACGTCAGGTTCAGGCCCAGCGTCTGACGGTGGATTCCCTTCTCATTCCCGAACTGAAGCTTCTCGAAGTCGCTCATCGTGGTCAGACGGGAGAAGCTGTCCGAAACCGTCTGGTCCAGATAGTTGAGAGAGAAGCTCTTTCCGTTCAGGCTGATCGTCTGGCGCTGAATCTTGCCCTTGCTGTCGTCGATGGAGAACTGGTTAAAGGCGAACGCGCTCTTCTTGCCCAGAGTTCCCCCCAGCGACATGCGGCTGCGGGACAGCCCGGTCTCGCCGGCCGCCTGTACCTTATCCTGAGCGGTAACCTCGGCCGCTGCCGCGTTGGGGTTGAACTGCCGGCGAATATCCAGGGCGAGATTTGTCCTGTCCGCGTCACTGAGGTCTTTTATGCGGGCAAACTTGTTATCCGTTTTGCGGCTGGACAACGAGAAGTTGAGGCTCTTGCTGCCGAAGCTGATCAGGTCCCGCTTGATCGCGCCGGTCTTGTCGCCAATCATACTCGCGCTGTATCCGAACTGGCCGTCCTTGCCGGCCGCCATGCCGAGTGTAAGGTCCGTCCGCTTTACGCCTTTCTCTTTGGCCCACTGCGCGGCTTCGGCTTCGCGCAGGTTCTGGAATTTCGCGAACTTGTCGCCTACCTGCTGCTCGCTGTACTTCAAGTTGAACAGTTTGGACTGGTATCCCAGGCCCTGCTTCGTAATACTATCCTTCCCGTCTGAGACCGTATCCCAATCAAACCCCAGGTTACCTGTCTTGCCGGTTTGCAGCCCCGCGCCGAAGCCCATCCGCTTCACGCCCTTCTCCTTCTCCAGAGCGCCTATCTGCGTCATTACGTCTGTGTTTTTGGCGTTGGCCTGCTTCATCGCCTGGAATCCGTTGAAGTGAAGGCCGACGTCCTGATAGGTTGCGCGCAGCGTGGCGCTCCCGGATTTCAGCAATAAATTTTGGGCGATGAGGTGGTCGCTCTTAGCCTCTTCGGACTGCGCCTTCGCGGCAGACGCCGTGAGCGCCTCGCGCGTATTGCCGACGAGGTTGTTTTTGTTCGCGTTCGGAGTGCTGAAGTAGAAAAGACTGTTCAGGGTGGAACCCGAGCCGGTCGTCGAGTTCATAGCGAGGCCATAGGTGGTAAAGTCGAGGCCGGATGCGCTGGTCGAGACACCCAACCCGAAGTTGAGAGCGGAACCTTTGAGGTTGAGCGTCAGGCCGGAAAGGCCGGCAAGCGGAGATCGCGCCCCGTCCTGTCCTTCGATATGCCGGTAGCCGACACTGACGGTTTCGAGGCGGCGCACCGGTTCTGCGAACCCTATCGATCCGCTCGTCGCGTCGAGATAATAGTCCAGGTTTGGCCGCAGACGGTGCGCGCCAACCGAAACGGAGACGCTGTCGGGGATGATGCCGCCATGAGAAAGCGAGTAACCGGCGCGTGTGCCGTTGCCCCGCAGCATCTCGGAGCAGCTCTTGCCGCGATCCACCGGAGAGCCGTTCTTGTCGATGTATGACAGCTTCTGCGAGGCGACACCGAAGATGTTTCCGAAGCTTGTGTCCGTGAAGGCCGGGGTACCGAACTGGGCCAAAGCGGGCGCTGCGCAGAGGAACGTGGCGAAGGCCGTACATGCCGCCGCTATAACTCCTACAAATGTTGCAAATTCGTTATTATTCGCCGCTCTTCGTACCATCGATCTATCACAGTCTGCACGTCTACCGCCCATGACCCGGGGATTCATCGTCGGGCTGTGAGACAAAGTCCGCCTGCGCGGACTACGTATTTTCAAGCCACGAAGGTGGCTTTCGTTTTACAGTCCGGACATTTATGTCCGGGGATTCTAAAAGCGTCCGTGAACTACGTCCAGTCGAATCTGTTTGTCCTTGATGCTCTCTCGAATGAACCGTGCGTTGTCGTCCGTAGCCTGTTTGCGCAGCAGATGCTTCAGGTCTGCCAATGTAACCATCTGCTCGGTAAGGGCAGTGCGGGTCTCGCTCGCCAGCGCGATATGCCCGGCGGGGAGGGTAGAAGGCGCGCGAAGCGTCTCCCCCATCCCGGATTCCGCTTTGACCATTGCCATTGGATCATTGGCCGGCGGCATGGCTGTGATCATCATTGCCGTTGTCACTATGCCGGGAGCCACGGGCGCGGTAAG
The DNA here is from genome assembly GCA_038229495.1 of Chthonomonadales bacterium. Taxonomy (GTDB): domain Bacteria; phylum Armatimonadota; class Chthonomonadetes; order Chthonomonadales; family CAJBBX01; genus JBBROJ01. The sequence goes on from JBBROJ010000067.1 coordinate 4,048, forward strand.
CTCGGCGGGCGGCTCTACCGGCTGTACTTCCAGTTTGCCCGCTGGGCCGCTGACATTAGCCTTGAACTCTATCGCGGAGGCGACATGCACTACGCCCGCCCCTTTGGCCGCCTTCGGGCTCGGAATGCTCGCAACAAATCTCGGGCCGGCATTGCGGCTGGAAGCAGGCTGTTCGCGTAGTGTTACGAATGAGGCATTTCCACTGTGATTACTCGGCTCGATTGATGCGCTTGCAATGGGGAGCTTCGCCGCTTTCGATTCGTTTGAAGGCGGAACCACGGAGACGCTGCCAACTGCGGGCCGGCTTGATTCGGCAACGATGCCGTTGCCAAGAGGCCGGTAGGAGGCAGAATTTTCAACCGTCGGAAGGGCGGGTCGCAAAGCCAGGAGAGCGGCCGCCCCTGCCAGCCCTGCTACTGCTCCGATTGCGGCGTACCGCCGTGACTCGGAGACGCCGGCGGGCAGGACATAGGCCAGAATCCGCTGCCCCCAGGTCGGCCGGTTTACTGTTGCATCCAGGATCGACTGCCGCAGGGACATAGGCGGATTCACGTCCGGCACGAGATTCAGCGCTCCCGATGTTGCGCGGAGAAAGCGCAAATTCCGGGCGCAGTCGGAGCAGTCGGCGATGTGTGTCTCCACCATCGCCGTCTCGTCATGGTTCGTCTCGTTGTCCGCGTAAACCGAAAGCAGGTCCCAAATCTGGTCGCATCTCATGGCAACTCTCCTGAAGCGCAGCGCGTGTAATGCATGTCTGGAATGTGTGACAAGGCGATAGGCGCGTTGTTGCATCTATTTGCTCGACTGAGCTAATGCGGCGCATGAAAACCCCCGCTCCAGTCGGAGCGGGGGTTTTCAATATGCGCGTTCGCCTGGCGGGAGTGTGCGTTTAGTATCCTAGCGCGGAGAGCACGGCATTGCGGGTGGGCGGAATCGTGACTGTTTCTACCGACTGCGCAATAGCGGTGGCCGGGTCCTTGAGGCCGTGCCCGGTAAGCGTTACGACAACCGTCGCGGGCTCAGAGAAGTATCCCTGCCGCGCCAGCGCGCGAAGCCCTGCAATGGGCGCGGCGCAAGCCGGCTCGGCGAATACACCCTCTTGCGAGGCGAGCGCGTTGTAAGCCTCCAATATCTGGTCGTCCGACACCTTGCCGATATGCCCGCAGCTTTCGTCGCGGGCGCGCAATGCGCCCTGCCAGCTCGCGGGATTCCCGATTCGAATTGCGGTCGCAACCGTTTCCGGCTCCGCGACCGGCGCGCCGTCTACGATGGGGGCGGCTCCGAGGGCCTGGAATCCAATCATACGGGGCACGGTCTTACTGAGGCCGGCCTCTCGATACTCTTTATAACCCATCCAGTAGGCGGTGATGTTGCCCGCGTTGCCGACCGGCATGGCGTGAAAGTCGGGCGCGCGGCCCAGGTCATCCACTACTTCGAAGGCGGCTGTCTTCTGGCCCTCCAGCCTGAACGGGTTTACGGAATTGACGAGAGCTATGGGGTGAATGGCCGTTATGTCTCGCACGAGGCGAAGCGCGTCATCGAAGTTGCCGTCAATCGCTATCACCTGCGCGCCGTACATAATCGCCTGGGCAAGCTTACCCAGCGCAATCTTGCCGCCCGGCAGCAGCACGTGGCATTTTATTCCCGCCCTCGCCGCATAAGCCGCCGCCGATGCCGAGGTGTTGCCTGTCGATGCGCACATAATCGTCTGCATGCCCGCTTCTGCTGCTTTGCTGACGGCCATCGTCATGCCGCGATCCTTGAAGGAGCACGTTGGGTTCAACCCATCGAACTTCAAGTAGACGTCCAGCGGCCCTCCGATCCACTGCGCGATACGAGGCGCGCGAATCAGGGGGGTATCGCCCTCCAGAAGAGAGATAATTGGCGTGGCTTTAGTCACCGGCAGAAACGCCCGGTATCGTTCAATCAGTCCGGCATACATGTCAGTTCCCGCTCACTCTCCGCTGTTCCACCATTTACGGCGGTCACTCCAGACCAGTGCGTCGGCGGACTTTGGGCCCCACGTGCCGGCCGGGTATGGCCTGGGTGGAACGTCGTCGGCCTTCCACGCCTCCAGAATCGGGGTAATTAGCTCCCACGCGGCCTCGACCTCGTCGTCCCGCGCGAAAAGCCCGGCGTCGCCCAGCATCGCGTTCAGCAGCAGGCGCTCGTAGGCGTCGGGAATCTCCTTGCCAAATGCCTCGCTATAGTCGAAGTGCATGCGCACCGGCTTGACGTTCATGCTTGGGCCCGGCTCCTTTGCGGACATCAGAATCTCCACGCCCTCGTTTGGCTGCACGCGAATCGTGAGCCTGTTGGGCGTCACCTCTGCGCAGGCCATCCGCGCGAAGAGCACGTCGGGCACTTCGGTAAGTTGAACGACGATCTCCGTGACCCGCGTGGGCATCCTCTTGCCTGCTCGGACGTAAAACGGCACGCCGGCCCAGCGCCAGTTGTCCACCCAGAAGCGGATTGCGGCAAAAGTCTCGGTGTGTGAATCGGGCGGCACGCCCTCCTCCTCGTGGTATCCGGCGGCGCGCTTGCCGCCAACCTCGGCGGATTCGTACTGGGCGCGGACCGTATTGCCGCGCACGTCTTCGGGGGTAAAGGGGCGAATCGACCGGAGCGCCTTGACCTTTTCATCCCGGACAGCGTTTGCGTCCAACGACACCGGCGGCTCCATGGCGATGAGCGTAAGAATCTGAAGCGCGTGATTCTGAACGATATCGCGGAGGATTCCCGATTCGTCGAAGTAGGCGCCGCGCCCCTCCATACCCAGCGTCTCGGCAACGGTAATCTGCACGTTGTCGACGTAGAGGTGGCCCCAGAGCAGCTCGAAAAGGCGGTTCGCGAATCGCAGGACGAGGATGTTCTGCACCGTCTCCTTGCCCAGGTAGTGATCGATGCGATATATCTGATTCTCGGTGAACACGTCCCGCAGCCTGGCGTTCAGAGCGCGCGCGGTATCGAGGTCGTATCCAAACGGCTTCTCGACAATGATTCGCGTCCAGGGCGCTCCGGGGGCCTCCGGCTGGGCAAGCTGCGCCTTTCCGATGTTCTCAACGATCTCCGTAAAATTCTCAGGCGGCGTCGCGAGATAGAAGAGCCGGTTTCCACCCAGCCCTCGTTCCCGATCCAGCGATTCCAGCCGCTCGCGAAGGCCCGTATAGCCGGCCGGATCGTCCAGGTTTGCGCGGTGATAGAAGATGCTGGCCGAGAACCTCTCCCACGCCGGTCCTTCGGCCTTCAGTTTTGGGGCAAACTGGGTAATCGACGCGCGAATATCCTCGCGAAATGCCGCATCGTCTTTGGGCCGCCGCGCGAACGCGACGATGGCGAACTTTTCGGGCAGAAGGTTCTGGCACGCAAGGCTGTAGAGGGCGGGAATGAGCTTGCGGCGGGTTAGGTCACCGGTCGCGCCGAAAAGCACCAGTGCGCACGGGTCGGGTTGATTGGTCTGAGGGGTCACTTCGCAGGGATCGGCGGGCATCTATTTACCTCAAAAATACGAGTGGACGACACGCTCATTGTACCCCCGAAAAATACCTGGGTTAATGCGAGATGAAGGACCACGCCAGCCATAGTGTCGGCAGAACACGCGCCAGGGTTGAGGGGACGTCTTTGCGAGGCGCGTCCGACCTGAATTTCAGAACCCAAAGAGACGGCCGGGAGCCGCGGCTCCCGGCCTCTCGCTATGTGATTTCTGACCGGCAATAACGGGCCGGTGGTCCTACTGCTCGACGTACGGCAGAATCGCGGACGTGGGTCCAACGGGATGCCCCTCGCGGTTGGCTCCAAGCTGCAACGTTGCGACAGGCCGCTGGACGGCAGGAAGCTGCACGGCGGGAAGCAAGTCGGTGCGCAGAAGGCCGATGAGTATCCCCGTTAGCTCAATCGTGTCGCCCTCGCCAATCGCCAGCCTCGTCGTCCTGACGCTGCCATCGCATTCTACGATTCGAACGCTTCCGTCGCCGAGCGCTATGAGGTCAATGCGGCACCCCTCTCCTCCACCGGTGATGGTGAACTCTTTCGAATCGATAGCGTTACCCTTGAGATCACGAAAATAGAGCTTGAATCGGCCCAGCGGTTCCTTGGATTTCTGCACCGCGGGGAGCAGAAGCGAAGTGCGGAGGTGCTGACCGCGCCCGAGGCTGATGGGACCCGAAACGGCAAAGATTTTGCGGGAGTGGTTTTCTTCGGCTCGCGCGGAGACGGGACGAAGGTAAGGGATACTTACGGCGGCAGCGGCGGCTAGAAAGAGACCGGTCGCAGCTATGCGCGTGCGCGCACGACTTTGGAGCAGCATGGCATTTTCCTTTTCTCTCCATCTAATTGGAGAATCTGTGGAGAATCTGTTGATGGTAAATTGAGCCAATAGTCGGGGAGTCGTCTGTTTGTCTTTGCGAGCCGCGCTTTTGTTCCCGCCCAATTCAGAATCTCGCCGAATTACGAGCATGGAGCGTTAGGTACACTGATATTGCGGTTCCAAACACGGTTTAATAAGTACGGCAACATGGCACGGCCTGAATCGTAGACAAGAATCGTAGACAAGAAGAGTGGCACGGAAAGAATTGCGATTCTATAGCGCAAACCTTGGAGGAGTGAAAATGGCAGATGGAAAGTCGTTGATTGAGCGGCTCTTCTCGCTGGAGGGAAAGACCGCGCTGGTAACGGGCGCAAGTGGAGGTATTGGGGGCGACCTTGCCGTCGCGCTTGCGGAGGCGGGCGCGTTTGTCGGTCTCAACGGAACGAATGTCGAGCACCTTCAGGAGACGGCCAAAGCTATCGAAGCAGCCGGCGGCCGGTCGGTAATACTTCCCGCGGACCTGCGGGACGTGGAGGCGTGCAAGAAGCTCATTGAAGATGCGAACACGCAGCTTGGGCGGCTGGACATCCTCTGGAACAACGCGGGCATGAACCGGCGCAAGCGGATTGAGGAGTTCACGCTGGACGACTACGAGACCATTATGGATGTGAATCTTCGGAGCGTTCTTTTTCTCAGCCAGGCAGCGCATTCCGTTATGAAGGCCCAGGGCGGCGGCAAAATCGGCAATATCGGCTCGATGACCTCTTTCGTGGGTATTGGAAACGTGGGCGTCTACGGCATGTCGAAATCCGCCATCGCCCAGTTCACCAAAACGATGGCCATAGAGTGGGCCCGCGATAATATCCAGGTGAACTGCCTGGCTCCCGGTTTCATAAAGACGCCGCTCACGGCGCAGGGACAGTGGGCGGATCCGCACATCAGCCAATGGATTCTGGATCGCGTTCCAGCGCGGCGGCCCGGTACGCCGGCGGACCTCGTGGGCACGGCTGTCTGGCTCTCCGCCCCCGCGTCCGATTTCGTGACAGGGCAGATAGTGGCGGTGGATGGCGGGTTCCTGGCGGGCGGTTCATGGCTAAAGGATGAAGCATAAATGAGATGTCGTATCACGCCTCCGTCACCGCGCTTCCCCGTGCTCCTCGCGGACGGCTCATGGCTAAAAGGCGTAAAGTTCCTGGCCCAATGTTTCGCGGCCGTATGCGCCGTCTGCTTCGTTGCGGCAGCGGTTGTGGCGCATGCGGAGCCGAGGGCGAAGCACGTGTTCATCGTCAGCTTCGACGGCGGCAAGCCCGCGGTGATGCGGCGCTCGCCCATGCCCACGCTGTTCGGCATGGTCAAAGCGGGCGCGGCGACCTGGAACGCCCAAACGGTGGCGCCGAGTATCACGCTCGTGTCGCACACCTCAATGCTGACGGGAGTCGGTCCTGAAAAGCACCATGTCTTATGGAACGACTGGATTCCCTCGAAGGGACTGGTCAAGGTCCCAACCGTTTTCCAGCTTGCCAAAGAGCATGGGGTTACCACCGCGCTGTTCGCCGGTAAGAAGAAGTTCAAGCATTTGGAGGTTCCCGGCACGCTCGATAAGTTCGATATACCGGGCTACAGCTCACGGGCCGTTGCAAAGGCTGCGGCGGAGTATATCGTGTCGCATAAACCGGGTCTTTGTTTCGTACACTTTGCGGACCCGGATGGTGAAGGGCATGCGCACGGCTGGGGATCGCCGGAACAGGTGCAGGCATTTGCCGATTCCGACGCGGCGTTGAATGTCGTAAAGCGGGCAATCGAGAAGGCCGGCATCGCGGACAGCAGCGTGGTAATCATTAGCGCGGACCACGGCGGACACAAGCGGACTCACGGTACGCGGTCCCCGGAGGACATGACCATCCCCTGGATAGCGTGGGGGATGCATGTCAGACCGGGTCATTCAATCACAGCGCCGGTAACGACCTACGACACGGCGGCGACCGCTCTCTGGCTTCTCGACATACCGATTCCCAGGGACTGGGACGGTAAACCCGTGACCAGCGCGTTTACTGAGATTGGAGTGCAGAAATAGATCCGCGGCCGGGCGATTTATCGCCCGGCCGCTAGACATAAACCACCGCCGGAACTGAATAGCCCGCCCGGACCGAGTCCGCTCGGTCCGCGAAGGTGGCCTTCATTTCGCAGCACGGCCATTGATGTCCGTGCCCGCTGTCGCTTAGTCGCTTAGTCGCTCTATCGCATCGATTCGCCGAACGGCGCATGATGGCGGTGACAATAGTCCGCAGGCGCATCGGGCGCAGAGGCATCCATCACCAGCGTCGTATCGCACCACTCAGTCGCCAGCTTTCCAGTCGATGCGCAGACGCGGACGACCACCGATTCGCGATTCTGGGCCGCTCTGCTTTCCACGCCTAGCGATTGCGTGCCCTCTGTCCTCACTCCTCCATGTCCGCGCTCATCCGCTTGATAGTCCGCCTGTTGCGCATAACCACCCGCGCGCGCCGCAGATTCGGTCCCTGCTGCCGAAGTGGGGTCGCCTAAATCCTCGGACGCCGGAATCGTAATGCCGGTCTGGCCGTCCCGAATATCGTCGTCGAGAGCGATAATCTTTTCCACTTTGGGCGGAGGCGGCGGCAGGTTGATGGCATAGGCGTGGACGTGGCGCGACTGGTTTACTTGCTTTTGCAACGGCGCGGCGGCGCGCATGAAATCGGCCCAGATTGGCGCTGCCACGTGGCCGCCCGTTGCGCCTGTCATGACGCCGTATCGAACCGATCCATGCCCGTCTCGCATTGGCTTTGCCACCCATACGGCGGTTGCAAGCTCCGGAGTATAACCCACGAACCAGGCGTCCCGGTTATCGCTGGTCGTGCCGGTTTTTCCGAATGCGTTCGGAACGACGCCCGCGGCAGTTCCGGTACCGTTCGTTACGACGGAGCGCAGCGCGACATTCATCTGTTCGACCGTGCTGCTCTCAAGAATTCCCGCTTCGCGCCTCTGCTCAATATTGTCCTGCTCGACCATGCGTCCCAGCGAGTCTTCCACGAGCTTCAGCCCGGTCGGGCGGTACCTGTTTCCGTCCGCCGCGAAAATTGCATAGGCCCCGCACAACTCCAGGGGGCGAACCGCCGAAGCTCCCAGCGCGAGGGGAAGGTAGGGCGCAAGCTCCGAGGTGATTCCCATACGATGCGCGGTAGAGATAATGCGCGGAATGCCCGTCTCCTGGGCAGTCTCCACCGCCACGGTATTGATCGAGTGGGTAATCGCCTCCAACACGGTCACGTTTTGATTCTTATATCCGCCGCCATAGTTGTGAACTGTCCATGTCTTACGTCCGCCGGGTATCTCCAGCGTCTCGTCCTTCAGCTCGCTGTAGAGTGAAAGCAAGCCGCCGTCAAATGCCGCCGCGTATACGATAGGCTTGAACGCGGAACCGGGCTGGCGCTTTCCCTGCGTGATCGCGTTGAACCGGTCGTGCTTGTAATCCACGCCGCCGACCATGGCGCGTACTTCGCCTGTGTGCGGGTCGAGGGATACGAGTGCGCCCTGAGTCGCGCCATACCGGAGACCGCGCCGCACCGCCTGCTCCGCCCGTTCCTGCATTTGCCAGTCCAGCGTCGTAACTATCTTCCAGCCGCTATAGACCGCGTCAACGCCGTGGCGGCTCACGAGATCCTGGACGACCCAATCCACGAAATAGGGGGCGCGATAGAGAGTGTGGGTTGCGTGCCTGCCTGCCAGCCTGACCGGCTCGCTCTTTGCCCGCTCATAATCTCCGATACTGATTCGCCCCGTGTCGAGCATGCGTTTAAGCACTACGTCTCGTCTTGTTCGCGCCGCGCCCGGGCTGGAGTAGGGCGAATAGGCGATAGGGCGCTGCGGCAGGCCCGCGAGCAGGGCGGCTTCGGCGAGGGTAACCTTTGACGCGGGCTTGCCGAAGTAGGCGCGCGCCGCCGCTTCTACGCCGTAAGCGCCGCTGCCGTAGTAGATCTGATTTAGGTAGAGCTCGAGAATCGTATCCTTGTCGAACACCTGCTCGATTCGGACGGCGGTCATCGCCTCCCGCAGCTTGCGCGAAAGGCTCTTCTGTTTGCTCAAGCCGAACTGAGACACGTTACGGGCGAGCTGCTGGGTAATCGTGCTGGCTCCCTGCGCGCTAATGTCGCCTGAGATGAAATTAGCGAGGAGCGCGCGGCCAATTCCCCGAAGGTCTATCCCTTTATGTTGGTAGAATCGGTTATCCTCGACCGCCAGTGTCGCTTCGACAAGCTGCCGCGCAATCTCTTTCAGCGGTACGGGCTTACGGTTCTCAATCTGAAGAGTGGCGAGCAGGACACCGTCGCTGGAATAGACGTTCGTGGCGGCCGCGGGTTGAAACGCCGCGATCTGGGCAACAGTGGGAAGCGTGGAGCGAACGCTTAGCATCAAACCCGTGAGGCCAAGAATCCCGATGGCTGGAACTGTCAATCCTGCAAGGGCAATCGATGCCGCGGCAGTCTTGACGAGCCTGAGGCGGCTCATATGTGGCCGGGAGGCGGAGTCGGAAGATGAATTGCCGCCTGGTCTTCGTATCCGAGAGGGCCCGGGCTGATTACCTCCCCAGTAACGTGGCAGCGGTCGCAGATGGATCATTTCAGTTATCCAATTCCAAAAGCAACAAAAAAACGCCCGCTCGGAGAATCCCGTAGCGGACGTACATGGTCCCTGCGTCGTTTACGCGGCCAATCTTGGACCGCGGGGAATTATATTTAAACATTGCGAGTGAAAGGTGTCCGAATTGCTCAGCGGAGAAGACGTTTATTGGAATCGATCTGTTCCCGTGCCGGATAACGGAACGACGATTCACGACGATTTACGAAGCGCTATTCCTGCCTCTAAAAGTCTCGCTGAATCGCCGATAATCAGACCCTGAAAGAGTGGCACGGATGCCGCTTATGACTCCCGCGTCAGTTTGCCTGCCCTGGATATGTTGGATACAAATCTCAATGCGGCAAGCGCGACGCACGCACAGGTCATAAAGGAAAGTTAATCCATGAGGGATGCGCGCGAGTCTTGCGCTCACACCGGAGACGGCTGCCTCCGATGTGAAGTTGTTCCCGCAGCCATTGGAAGGTCCGGAGATGCACTCCTGCTGGCCCCGCTGGACGGCTCCGCACGCGAGTCGCTGGTTGGGGCACTAACAGCCGGGCAGATGAACTACAAATTTGTTGGCGCTTCTATCGTTGAAGTTCTCTGCAACGACACTGCCAAATCGGAAATTATCCAGGAACTGAAGTTGCGGTTGTCGCCGATGCTGCAACAGAGAATTAAGGGCGTTTTCTTCGAGGCAGATCGGCCGCAAACGCCTGACCTCCTTCTCGGAGTCTTCATGCACGCCGAACCACTCTCGGTCCTATTTGATCTAATGGACGTGGAATGGGTTCGCACCGTGCTGCGCGAAGATCGACTCTTCAGCGTCTATCATCCCATGGTGGACGCCCGGTCAGGAGACATCTTTGCCTATGAAGCGCTCATCCGTGGCCATCATCCTCATGTTGACGAAGTGGTGGGAGCCGGACGCCTGATCTACGCATGCGAGAAGCTCAATCTGCAAAACGCCCTCGACCAGCAGGCGCGAGTCACCGCGCTGCGAGATTCCAACGTGCTGGACCTGGAGCGAACAAAGCTGTTTATGAACTTCCTCCCAAGCTCGATCTACGATCCTGACATCTGCCTGCGCAGCACGATGGCCGCTGCGCGCGAGCGCGGCATTCCCCTGGACCGGCTCGTCTTCGAGGTCATCGAGGCCGAAGAGGTCCAGAGCATGGACGGGCTGCGCAGAATCGTGCGATATTACCGCGAGCACGGCGCGGGTATCGCGCTGGACAATATCAGCAGCGGGTTCGCGTCTCTTCAGCTGCTTGCGGACCTTCTGCCTGACTATGCCAAAATCGACGGCCACCTTGTGGCGCAGGCCGCCGAGAGCGCGTCCGCGCGCCAAACACTGGAATCGATTGCAAGCCTTGCGCGAAAGCTGAACGTTAAGGTTATAGCGGAGGGAATTGAGACGATGGAGCAGATGCGGGTCTGCGTCGAAGCCGGAGCGGACTATCTCCAGGGATACCTGTTCGCTCGCCCCGCCGCAGTTCCGGAAACTGTATATCTGCCGCTGCCGATGCTGGCCACGGCAGCGTAGAAGCTATCAAATATGTATCCCTGTAATAAAACGCGCCGGCGCTCGATCCCATTCGAAAGGATCGAACGCCGGCGCGTTTTCCGCTATCTTTGTCGGCCAAGAATATACTGCCTGCTCGCCGCGAAAGGTTCCCGTACTGCTCGTTTACTCTTAAGTAAGTTTGCAAATTCTGAAAATTGCCCCCGATTCGTTTGCGCCGCCGGAACAAGGTTGTTATAATCACCTGTGCGGCACAAGGTGGATATGATAGGTGGCTATGATGGAATTGTCCGCCACTACCTTGGCTTCGAATCATTGGATCATTGCATAGGACTATTGCAAGGAGAAGCATGTGGCAGAAGATAGAACGATGAAGTGTATGGATTGTCAGTCGGATTTCACGTTTACGGCACGCGAGCAGGAGTTCTTCGCAGCCAAAGGCTTTACCAACGAGCCAAAACGATGCCCGGCGTGCCGGCAGGCGAAGAAGCAGCAGCGCAACGGGGACTATGCCTACGAAGACGACCGCCGCTCGGCATATTAGGTTTCTCTTAACTCCAGGGCTTTGGTAACAGCCTCATCAGGCTCTATTGTCCACATCGAACCCACCGCCCTTCGCGTTTGCCGCGAAGGGCGTTTCTATATATGGCCGCTATTTCTTGCAGATTCACAATATTAAGCTTGTAGATTTTAATGGATGGTCAGTGAAACCATTGAAAAGCTATACCGTAATGATGAAATGAAAGAGTTGACATAAATGGGGACACAGTCGCAGACACCGTTGGTGACAAAACATAACATGCCAGCAAAACACAAGATACCGCCGCACTGCCCTGTCTGCGTCGGAGATTTGTATCCTACGGAGGTGACCTGCTCCGACTGCGGCACGCGAATCCAGAGCGCGTTCGAGCCGAGCCGTTTCTGCCGCCTGACAGCTGAACAGTTGCAATTCGTCGAGATATTCCTGCGCAGCCGCGGCAACCTCAGCGGGGTTGGCGACGAGTTGGACATCTCCTATCCGACGGTAACGCGCCGGCTTGAGGCCGTGCTTGCCGCAATCGCCCCGCCCGGAACGCATGTTCCGACGGCTCAACTGCCAATGCCGTCCCACCCATCCTCATCGCCGCCGCCCGCACCCAGTCTAGCTCTGCCGCCTGAACGCTCGGAGGAGGAGCGCGCCCGCGAGCGCCGCGAGATACTCGAGATGCTGGATCGTGGAGACATTACGGCCGACCAGGCCACCCACCGCTTGCAAGAGCTGTAGAAGTATTTAAGATATCGATCCCTAACCGAGGAGAATCCGATGGACGAACATATAAGCCAGATACTCAAGATGCTTGCGGAAGGCAAAGTCTCGGCGGCGGAGGCGGAAAAGCTGCTCTCCGCGCTGAAGGCCGCCCCACCGGAACCACCGCAGCCTCCGCCGTTCACCGGAACGCGGCCCGAATCAGCGCGCGGCGAGGGCGCATCGGACAGCTCCTCCAACTCGACTACCTCGACTGCCAATTCGAGCGAAAGCGGCAGCGCGAAGCAGTTCGACTTCTCCTGGGGACACAAGCGCGCCTTTCCCTTCGACCTCAGCGGACTGGGCAAGCAGATCAGCGACGCGGTCAAGAAGATCGACCCGGAAAAGCTGGTTCGCGAAGCTCGGGTCGGTGTCTCGCGTGGCGGCAAGCGATGGCAGGAGCGGATGAAGGAGTGGGGCCGATTCATGACGGGCGAAGAGGGTCCGCCTGAAAATACGCTTGGCCAGCCCGCCGCCCGCGCCACGGAAGACCTCCTCTTTACGGTCGCGACGGACGCAACGATTCAGGTCGACAACAGCTACGGCGCGGTCTACGTGGTGGGCGGCAGTGAATCTGTCTCCATCGAGATTGAGAAGGAAGCGTGGGCATCTACGGAGGAGGAGGCGCAGATTCGGCTTCGCGACCTGAAGGTCGAGGCGCTGACTCAGCAGTCTCCCACGGTCGGTGCCTCCCGGCTCGAAGTGCGCGTCCACGCTCCCGAGGAATGGCGGGAAGGCTGGGCCAACCTGCGGCTGAGGGTCCCGGACGGCGTCGCGCTCAAGCTGGAGACCGTTTTCGGCGAGATTTGCGTGGAGAGCATGGGCGGATACGTGCAGGCCCACACTATCGGTGGGGCGATTACGCTCGAGAACATCGGCGGCGAGACCCGCGCGGAGGCGATCAGCGGGGACATCCGTGCTTCTAAGATTCGGGGTCCGTTTCACGCAGCCAGCAAGAGCGGAGACCTGAATATCGAGGACCTGTCGCAGGGCGGCGAAGTGATTGCGGTGAGCGGCATGGTCAGCGTGAAGCGCGCGGAGGGCAGCCGCCTGGAGGCGAAGTCGGTCTCGGGCGACGTCTTTGTGGAAGACTCCGGCCAGCAGGCCGCTCTCGACATAACGGTGGAATCGGTCTCCGGTGACGTATCCGTCAGCCGGGCGCGCGGCAACATTGTCCGCCTGAAGACGATTTCAGGCAAGGTGAGCGCCGACCATCTCCAGGCCGTGACGATGCAGGGGGAGACCGTTTCCGGCGATCTGAGCGCCTCGTTCAACGCTCCTTTTTCGGGAACTCTGACAACTAACACCGTGTCCGGGGATGTATCGGTCCGCCTTTCGCAAACGAGCAGCTTCCGATTCACTCTCGGCACGCAATCCGGCGATCTCAACTGCCACATGACCTCTCACGACACCAGCAAGACGGACACGCTGCTTAATGGCGTGGTTGGCGGCGGTGATGGCACGGTGACCATCCACACGCGCTCCGGCAACGTGTCTCTGGACCAGTCGTCGGAGTAGCTACGGATTGGCCACCGGACATAAATGTCCGGGCTGCAAAACTAAAGCCACCTCCGTGGCTTGACAGAACAGGCAGTCCACTGCTAATCTTTGACGGACTTCGTTTCACGGCTCGGCGATAAATCGCCGGGCAACCTCATGCGCGCGACATTCGAGGACCATCGAGGAAGACTTATGCTCACGCTGCTGGTAGCGCTTGCCGCCGTCTGCATGCCGCCGCCCAATCCCCCTGAGCCGCTGGCTCTGAATCCGGCAAATCACCGCTATTTTTTTTACCGGGGAAAGCCCACTGTGCTCATTACGTCCGGTGAGCACTACGGAGCGGTTCTGAACCTCGACTTTCCGCACAAGCCCTACCTCGACACGCTCAAGCGCGACGGCCTGAATCTCACTCGGCTGTTCAGCGGCGTCTACTGCGAAGACCCGAAGGCTTTCAATATTCGCGAAAATACGATGGCTCCCGCGCCGAATCGGTACATTGCTCCGTGGGCTCGCAGCAATACGCTAGGCTACGCGAACGGCGGCGCGAAGTTCGACCTGAATCGCTGGGACGACGCCTACTTTCAGAGGTTGAAAAGTTTCTGCCGGGATGCGGACAGGCGTGGAATCGTGGTCGAGGTGGTTCTTTTCTGCCCGTTCTACCAGGATTCGATGTGGAATCTCAGCCCCATGAACGCGCGCAACAACGTGAACGGCGTCGGAACGATTCCGCGTACGGAGGTCTACACGCTTGGGCATCCTGAGATGGTGGCGGTGCATGATGCAGTGACGACGAAGATTGTCACCGAACTGCGCGACCTGCCGAACGTCTACTACGAGATCTGCAACGAACCCTACTTCGGCGGCGTGACTCTTGAGTGGCAGCGGCACATCGCGGAGACAATTACGCGGACGGAGAGCGGGTTACCCCGCAAGCATCTCATCGCACAGAACATCGCGAACGACTGGGCGAAGATCGAGAATCCGAATCCGCAGGTATCCATCTTCAACTTCCACTATGCCAGCCCTCCCAGAGCGGTTACGGAGAACTATGCGCTGGATCGGCCTGTAGGATTCGACGAGACCGGATTCAAGGGGAGCGACGACTTCACCTACCGCGCGCAGGCCTGGGAGTTCCTGCTGACGGGCGGCGCGATCTTCAGCAACCTTGATTACTCGTTCACCATCGCGAAACCGGACGGAACCATGCCTGTCGCGTCTCCCACGCCCGGCGGCGGCAGCCCGGCGCTCCGCCGGCAGCTCGGAATCCTGAAGCAGTTCATGGACGGACTCGACTTCGTGCATATGTCGCCCGACGCAGCATCGCTGAAGTCCATTTCACCGGGCGTTACGGTCCATCTGCTCTCCAAGCCGGGGAGTCAATATGGACTCTATGCTCGCGGCTCATCGCCAGCCTCGATTACGCTGGAGATACCGAAGGGCAATTATCGCGCCGAATGGATCGACATGCTCAATGGCGGCGTGAGAAAAGCGGAGGAGTTCCGGCACCGCGGCGGTCCGCGCGAGTTTGTCTCGCCGGCCTATTCACAGGATATCGCTCTCCGCATCCGCAAAAAATAGTTTGGACCTCTTGCAAGAGTCTCATTCCCCTGGCCAGCGAGTGAATAAATTCACTCGCTGTGTCGGGCGCTCGGACCAGTGGGGCGCCCGAGAACGTTGGGCCCGCGGCCAATCGTCCTGCCGGACGAAAAGACACATATGCAATAAGTCTCCTGATCCTTCGCGGCTGTGGAGGCTTCTTCCTTCCGGCAGCCCCTTCGTCTCGCAGGATTGCCGGGTCCCGCTGTGGAATGGGGAAACGATGCGCTCTGCCTGACTTAGGCGGTCGTGCGTCCAAAGGTAGACATGCATGCCCGATACTTGGGACTTCGTGAATCAAAAGCCGCAGCGTCCTATGCCGCCCGTTATGACCTATTCGCTGGCGGCTCTTTGCGTGATCATTACAGCCGCGCACTTCACGTCGGACAATCAGCTTGGCACGCTCTGGTACGCTCTGGGCCACCTGGGCAGCCTGCCGCTGGAAGAGGTCTGGAACGGTCATCCGGCTCCACTGCTGACCTCCGTTTTTCTGCACCTCAGCATCCCGCACATCCTGTTCAACATGATGTGGTTCGTTAAGTTGGGGTCCGTTTTGGAGGAGACCCTGAATCCTCTCCACTATGCCCTGTTTCTGGTGTCGTCGGCAGTCATTGCGTCCGGCGCCGAGGTCGCGTTTAGCAGCGTCGAGAGCGCAGGCATGTCGGGCGTCGTCTATGCGATGTGCGGACTTATGTGGGCGGGCAGAGCCCGCATACCGGCATGGCGGGCCGTGGTTACGCGGCAGGTGCTCAATACGTTCATTGTCTGGGGCCTCATCTGCGTAATAGCTACGTGGACTCACGCTCTGGCAGTCGCCAACGCCGCGCACTTTGGCGGCCTTCTGTTCGGGCTCGTTGTCGGCAACCTCTTTATCATGAAGCGCAGCCGCGCGTTGTGGGGCCTGGTTATCGCGTTTCTCATAGGTGTGACCATTTGCAGTTTCACCTGGATGCCGTGGTCGGGGCGGTGGACCTTCTGGAAAGGCAACCAGGAGGCGAATCGGGAGAATTACTCGTCAGCCATCAAATGGTACGAGCAGAGCATGCGCTTAGGCGAGGACAAGCGGACGCTCTGGTACAACATAGCGGCATGCTGGCATAACCTTGCGATAGCGGCCGATACGCAGAACAACGCGGCGACCGCGAAAGCCGCGCGGGAGCAGGAGAGACGAGCGCAGGCTGAAATGCTGCGGGTGCAGAAAGTCGAGGCCGCAAAGCCTCCGGAGTCCGCGGACCCGCCGCCCTCGCCGCAGGAGATCATGTCTTCCGGCGGAGGCAACGGCCGATGACACTTGGGCCGGCCTGGAATCGTCAGAACGGCAGGCGCGTCGCGGTCCACGGCCTGTAGACCCTGGGAAGGAATCGCATGCCCGGCCCAATCCTCGACCCTCCTTTTCTCAAAAAACTGGAGCGGCTCTCCCTTATCACGAAACGCCCGTTCGCGGGCCAGATGAAGGGTGAAAAGCGTTCCGTGAAGCGCGGCACCAGCGTCGAATTTGCGGATTACCGCGAATACATGTTGGGGGACGATCTTCGCTACGTCGATTGGAACACTGCCGCGCGCCTCGACAAGCTGTTCGTCAAGCTGTTCATAGAGGAGGAGGACCTCTATCTTGCGCTCCTCATCGATTCCAGCAAGAGCATGGATTTCGGCAGTCCCAGGAAGCTTCACTATGCCGTCCGAGTGGCCGCGGCGCTTGGCTACATAGGGCTGTCCAACTACGACCGAGTCAGCGTTTCGGCATTTTCCGGGAGCCTCCATACCGCCCTGCCTACGAAGCGGGGCAAGGCGGGCGTACGCTCGTTCTTCGAATATCTGAACAGGATGCAGGCGACCGGGGAGACATCTTTCGCCGCGTCGATGAAGTCCTTTTCCGCGCGCTCGCGTTATCGCGGGGTCGCGATTGTGCTGTCCGATTTTATGGATCCGAACTGGGCGGACGGCCTGAAATCGCTGCTTGCTCGCGGCTTCCAGGTGGCCCTTATCCACACGTTGGATGAGGAGGAGCTGAATCCGAAGCTGGTCGGCGATCTGCGAATCATCGATTCGGAAACCGGCGAAGCGAAGGAGATGAGCGTAAATCCGGCTTTGCTGTCGCGCTATCAGGCCGCGCTGGACGGTTTTTGCGGCGAAATTGAGGCGTTCGCCAACCGCTATGGGCTGGACTACCTACGTACCTCCACCGCCATGCCGTTCGAGGACGTCATCTTGAAGTATCTACGACAGGGCGGCCTGATAAAGTAACCCCATTGACCTGTTGACCAAATGGGTCAACTGGTAAATGAACGGCCTTTCCATTGACCCCCATTGCCGCATTCCGAGGAGGAGAAGATTGCATAAATGTAATGGCTTAATACTGTCCGCGCTCGTTATCCTGCTAATACCCAGCGGCACGGCCTTTGCGCAGAAGAAGGGTCCGCCGCCGCCGCCACCCCAAATAATCGGCCGCTGGGATATGGTCGTAAACCGCAAGGAGGGGCCGGTTCCATCGTGGTTCGAGGTCGCGCTTTCGGGCCATAAGACGCTCGTGGGTCGTTTCGTGGGCGCGTTCGGAAGCGCGAGGCCGGTGAGTGAGGTTAGCTATTCAGGGGGCAGGTTCTCGTTTACGATTCCCGTCCAGTTTGAAGACGGCGACACGGACATCCGGGTCGAAGGCGATTACGCGAACGGCAAAGTAAGCGGAACGATCTCCGGCCCCTACTTCGGGCGCGCCGAGTTTACGGGCCGCCGCGCTCCCAGGCTTCATCGAACGCAGCCTCCCGCGTGGGGCGCGCCCATCCAGCTCTTCGACGGCAAGACCTTCAATGGATGGCAGCCGCGCCACCCGAAGGAAAAGAACGGCTGGCAGGTAGTCAATGGCCTCCTCTCCAACGAGAAGCCCGGCAATGACATCGTGACCATCCGCAAGTTTACCGACTTCAAGGTCCACGCCGAATTCCGATTTCCAAAGGGCAGCAACAGCGGCGTCTACCTGCGCGGCCGATACGAGGCTCAAATTGAAGACAACTACGGATTCGAGCCGGACTCGCACAACATCGGCGGCATCTATGGATTTCTCCAGCCACGAATCAATCCCGCTAAAAAAGCAGGCGAATGGCAGACCTACGACATCACGCTCGCAGGCCGTGAGGTAACCGTTTTCTTGAATGGTGAGATGGTGATCGACCGGCAGGAGATCCCCGGCATTACGGGCGGCGCGCTGGATTCCGATGAAGGCGCGCCCGGTCCTTTGCTCATTCAGGGCGATCACGGCAAGGTCCAGTTCCGCAAGGTAGTCATTACGCCGGCAAAGTAGACGGGAGGAAGTCGGAAGAGGGAAGTCGCAATCCAGAATAACGGCGAACTGCCGCCAGAGAGCCGTTCTTCCGACTTCCGACTTCCGACTTCCGTCTTCCCAAGTTCACAATGAGCTTCCTCAACCCGCTATTGCTATTGCTGCTTGCGCCGATGGGCGGAATCATCGTCGTGATGTATATCCTGAAGCTGCGGCGTCGGGATGTGGTTGTCTCGTCGACATTTTTGTGGCGGCAGGTGATTCGCGACGTTCAGGCCAACGCGCCATTTCAAAAGCTGCGCAAGAATCTGCTGATGTTTTTGCAGCTTCTGGCAGTAGCGCTCCTTGTTTTCGCTCTGTCCAGGCCCTTCTGGAAGGGGGCGGGAATCGGGGGGCGCAGCGTCGTTATCATTGTGGACACCTCCGCCTCGATGATGGCGACCGATGTTGGCCGAAGCCGCCTGGACGAAGCGAAGCGCCTGGCCCGTGGCGTCGTGGACAGCATGAAGCCCGAGGATGAAATGATGGTCCTCTCGGCGGGCGCGCGGCCATTGGCGGTCACCGGATTCACGGCGGACCGGGCCGAATTGGGTCGAGCGATCGACAGTCTGAGACCGCACGAGACCATTACGAACATGCGGGATTCCGTGAACCTTGCGGCGGCGCTCGTGAGCGCGCGCACCGCGCCACAGATAGACATTCTCAGTGACGGCGGCTTTCCCGCAATCAAGAATGTCAACCTTGGTAAGACGCACGTTGCGTTTCACCCCATCGGCAAGGCGTCGCACAATGTCGGAATCGTGGCTGTGGATTACCGGCGCAGTCTTACCGGTGACAAGACGGTCGAGGTCTTCGTTACGGTCCACAACTTTGACGACAGGCCGCGCACCTTCAATGTCGAGCTTCTCCATAATCAATCGACCGTGGACGCGCACGAAGTGATTCTCAAGCCGGGCGATGAGAACCCGGACATCTTCGAGATCCCCGAACCGACAGCGCCGCTGACCCTCAATGTAAAGGTGGATACGAAGGACGACCTCTCCGTGGACAACCAGGCGGCCATGGTGATTGCCCCGCGCAAGGTAGTGAAGGCCCTCCTGGTGACCGGCCAAAACGTCTTTATGGAGAACGCGCTGAAGGTCGACCCGAACGTGGACCTGAGCATGACGAAGCTTGCGGCGTTTCGAAGCCCGGCGGGTTACGACGTGGTGATCTTCGATGGCGGCGCTCCGAAAACTCTTCCGGAAGGTAACTATCTCTTTGTGAACTGCGCAAGCAGTCAATCGCCTGCTACGGTGTCTGGCCTAGTGGAGAACCAGTCGATTGTGGACGCGAATCGGGCGCATCCGGTCTTGAAGTATGTCGATTTCGGGGCGAATCGATGGACAACGATGGGGCAGGGGAAGGCCGCGGGCTGGGCGCAGGAAATTGCGACTGGAGAATCGGGCGCGGCAATTGTGGCGGGCGAAAAGGGGAAGATGCGGGCGCTCTGGACCGGATTCAATATGGACCTCTCTCATGGGTCCTTTCCGCTGACCGTCTCCTACCCAATCTTTATATCGAACGCGCTGCGGTGGCTGGCGCATGCGGACGACTTGGACAACGTACAGGCGCGCACCGGCCAGGCGATATCCCTGGACGCGCCGCCTGGCGCTGGGCGCATTACGATTACGAAGCCGGATGGCATGCACCGTGATCTGGCGGTGGGCTCGCGCGGCGGAGTTGTATTCGACGATGCAGACGAAGTCGGCGTGTATACGGCGGAGGGAGCGGGCGGATTCAAGCGTGTTTTCGCCGCCAATCTCGCCGACTTCGCGGAATCGGACATCCGCCCGCAGGCGAAGCCGGAGTTCACCGGCAGCGGGCCTTCACAGATCGGGCACCGCGTGGACGTGACGCGAGACGTCTGGCCGTGGCTTGCGGCGCTCTTTCTAGTACTTCTCGCCCTCGAATGGTGGGCCTTCCACCGACGCGCTTTCGTCGCCTCCTGAATGAACCTCCCCCAACCCCCTCCGTAGTAAGGTGGGGGCTTTTCTGGGCGGGAGTTAGGGGAGGTTCTGTTCTATGGACGCGCGTCCCGCAAAGCGTTTAAGACCGACTGTACAAGGAGAAGCGCAGTCATCAGTTTCGAGCCGAGTTGATGCTGATCTCCGCCTAATTTGTAGACGTGCCAGGCCGCCCGAATATCGCTCGTGGCGGTCGGCAGATGCGAAATCTCGACCGTCACCTTTTTCCATTGAGTCATGTTTTCGAGCTGCGCGTTGTGTATCGAGAGAGGTTTTTTCAGCGGCTGAAGCTGCCTGGCAAGCTTGTCGAGAGCGGAAACGTAGCTCTCCACGCGCGCGGCGAACTGGGGAGGCGTTTCGCCGGGCTTGGGCGTCCCCTTTAGCCCGCTGAAAGCCATCTGGCACGTCTGGCACGACGCGGCAAATTCGTTAATTCGGTTCTGTGTGAGCGGCCCGGTGGGGGAAGGCTCCAGTGCGGACAGCGGCGCAGCTAGGAGCGCACAGAGCACGGCATGCGCAAGCGGCGCGAGGCGAAACAGCTTTCGAATAATAAGGGCCGAATTGATTGCCATGCCTGGATTATACCAGCAGCGCAGCCATGCTGCAACATTGCAACCGTATCAACAGATACTCCTTCAATCTTGCAATCCTGGGAACGGAACGGCTATAATGAACCGGCTTTCGGCGACATATATCTGAGTATACGCGCGCGAGGCCGTAAATCCCCTGTACGGAAGATGGAGGCGGAATCTTGAGCAGTCAATTGCCAGGTGAAGGCAGCGGCGCCCCGCAGAATGTCCATATCGCGCGCGGTTTGGAGGGTGTCGTCGCTGCCGCCACAAATATAGCGGAAGTGGATGGCGAGCATGGCAAGCTGACTTTGAGAGGCTACGACATTAGCGAGCTGTCCGGACGCGTAAGTTTTGAAGAGGTCGCCTACCTGCTCTGGCATGGCAAGCTGCCCAACAGATCGGAATTGCAGGAGCTGTCCGCCGAGATGCGAGGCGCGCGCGAGCTGCCTGCCCCCACGCTTGCCGCCCTCCGCGATCTGGCCCCACATGCGGACGGAATGCACATTCTTCGAATGAGCGCGTCGACGCTCTCCATCGGCGACAGGGATGTAGACAGCCTGGATAAGGGGTCCTGCCTCCGCCGCGCCGGTCGACTCCAGGCCCAGATGCCCGCGATCGTTGCACACGCTTACCGACTGAAGAACGGGCAGGACATCGTCCCTCCGAAGCCTGAGCACGGGCTGGCGCAGGGTATTCTTTATATGCTGGAGGGCAAGGAGCCGGATCAGGCGCGCGTGGACGGCCTCAACGCCTATCTTACCGCGGTAAGCGAGCACGGCCTTAACGCTTCTACTTTTACGGGCCGTGTAGTTATTTCTACAAGCTCGGACATGGTGAGCGCCCTCACCGCCGCAATCTGCTCCCTCAAAGGCCCCCGCCACGGCGGCGTGCCCGGACCCGTCCTCAAGATGATGGAGACGATTGGCACGCCGGAAAACGCGGACGCCTACATCCGCAAGGAGATGACGGAAGGGCGCCGCATCATGGGTTTCGGCCACCGCATCTACAAGGTGCGAGACCCGCGCGCGGCCCTTCTAACCGACGCAGCAGAAAAGATGGCGAGCCTCACCGGTGATCGGCGGCTCCTCGACCTCACGAAAGCTGTCGAACAGACCACCGTCCGCGTACTGCATGAGCTTAAGCCGGGCCGCGACCTCTACGCCAACGTAGAGCTGTTCGCGGCTTTGATTCTGCATGCCGTCGGCGTCCCGTCCGAGCTCTTCACCCCGATATTCGCCATTGGCCGTACGAGTGGATGGACGGCGCACATGATCGAGCAGCTCGACGAGCCCAAGATTATTCGGCCCGAATCCATCTATGTCGGCCCGCGAGACTTGAAGTGGCAGCCCGTGGAAGCCCGCAATTAGGCAGTATTCTGGAGCATGCGGTAAAAATCTTCAAAAAATGGAACGATGTGGCAGGAACAAGGAACTTTCTGCCTAATCTTCCGTTTATTCACAACCGAGCATCACCTTCCAGGTTCCAGGTTCCAGGTTCCAGGTTAGTGGCGCGCCGGAACAGCATGGCATCATCATATGTTGCAGTATAAGATGTCGGAGGCCAGAAGTCACAAGTCGTTAGTCAGAGGCATTGAGCTGTACGCTGGAAGTCAGAGGCTGGACGAGAGACTAGAGGCTGGACAAGCAACGCCGCCCGACCGGAACCCGGTCGGGCGGTGTTGTAGTTTGAAGGGTTGTTGTCGGCCATGGTTAGTTCAGCAGGTGGGCGCGATTGAGCGGCCAGTAGGACATAACTGCCTTTGCCTGAATGTTTGCCATAGGCAGCTCGCCCCAGAATCGGCTGTCGTTGCTCTGGTCGCGGTTGTCGCCCAGCACGAACAGTGAGCCTTCGCGCACCTTCTCCGGGCCGTAATCCCCGTGTGCCTCCAACCGCTTGTAGGGCTCGGCAAACGGCTTGTCATTCACGTACATCACGCCCTCGCGGATCTGGACCTTGTCGCCGGGCAGACCAATGATTCGCTTGACGTAGTTTTTCGAGGGGTCTCCCGGATATTTGAAGATGACCACGTCACCCCTTTGGGGACCGTTCAGCATGTAGGCGAATCGGACCGCCAGCACGCGCTCGCCGGTCCTCAGATTCGGCTCCATGCAGCTGCCATATACATAGAATCCCCGTGTCCCGAACACCAGGATGAAGCAGGGGAGCAGGGCCATGAAGGCCGTCATGCGCCCTACCACGCGGACGGGGCGCGCAAATAGTCGTCGCCGCACGTCAGAGTCTCCCTTCAAGCGAGTTTGCCAGCGTCGGGGGTGGCAGGAGCGGATTTGCAAGAGTAATCATTTAACAGACAAGTATCATCTGATCTCATACACTTTTGAGTTGAATCAGAGTTGTGTCATCTGATGTCGATCAGTCGATATTTGTCGGTTGTTTCCGGCTCTTATCGGGGAGCCGATACGGTATCTCCGTGAGGAGACGTTGCTCG
>JBBROJ010000068.1:0-26409 GCA_038229495.1 Chthonomonadales bacterium
GAAGTTACCCGCGTTGCCCGCGAGGTGGGCACGGAGGGACAGCTTGGGGGCCAGGCGGAAGTGCGCGGCGTTTCCGGCACATGGAAGGACCTCACCGATTCCGTGAACTCCATGGCTGGCAACCTCACAAGCCAGGTGCGAAACATCGCCGAAGTTACGACTGCTGTTGCAAACGGCGACCTTACCAAGAAAATTAGCGCAGAGGCGCGGGGCGAGATCCTCGACCTCAAGAACACGATCAACATCATGGTCGATCAGCTAAACTCCTTCGCCTCCGAAGTAACTCGCGTTGCCCGCGAGGTGGGACCGGAAGGAAAGCTGGGAGCGCAGGCATACGTATCCGGCGTGGCCGGAACCTGGAAAGACCTCACTGACAACGTGAACTTCATGGCGTCCAACCTTACCGGCCAGGTGCGGTCCATCGCGGGGGTTACGACCGCTGTTGCAAATGGCGACCTTACCAAGAAGATCGAGGTCGAAGCGCGCGGCGAGATTCTCGACCTGAAGAACACGATCAATATCATGGTCGATCAGCTAAACTCCTTCGCTTCCGAAGTAACCCGTGTTGCGAGGGAGGTGGGAACAGAAGGCAAGCTCGGCGGCCAGGCGCAGGTGCGAGGCGTCTCCGGCACGTGGAAAGACCTCACCGACAACGTGAACTTCATGGCCGAGAACCTCACCAACCAGGTGCGGGGTATCGCCAGAGTTGTTACAGCGGTTGCAAACGGGGACCTGAAGCGCAAGCTGACCCTCGAAGCCAAGGGCGAAATCGCCGAGCTGGCCGAGACCATCAACAGCATGATCGATACGCTGGCGACCTTCGCCGACCAGGTTATCGGCGTGGCCCGCGAAGTAGGTATCGAGGGCAAGTTGGGGGGCCAGGCGATGGTGCCGGGCGCCGCGGGTACGTGGCGCGACCTTACCGACAACGTGAACCGCCTCGCGACGACGCTCACCACGCAGATTCGAGCTATCGCGGACGTGGCGACCGCCGTTACGACCGGCGACCTCTCGCGCTCCATTACCGTCGAGGCTGCGGGCGAGGTCGCGGCCCTCAAGGACAACATCAACGAGATGATCCGCAACCTGCGGGACACCACGCGAATCAACACTGAGCAGGACTGGCTGAAGACCAACGTGGCCCGCTTTACGAACCTGCTGCAAGGACAGCGCGATCTTCTCAACGTGGCCCGGCTCATTCTCTCCGAGCTTGCACCGCTGGTCGGCGAGCAGGCCGGTCTCTTCTACATTAATGATACGGCTGCCGAGACGTCGGCGAATGCGAACGGGTCGCCTATGGGCGACACGATGCTCCGGCTTCTCGCGAGCTACGGGTATCAGGAACGGAAGCGCCTGGGGAATCGCTTTAGGCCCGGCGAAGGGTTGGTCGGACAGTGCGTGCTGGAAAAGCAGCGAATCCTTCTTACCGAGGTTCCGGAAGACTACATTCAAGTGAGCTCCGGCCTTGGCGCGGCCACTCCTCGCAATATCGTAGTGCTTCCGGTCCTCTTTGAGGGCGAGGTGCTGGCGGTCGTGGAGCTTGCGTCCTTCAATCAATTCAGCCAGATTCACCTCACGTTCCTCGACCAGCTTACAGAATCCATAGGAATCGTTCTCAACACGCTCGCGGCCAACATGCGAACGGAAGAGCTTCTGAAGCAGTCCCAATCACTCACCCTCGAGCTTCAGACCGGGCAGCAGGAGCTTCAGGAGACGAACAAGCGGCTGGAAGAGCAGGCGCGATCTCTCCAGGCTTCGGAAGAGCGGTTGAAGGAACAGCAGGAAGAGCTGCAGCAGACCAACGAGGAGCTGGAAGAGAAGGCGCAGCTACTCAGTGAGCAGAACCGCGAGGTGGAGCGAAAGAACCGGCAGATAGAGCTTGCGCGGCAGGAGCTGGAGGAGAGGGCCGAGCAGCTCGCGATGACTTCGAAGTACAAGTCCGAGTTCCTCGCCAACATGTCCCACGAGCTGCGTACGCCGCTCAACAGCATGCTGATCCTATCGCGGCTCCTCGCTGAAAACAACGATGGCAACCTGAGCCCGAAGCAGGCGGAGTACGCGACGACGATATACTCGTCGGGTAACGACCTTCTCGCTCTCATCAATGAGATACTCGACCTGGTGAAGATCGAATCGGGCGCCATGGAAGTCCACGTTACCGACGTCGCCTTCAATGATCTGAGCGATCACGCGGAGCGAAACTTCCGGGAGGTCGCGCACGACAAGGGCCTGGACTTTGCAGTAAGCCTTGAACCGGCGCTGCCGTTGAGCATCGTCACGGACAATCAGCGACTGCAGCAGGTGCTCCGTAACCTGCTCTCGAACGCGCTGAAGTTCACGGAGCAGGGGGGCGTGACGCTGCGGATGCGGCAGGCTAGCGAAGGATGGAGCCGCGATCAGGTGATTCTAAATCAATCTATGTCTGTCATTGCCTTTGAGGTGATCGATACGGGTATCGGCATACCGCTCAATCGCCAGCGGATGGTCTTCGAGGCGTTCCAGCAGGGCGATGGGACCACGAGCCGCAAATACGGCGGAACCGGTCTTGGACTCTCCATAAGCCGCGAGATTGCAAACCTGTTGGGAGGCGAGATCAAGCTTGTAAGCGCTCCCGGCGAGGGCAGCACCTTCACGCTCTATCTTCCCCAGCAGTATGTTCAGACGCAGTTCGCTCGGGTAGACTTGCCTATCGCGGGGACGGAGAACAGTGAAGATGGGGAAGGCGGGGACGGAACGGGAGGAAGCCGAGGTTCGGGGCAGCCGGGTGGCACGGGACAGCCGGTATTTTCTCGGAGTGGAGGGCGGTCTTTGGCCGCGGCGATAGTTGGGGCGAATCTCCGCGAATCGCGTGGCGTCGGCGGGCTGGCGTCGTTAGCGTCGGTTGCAGGAATGGCGGCGGCGACCGATCCCGCCCTCTTGCTCGCGGGAGACATGAGCGACGATCGCAGCAGCATAGGTCCTGACGATCAGGTCGTCATGATTGTGGAGGACGATGCGGGATTTGCCCGGATTCTCCTCGAACGCGCGAGGGAGAAGGGATTCAAGGGCGTCGTTGCATCCAGCGGCGAGCTAGTGTCCTCGTTGGCACGGCGGTATCGGCCGAATGCGATTACCCTGGATATCGGTCTGCCGGACGTAGATGGGTGGACTGTGCTCGACCGCCTGAAGCACGATCCGGAGACGCGGCATATTCCGGTCCACATCATCTCCGGCACTGAAGACACGATGCGGGGGTTGAAGCAGGGAGCCATCGCTTTCCTGCATAAGCCCGCGACAAAGGAGGCCCTTGACGAGGCATTCGGGCACATACGCGGGTTCGTAGATCGGACGGTCAAGCGCCTCCTCGTGGTCGAGGACGACGACGTGCAGCGCCAGGCCATCATTGACCTCATCGGCAACGGAGACGTGAAGACATTCGCGGCCGGTACGGGGGCCGAAGCGCTGGATGCGCTGCGCACCGATCCCTTCGACTGCATGGTGATTGACCTCGGGCTTCCCGACATGACCGGGTTCGCCCTCATGGAGCAGATTCGAGGCGATGAGGCCCTCAAAGAGATCCCGATTATCATCTATACAGGCAAGGACCTGACCAGGAAGCAGGAGACCGAGCTAAGGAAGTTCGCGGACACCATCATCGTGAAGGACGTCAAGTCGCCGGAGAGGCTGCTCGACGAAACAACGCTCTTCCTGCATAGAGTCCAGGCCAACCTCCCGCCCACCTCGCGGGAGATGCTGGATAAGGCGCGGCAGGTCGATCCCATCCTGACGGGCAAGAAGGTTCTTGTCTGTGACGACGACATCAGAAATATCTTCGCGCTCACGAGTCTGTTGGAAAACCAGCAGATGGAGGTGGTGTACGCCGAAAACGGCAAGGACGCGATTGAGATGTTGGCGAACATGAGCGGCATAGATGTCGTCTTGATGGATGTAATGATGCCGGAGATGGACGGCTACGTAACGATGCGCGCCATTCGAAAGCGCGCAAAGTTCAAGTCGCTCCCCATCATTGCCCTGACGGCTAAGGCCATGAAAGGCGACCGCGAGAACTGCATCGAGGCGGGCGCTTCCGATTATATCGCCAAGCCGGTGGATTCCGACCAGCTTCTCTCGCTGCTGAGGGTATGGCTGTATAAGCGATAAAAATGCACGGCAGGGCCGATTCCGGCCCCCCAACCCCCAGTCCTGGGGGAGACAAAGGGGCTAAGCTGACATAGACTCCCTAAAGATTAGGAGTCGGGGGTTGGGGGCTGTTTTTCAACACACTTTCAGCAGTCAATTATCGCATCACTTTCACCAGTCACTTATCGCCTATCGCGCCACTGCATGAATTTACCAATAAAGACGACGCCATGCCTACCTTAATGCCCATATCTGAAAGATACGCCGGCGCGGGGAACGATCTGGAGAATCTTGAAATCGATCTCCTGCTTGAAGCCGCCTATCGCCACTACGGATATGACTTTCGCGAGTACGCCCGCGCTTCTCTCAAGCGGCGTGTGCACACCATGATGCGGAGCGAGAAGGCGGGAACGGTGACCGCGCTGCAGGAGCGGATTCTGCATGAGCAGGCGGCGTTCAACCGATTCCTGCTTGTTCTCTCAGTGAATGTCACCTCCGTATTTCGCGATCCGGATTTCTTTTTGTCATTCCGGCAGTTGGTCGTACCGATGCTGCGAACCTATCCGTTCATTCGTATTTGGCACGCAGGCTGTTCCACGGGGGAGGAAGTCTAGTCCATGGCTATCCTCCTCCAGGAAGAGGGGCTGTACGACAAGTGCCGCATCTATGCCACCGACATGGACGAGGCGGTGCTACAGCAGGCCGGCCAGGGAATATTCCCGCTTGAGAACGCTCAGCTATATGCGTCCAACTATCGGCGGGCAGGTGGAACGCTTGCGCTGACGGACTACTACACCGGGGGATACGGTCACGGCATTTTTCGGGCCTCGTTGAGAGACAATATCGTATTTTCGCAGCATAACCTGGCTATGGATCGATCGTTCAACGAGTTCAACGTGATACTGTGCCGGAACGTCATGATCTACTTTACGAAGCCGCTTCAAAATCGCGTGCATGATCTGTTGCACGAGAGCATGGCGATGTTCGGCGTGCTGGGACTAGGATCGAAGGAGACTATTCAATTTACGCCTCATGAGAAAGATTACGAGCAGTTGGAGCCAGGATCGCGCCTCTACAGGCGGGTGGCATGATGGATTCCTGCAAGCTCGTAGTCATCGGCGCGTCTATGGGCGGACTCTCCGCCCTGGAAACCGTGCTCCTGGCGCTGCCCGAAGGGTTTTTGGTCCCCATCGCAGTCGTTATGCACAGAAGCGTAGAATCCACATCGGGGCTGCTACAGGTTCTGAGAAAGCACAGCGCCCTGCGTGTCCAGGAGCCCCACGACAAAGAGCCGATTCGCTCGGGGTATGTATACATCGCGCCGCCTGACTACCATTTGATGGTGGAGAACGGCTCGTTCGCGCTCTCCACCGACGCGCCCGAGCTCTATGCACGGCCCTCAATTAACGTGCTTTTCGAGAGCGCGGCGGATACATATGGCGCAGGCGTGGTGGCGGTCGTTATGACGGGGGCCAGCAGCGACGGTTCTCGCGGGGCGGTTCGCGTTAAGGAGGCGGGTGGAACCGTCATTGTACAGGACCCGGCGACAGCAGAATCATCGCTCATGCCGCAGTCGGCGCTCCGCGCGACACAGACGGATCGCGTCATGAATCTGAAAGACATCGGCGTGTTCCTATCCGGTGTCTGCGGCGCGGAGAGGATTGGCCATGCAAGCTATTGACAATCCTTCCATCCTTATCGTGGACGACAGGCCGGAGAACCTAATCTCTTTAGAGGCGCTGCTTAGCCATTTTCAATGTCCGATGGCCCGAGCGGAATCTGGAGAGGAGGCGTTGAGATGCGTCCTCCAACAGGATTTCGCGGTGATTCTGCTTGACGTGAAGATGCCGGGCATGGACGGCTTCGAGACCGCTGAGATCATTCGCGCGAGGGCGCAGTCCAGGCACATTCCGATTATCTTCCTTACAGCATACGGACCTCAAGAGTCCGATGCAAGCCGCGGCTATCTACTCGGCGCCGTAGACTTCTTGTTTAAGCCCATCGTTCCTGAAATTCTGCGCTCCAAAGTAGGGGTATTTCTCGATCTGCATAAAAAGACTCAGGAGGCCGGAGAGCGCGCCGAGCAGCTGCGGGCAGCCGAACGCCAACGCCTTGAAACCGAGCTGGAGCAGGCGCGCCAACGCCTGGAATCCGAGAAGCTTCGCGCGGAAGTGGAGACAGAGAAAGCCATCGCGCGCGAGTTGGAAGCGAACTACTCGCGGCTTAAGGACCTGGAGCAGCTGCGCGACGATTTGACCAACATGATCGTGCATGATCTACGCACGCCGCTGACGGCGGTAATCTCCGGCCTTCAGACGATAGAGCTGGCTGGAGATCTCACATCGGAGCAAAAGGAGCTGCTCGATATGAGCGTTTCCGGCGGGCGAACACTACTGCGGATGATCAGCGATCTTTTGGACATTTCCAAAATGGAGACCGGTTCATTGGAGATGGATCGCGAGACGCTTTCGCCTTTCGCGCTGGTAGAACAGGCGGAATTGCAAGTACGATCTCTGGCGAAAGAGCGCGGAATCGATCTGAGGGTGGAGATCGAAAACGGAATCCCAGACGTGCTCGGCGATGAAGATAAGCTTTGCCGGACGCTCGTGAATCTCCTGGGGAATGCCCTGAAATTTACACCTAATAATGGTGCGGTTACGATCCGCGCGCTTCGGCCGGATCAGGAACGCAATATCGTATTCGAGATACGGGATACAGGCGAGGGGATACCGGAAGAGGCATTCGGGCGCATTTTTGAAAAGTTTGGCCAGGTTGCGGGTCGCAAGTCCGGACGGAAGCTGTCTACCGGCCTTGGTCTCACCTTCTGCAAGATGGTGTCGGAGGCCCATGGCGGGAGAATCTGGGTGGAGAGCAAGGCGGGGCAGGGAAGCGTTTTCCGATTTACTGTGCCGCCGGCGGCAGACGAGAATTCTTTGATAGAAGAGCAGGCAGTGCTCGCGGCATGATTCTGTTGGCGCACGAACCATATTGTCCCACCATTCTCCAATGAGCGATTGCGTGAACGGTTATCTTCTTGGTGTCTGATCGGGGATCAAGCGTGCTAGATAAGCCTTTGGCGGAGCCGGAAACCGAGCAGAAGATGAATATCCTGCTGGTGGATGATCGACAGGAAAATCTGCTTGCTCTCGAGGCTGTGTTGAAGGATCTGGGTCAAAACATAGTCACTGCTCGATCCGGCCGGGATGCGCTCAAGCACGTCTTGGAGGATGATTTTGCGTGCATTCTCCTTGACGTGCAGATGCCGGAAATGAACGGCTTTGAAACGGCCACCCTCATCCGGTCGCGCAAGCGCTCTCAGCACACGCCCATCCTCTTTCTTACGGCAATCAATAAGAGTGAAACCCATGTAACCACGGGCTATCAGGTTGGGGCGGTCGATTACGTTTTCAAGCCGTTCGAGCCCGAAGTTCTCAAGGCCAAAGTCTCCGCGTTTGTTGACCTGTCCCGCAAGACAAAAGCGCTGGAGCAGGAGATAGGACGGCGCAAGCAAGCGGAGGGCGAGGTCCGCAAGCTCAACGAAGAGCTTGAGAGGCGCGTGCGTGAGCGCACCGCTGCGCTTGAGGCCGCAAATCTCGATTTGCAAAACGAGATAATGGAGCGCAAGCGGGCGGAGGCTGCTACCATCGAAAAGCAGGCGCACATAGAGGCGCTGAATCAGCGATTGTAACGCGCCATGACGGAGACGCACCACCGCGTAAAGAACAACCTCCAGATTATTGCCGCGATGGTGGATATGCGGCTTATGGACGGGCACGCGCAGATTGACCGGTCGGAGCTGCGCAGGCTGGGAACGCACGTGCAGACACTGGCCGCTGTCCATGACATCCTCACGCACGAAGCTAAATTCGACGGTCAGGCGGAGTTCATTTCAGCGCGGGAAGTGTTGATCAAGCTGCTCGACATGCTTCAAAACACTTCCGCGAACAGGCGCATTGTGACTAGCGTGGACGATGCGAGGCTGTCCGCGCGGCAGGATACGTCGCTGGCCCTTGTCGTGAATGAGCTCGTCAGCAACGCCCAGAAGTATGGCGAGGGTGACATTGTGGTCGAGTTCCACGTGCAGAATGGTCATGCCGCCCTGATGGTTTGCGACGACGGCCCGGGCTTTACCGAAGACTTCGACCCCGTTCTCTCCGCCAACACCGGGCTGGAGCTTATTAGGAGCCTGAGCCAGTGGGACCTGGGGGGTGATGCCTGCTTCGAAAACAGGCCGGAGGGTGGCGCCCGCGTCATTATTAAGATGCCGCTGCCGGAATGTGTCACGGAATAGCCGCGCTCCACCAACCGTCCAGTTGATCGTCGCGTACGCGTCCTCTTTGGAAAGAGCGACTACGGTCAAGATCGGTACAGCGAGACGCGTTTTTGTTTTTTTTGCTCAAGAGTCCGCAGCACGCCGTCCGCTTGCCGGCGGGGCATGCCATCGACCTCGCCTGCTCGATTTAATACAGGATCATCGGTGTTACCGAGCACGCAACATTATCCATGAGGACCACCGACGAGAACCTCCATGACGCTATCTGATTTCGAGAAACAGCCTCGCGGGTTCAGCTTGATCGATGCCTGGACGGCCATAACCCCGATCTCCACGCCAATCGGCAACTTTGGTGTCGAGATGCAGATGGGTGTGGGCGACAGACAACCACCGGACGACGAAATGCTCCGCCATGTCGCCGAATTGATCGGGTTGCTTCGTAGAGACTTCGATGGAATCCGGGACAAAGTCTTCGAGCATTACCGGTCGTGCGCCGCGATTCCCGGCTTCGATAGTTGCGGGGTTCCAGGCGATCTGGACGGCGAAGGCATACTGAAACACCTTGATGAACGGACCCTCACAGTGTCACGCCGAAAAAGCTTCCTGGGAGCGCGCTATTCGAGCCGGGTGTACATTATCCCCGCATGGGATGTGGAGCACGGGCTCTACATTGCGTACAGGCGCGGCGAATGGCAACTTGGAGAGTCTTGATGTTGCGCGGAGAATGATTCACTGATTGACGCGAAAAGCAGATCCCCATGGGATTACGGGGCAGGAGCCTTGGTGTGTAAGCGCAGCGTTCGCCTGTGAAACGGACATCAATGTCTCGATTTCGAAGCCTCGCCGACTAACCCCAGAAAACTTTCATATCGTCTCTTCGATACTAGCCCCGGATTAACGGCCCGCTTCAGCGCGTAGCCGAGTTCCGTAATCGTTTCCTGAACGATGCTCCACAGGCCGGGCCGAAGAAGCCGAGCCCGCAACCGGGTGCAAGAAAAGCGCCACGCGCAGTCCGAAGAATGCCCAGCCATAAGTTGAGGCCGCCTGTATCTCATCAGGCGGCCTCAAGTACGTCTCTACGTTTATGATTGGCAAAAGGTGCGACTACTTGCTGCCGATCTTGAACATCTTGGTACCGCACGTGCCGCAGGTACCGGTTGTGGCCGGCTTGCCATTCTTCATTGTGATCGCGGTCGGGCTCTGCATCTCTTTCTTGGCTTTGCACTTTACGCAGTATGCTTCCATGTACTGTCACCCCTTTTCGTGTTTGAGATTTGATTGATCATTCGATGCGGCCGCACGAATTCCTTCGTGTTTGAGCGTGAGAAGAGATTTTTTTGACTAATCTCTTGTTACACGGCCTGATAGAGCAGATATTTATTCCGAATCGAGCCAAATTGGTTGAGCGCCTCCTTCCAGGACGCCTCTATTTCCGGCGGGCCCGCGCCGGACATTAGCAGGGACATAGCCTTGCGGTTTACCAGCAGGCGGTCGTACGCTTCCGGCTTCCAATCCGACGTAAACAGCCTGCGCAGAGCTGCGGCAATCTCGATTCCTGTGTTGACCGAGTGAAACTGCTCTCGATTCGTGATCATGATATTGATGCCGCCGCACGGCTCTCTTTGGAACTTGCTGGCGCGCGGAGTGAAGCGAATCGGTATGAATTTTACTCCGCGCAGCCTGCGATTGTTGAGCTCTTCCGCCAGCTTCCTGCCATCCAGCCACGGCGCGCCGATCAATTCGAACGGCGTGTCAGTGCCCCGGCCCACGGAGAGATTCGTGTATTCCAGCAGGCCGATACCGGGGTAGAGCGCCGCTTCGGTTAGGCTCCGCATATTCGGCGACGGATTTACCCAAGTGAGGCCGGTGGCGTCCAACCAATCCCTGCGGTTCCATCGCTCGCACGGCACGACGGTTAGCTCCGACCCGATACGCCGCTCGGCATTGAATAGCCGGGCCAGCTCGCCTACGGTCATTCCGTGCCGGACGGGCAGCGGATGCCACGCGACGAATGTAAGCCGGTCGGCGTCGGCAACCGGCCCCTGAATATCCACTCCGCCGATCGGATTAGGCCTGTCTAGCACAACGAAGCGCAGCTTCTGCTTCCCGGCCTCCTCGAGCGCGTTGCCCAGGGTGCTGATATAGGTATAGAACCGGCAGCCCACATCCTGGATATCGAAGATCAGCGTGTCTATGCCCTTGAGCTGCTCGGGCTTTGGACGCATGGTCTCGCCATAGAGGCTGAACACAGGCAGTCCGGTGCGCAGATCGCGCGAATCGCCGACCTTCTCGTCTACCTCTCCGCGGATGCCGTGCTCGGGTCCGAAAACAGCCGCTAGTTCCACGTTCGGCGCGGCGTGGAGCACGTCGATGGTGGATCGGCCATCCGCTGTCAAACCCGTGTGATTCGTGATCAGGCCGATTCTCTGCCCCTGGAGCGGCTTGAAACCGTCTCGCACCAGTACGTCTATGCCTGTGACAACGTTCATGTATCAGCGAACACCCAGCAGGACTTCGGTAGTAAGCTGGTCTAGCTTCTCGTAGCGGAGGCCCTTCTTTCCGTGAGCGATGCGGTCGATGGGGAAACTGCGCACCCTGTCCCGAGCCTGCGGCGTGTAGCCGCCCGCAACGGTCGGCCAATCGCTGCCGCTGTCGGCAGTCGACTCTTTCAGAATGCCCTGAATCTCCGCGTCGGCGTTGAACCTGCGTGTCTTTTCTTTCAGGATGAGGTAGGTGCGCATGCATCCGGCCGCAAAGTCCCACACGCCCGCCTCGTCTTCTGTCCGCAGGGCGTGGGCGTCGAAGTGGCGCATGCCGCCCCACTGGTTGTCTTCCAGGAGCTTGACGAGAAAGAACGCGCCCTTGATGTCCTCCTGGCCGAAGCGGAAGTCCTGATCGTAGCGCCCGATCTTTTGGCCGTTGAGATCGATGTGGAACAGCTTCGCGGCGTCGATAGCCTGCGCGACCGCGTGGACGAAATTCAGCCCGGCTATCGTCTCGTGCGCGACCTCGGGATTGACACCACACATATCCGGGTAATCGAGCGTAACGATGAACCCTAGCGCGGAGCCGACGGTCGGCAGGAAGATGTCGCTGCGCGGCTCATTGGGCTTGGGCTCCAGTGCGAATTTGAATCCATATCTCTGGTCAAGATTATACTCGCAGAGAAAGTTCATACACTCCCTGAATCGCTTCATTGAATCGACTGGGTTCTTGGAGGCGTCGACCTCCGTTCCCTCGCGACCGCCCCAGAAGACATAAACTTTAGCGCCCAATTCCGCGCCGAGGTCCATCGAGAGCATCGTCTTTTGGAGGGCGTATGTGCGGACTTTTGGATCGTTCGAGCTGAATGCGCCGTCCTTAAAAATGGGGTCGAAGAATAGATTCGTCGTCGCCATCGGCACTTTCATGTCATTGTCGGCGAGGGCCTGCTTGAACTCTTTGACAATACTATCGCGCTCGGCTGCCGTCGCGTCGATGGGCACGAGATCGTTGTCATGCAGGTTGACGCCGTGCGCGCCGAGCTTCGCAAGCTTCTCGACGGCATAGGGCGGCGGCATGGCATCGCGGACCGCGTCGCCAAAGGGATCACGGCCGCGGTTTCCAACAGTCCATAGGCCAAACGTGAATTTATCGCTCTTTTGCGGTGAGTAATCGCTCATGGGGGAGATCCCTTTGTACGAATAAATATTGCGTCTGCGGACACCTATTCGCGGCGCTGAGGTTCCATTCCTGCGCGCCAAACAAGAGAGGCTGCGCCAAATTCGCGACAGGGCCGGTTTACAGGAGAATCTTCAAGCAGGATTTCCGGAATCGTGCAAGAATCTCGAGAGATATACGTGGAGACGTAAGATTGAATAATACTACTCAATACTACCCAATCGCCTGAATAGCCGTGTTAAAGGAGAATACATTGGCAACTAAAACTACGACAGCCGCGGATGCAGTAGTGGAAGCAGCGCCTATCCGCGTGCCACGGCGCGCGGACATTCCCGCGGATGCTTCGGCAGATAGAGTAGATAGACGGGTTAACCGTACCCCTTCGTCTGAGGCCATTGTGTCCGAAGCTAATAGTGGTACGGATTCGCGGGACGGCGGCGAGATTGAGGGCGGCAAGCGGCGGATGCCGGAAAATCTGCAGCGTTATCTGATTCGAATGCAGGGCGGGAAGATGTATCTGCCTGCAGCATACCGGATAGTATGGTTCCGGGATGAGTTGGGCGACGATTGGGGGATCCAAACAGCCCTGGTAGAGGGCGGCCATGAGGCGGGGTTCGCTACCGTTCGCGCGACGATTGTCAACGAGCAGAATCGTATAATCGCGAGCGGGCATAAGACCGAATCGAAGAGCGACTTTCCCGCTGGATGGGTCGAGAAGGCGGAGAGCGGAGCCGTTGCCCGCGCCCTGGCCCTCCTGGGATTCGGGACCCAGTTCTCTCCCGAGTTGGATGACGATGGCTATAGGCCCGCCGACAGCCCGCAGCCACGCCGCGCTTACGCTCAGAAGCGGAATGGTCCCGACAACTCTGTCAGCTCTATTAATTCCGCCAACACCGTCAACTCCGTCTCGTCCAGCGCGTTGCGAGAGGATGCGACGGAGCGGGGACGGCCTCAAGCCGGCGGCAGCGCTTCGGGCGATGGCAGTGCTCAAGGAGCGGCATCCAATGCTTCACCTGCGACCGTGGTCACCGCTTTGCAGGAGGTTTGGGCGGGACCGGGGCAATGCCCTCAATGTCACGCGCCTGAAGGGAAGCGTCACGGCCGTCAGTGTCTCGGCTAACCTGGACCCAATAATTCGTAATTCCCGCGTAGGGAGCAACCTCCGCCACATGCCCTAGCGCCACTCTGTACGCGAATAATCCGCTTCTAGTCGATTTGCGTTATGCTGGAAGAAGGTGCATCTGGGTCGCGGTCTATCTGGCGCAATCGGAGGAGAGCGCAGTTCTCTCTCCCTGGATTGCCATTATCTGAACACGAAGGTGCGTTCGGGCGGCATCGGGAGAGACAACCAACCGGACCCAGCCGCTAATTGGCGCGGTCACCAACTCCGTGGCGTCAATGGAGAGACCGAGAACTTCACCCTCGTGAACGAACTCGCCGTCCGAAGGTATTGCGCCGTAGATCGGGTGCAGCTCGCTATCAAAATGGTCCATAGGTGTCTCCCCGGCTGGAACGATTAGGAGATGGGCCGCTGAGAATAGGAACGTTCAGCCGACGTCTGAAGCGTATCTAAGCGGGCGGCCAGGCGAACCCTCAACGGTCCTATCCGTTGGACGCAACGACCGGCTGGGATGTTCCCGGCCGGTCGTCGATACTTATCGTCTATGCGGTACGCGAGGCTCGGCGAATGGCCGCCAGCAGGTCTACAGGCTCTTCAATACTCCGGGGACTATGATGGTCTGCTCGCGAGCTGGGCCCACAGAGATGCTCGCGATCGGAACTCCTACCAGCTCTTCTACACGCTTGACATAACGGCGGCAGTTCTCGGGAAGGTCGCCCAAGGAGCGCGCGCCGGATATATCCTCCTGCCACCCTGGCAGCTCTTCGTACACGGTTTCCAGATCGGTCCGGCTCGTAAGATCGCAGGGCAGCTCCTGCGTTTCAACGCCCGAAAGACGGTATTTGACTCCGATCCTAATCGTGTCCAGCCCGCCCAACACGTCGAGCAGACCAATTGAGAGGCACGTGATGCCGTTCACGTGCACTGCAAAACGCAGAATAACGGCGTCCAGCCACCCGCAACGGCGCGGGCGTCCCGTAGTCGTTCCGTATTCGTGCCCGCGCTCGCGGATGTAGTCGCCAACGCTGTCGGTCAGCTCCGTGGGAAATACGCCGGCCCCGACTCGGGTGGTGTAGCTCTTGGCTACCCCGAGCACCGTGTCTATCGCCGTTGGGCCGATGCCCGTACCGACGCAGGCTCCCCCCGCGATGGGGTGGGAAGAGGTGACGTACGGATAGGTGCCGAGGTCCAGGTCCAGCAGCGTGCCCTGCGCGCCCTCGAATACAACTCCCCGGCCATTCTGCGCGGCCTTCCATACGAGCGAGGCCGTGTCGCATACGTAAGGCTTCAGAATCTTCCCGTATGCAGCATACTCCGCCAGCACGTCGTCTGCGTCGAGCGGGTCGACATCGTAAAACTTCGTAAGCAGCAGGTTCTTATCGGCAATGAGGTCGCGCAGCCGCGATTCGAATCGCGCAGGATCCACCAGCTCGTGCATGCGGATGCCGATTCGCGCGGCCTTGTCCGTGTACGCGGGGCCCACTCCCCGGCCGGTCGTGCCGATTGCCGAGTCGCCCTTGCGCCGCTCTTCGAGCTGATCGAACAGTCGGTGATAAGGCATGATGACATGCGCGCTGTTCGAGATTTTGAGGCGGTCCATCGAGTGGCCGCGCCTCCGCAGGTCGTCCATCTCCTTGATGAGGACCGCCGGGTCGATGACGACGCCGTCCGCGATGATGCAATCCGTGCTGGGGTTGAGTATTCCGCAGGGAACGAGATGGAGCTTGTAGACCTCTTTACCCACCGTGACGGTATGGCCCGCGTTGTTGCCGCCGCCGTACCGGACAACCATGCCGGCCCGCTGCGCGAGGTAGTCGACCATTTTTCCTTTGGCTTCGTCGCCCCACTGCGCGCCCACTACCACGGTATTCGCCATTGCACAAACTCCTCAAAAACAAGTGAATGGACAGCGCTTGCTGTCCATTCACGCGGTGCCGTCTTCACTTAAGTAATTATGTACCGGGCTGGCACATTTGTCAACCATTTGCAGCAAACCAGCGGGCGAGCGTGAGAGGAGTTTTAGCCATTATGAATGTGATGAACGTAATATAGCGGTATATAACCGGATGCAGCCGTTCTTGATAATATTCATTATGTTCATGATGGCTAAGAGCTGTTGACGTTCTAGCGGCAAGGGTGGAGCGGCGTTTCATGGTCGCGGTATCGGAACACGCCGTCTACGCCTTCGGGCAGCATGATCTCGGCGCGAAGACGATTGCCTGAACGACTCAGGTGCGGCGGGCAGATCGAATCCACGCCGAAAGAGATAGACGCCGGTATGGCTTTGATAAGCGGAGGTATGGATGATCCAGCGCGCGGGCCAGCGCGGAGGCGGGGGCCAATGGTGTCTGAATTAGTTTCTGGAGGCGGAACCCGCGCGTCGAATGTCATGGAGTGAGTTAACCGTGTGTTTGAGGTGTTCAGAATCCCTTCGAGAACGGCTATAGAGTTGCATTTGCCTGCCGCGATTCTTGCCTGACGCGGCAAGCATAGTTAAAGAAGACTATCTCTTCCCCATCAACCCATGAATCTGGATACCTGCGCGGCCGTCTGGGACGGGAGGAGGTCAGCCCATTGGTTACAGCCCATCGGGCTCCATTCCCGAAGCCTGTACCGGTCGGGGACGATCCCGATGCGCTATAAGCCGCCGCGACTCGGCTTCTTCCAACTCCCAGTCTGACACGTGCGCGAGTATGGCACGCTCGATATTCGCTGAGATAACCCATTCAGGAAACCTGTGCTCCTCCCTCATCACGTCAAGCTTTGCGGGGTCGAAACGTACGGTCATAACCGAGCCCCTCCCGCCGGGCGCTTCTACTTCTATTGCCTGCTGGAGGTCCCGCGTCTCCACTACTTCAGCCGCTTCCAGGCTCTGCTGAACGGCGGGGCATTCGGCAAACCGCCTCGCGGCGTGACGCACGCCCTTTCCAACCAGGGCACGTGCATCATTCTCCTCAGGCTCATCCTGGCTATTCCGTATATCCATTTTCTTGCTTCTATTCCTATTGCTAACCGCATCACACATAATCACACATAACTAGAAACAAAACGTTTGACTTGTTCGAATGGTTCCGTCTGCCGGGCATAAATTCCCGCGCGATAATCTGCATAGAATCCGTATTGCGGTCACAGTTGTATGCGCCCGTAGGACTCCGAGGGCAGGATTCACGCGGACGGCGGCGAAATGAATCCCACGGCAATTACGGAGGATGTTTAGATACATGATTGATGATACCGGGGCGGCGATTCAGGCGCTCCTTGAAGAGAATCGCACCTTCCCCCCAAGCCCCGAATTTGTCGCACTGGCAAATGCGAATGACCCCGCCATTTACGACCTCGCGAGGGCGAATCCCGAAGGCTTTTGGGCCGGATTCGCGGGCGAGCTCGATTGGTTCGAGAAGTGGCAAACCGTTCTGGAATGGAATCCGCCTCACGCGAAGTGGTTCCTGGGAGGCAAGCTGAATGCGTGCTATAACTGCGTAGATCGTCATGCTCTGGGAGCGCGGCGAGACAAGGTCGCGATTCTTTTCGAAGGCGAGCCCGGGGACGTTCGGACACTCACCTACGATCAGCTATATGAGGAAGTCTGCCGCACGGCAAACGCGCTGAAGAGCCTGGGCGTGGGCCAGGGCGACCGGGTTGCGGTCTATATGCCGATGGTGCCGGAGCTGGCGATTACGCTTCTGGCCTGCGCCCGAATCGGCGCTCCGCACTCGGTCATCTTCGGAGGATTCTCCGCGGAATCGCTTCGGGAACGCATCAATGACTGCGGCGCGAAGCTGCTGGTCACTGCCGACGGGGGGTGGCGTCGCGGGGGCGTGGTGAATCTGAAGGGTGCAGCGGATGAAGCGCTGCTCGACACTCCCACAATAGAGAAGGTCCTCGTGCTCCGCCGTACAGGGGATGGCCTCCCGGCCTCCAATTCTGGGGGAGTTGCCCCCCTGCCCCCCAATCCCGGGGGAGTTGCCCCCCTGCCCCCCAATACTGGGGGTACCGCTCCCCTAACTTCTAATCCGGGCAATTCTGGGGGAATTAATATGGTGGCGGGGCGCGATGTGTGGTGGCACGACGTTGTGAGCGCCTCCTCGACGGTGTGCGCACCGGAACCGATGGATAGCGAGGACACGCTCTATATTCTCTATACGTCGGGTTCTACCGGCAAGCCGAAGGGAATTCAGCACAGCACTGGCGGCTATCTAACCGGCGTGTATGCGACGAGCAAGCTGGTCTTCGACCTGAAAGAGGACGACATCTTCTGGTGCACCGCCGACATCGGTTGGGTTACCGGTCACTCCTATATCGTCTATGGTCCCCTCGCGAACGGGGCGACCTGCGTCATGTACGAAGGCGCGCCCGACACGCCGAATCGCGACCGCTTTTGGGAGATCATTGAAAAACATAAGGTGACGATCTTCTACACGGCGCCGACCGCGATTCGCACGTTCATGAAGTGGGGCGACCATCTGCCGAAGGGGCGCGATCTCTCCTCGCTCCGGCTCCTCGGCTCCGTGGGCGAGCCAATCAACCCGGAGGCATGGATCTGGTACAGCGAGACCATCGGCGGCGGCAGGTGCCCGGTCGTGGACACCTGGTGGCAGACTGAGACCGGCCATATCATGATCACTCCGCTTCCCGGCCTGGTTGCCGCCAAGCCCGGTTCCGCCACGCGGCCGTTCCCCGGCATCGATGCCGACGTAGTGGACGAGCGAGGTGAATCCGTGCCGCTCGGGGGCGGCGGGTTCCTGGTCATCAAGAAGCCCTGGCCCGGCATGCTGCGCACGCTTTGGGGTAACGACCAGCGTTACCGGGACGTCTATTGGAGTAGGTTCGAGGGGATGTACTTTCCCGGCGACGGCGCGAAAAGGGACCAGGATGGCTATTTCTGGCTGCTTGGCCGCGTTGACGACGTGATGTTGGTCGCCGGGCATAACATCAGTACGATGGAGCTTGAATCGGCGCTGGTGGAGCACCCTGCGGTTGCGGAAGCCGCCGTTATCGGCAAGAAGCACGACATCAAGGGGCAGTCGCCCGTCGCCTTTGTTACCTGCCGCGAGGGATTTCTGGCCGATACGGCGCTGGCGAACGAGTTGAAGGCTTTCGTAGGCAAGAAGCTGGGGGCCGTCTGCCGCCCGGACGAGATTCTCTTCACCGCCGACCTGCCCAAGACCCGTTCCGGCAAGATCATGCGCCGCCTGCTTCGTGATGTCGCGGAGGGCCGCGTCCTGGGCGATACCACGACCCTCGCCGACCCCGGCGTAGTCAGCAGCCTCCGTGACAAGTACGCCGGCGACGAAGGTTAATCAGAGCAATTCCCAGGGTTGATCGGAACGTATAGAAGTGTGGGTGTTTCGCGTCCGCTCTTATAATCGTCTCGATCAGCCTTTGCGCCGCACCCGGCTGCGCCGGAAGGAGTTCTACCGAATGCCGCGCTCACTCGCCATTCTTTCTGTTGTTCTTTTCGTTATTTGTTCCAATGCCTCGGCTATCGCATTTCGTTACCAGGACGATGCCGCGACGCACTTCAACAAAGCGGTCGGGCTCTATCGCGTCAATAAGTACGATGAAGCCCTGGCGGAGTTCGATCTGTCGCTAAAGGCCAATCCGCCGGACCCCGCGCTCGTCCACAACTGGATCGGGTTTGTCTATCTTCGCGAAGGCAAGTATAACGAGGCCATCGGGGCGCTGGAGCAGGCCGTCAAGCTCAAGTCGGCTTCGGCGGAGGCCTGGACCAACCTCGGCAACGCCTATTTGAACGCCCGGCGGCCCGAAGACGCGATCAACGCTTTCAAGAAGGTGATTGGGATCGAAGCGAAGTCGGCGAACGCGCACTACAACCTCGGAAACGTCTACAGCAAGGTGAACAACCTGCCGGAGGCGATCAAATCGTTCCAGACCGCCGCGCAGCTCAACCCCGATGATCCGTACATTCAGAATAATCTGGGCTACGTCTACCAAAAGAGCGGGAAGCTGAAAGAGGCGATTGCCGCCTATGATCACGCTACCAGGCTAATGCCGAAGAACGCGGACTACTGGGTCTATCTCGGCCTTGCCTACAGCGACAACCGTCAGCCGATTCCCGCGCGCGCGGCTCTGACGAAGGCGGTCGCGCTTGCCCCGGATAACGTCACGGCGAGGCTTGCTCTGGGCGATACGCTCGCGGATCTCAAGCTGCCCGCGGAGGCCGTCGCGCAGTTAGAGAAGGCCCAGCAGATCGCGCCTAAAGATTTTATGATCGCCTACCATTTGGGCACGCTTTACAAGGCTATGGGCAACGCTCCTCGTGCGGTCGCATCCTTCCGCCGTGCCCTCAGCATCCACCCGGACAGCCCGGAGGCGATGAGCGCGCTCGGCCAGCTGCTTCTGGACAAGAACGGCAGCGTCGATGAGGCTATCAAATTGTTCAGGCGACAGACGGAAGTTTCGCATGACGACCCCGACGCGTGGGCGAATCTGGGCGCGGCCTATTTCCACAAGAATCAGGCGGACGCCGCGGCGCAAGCATGGGAAGAGGCGCTTAAGCGCGATGCGAAACGCGCGGATGTTCGTCGCTGGCTCGCCGGCTACTATCTAAACAGGAACGATCTCGACCGGGCCGCGCAGGAGTACAGCCGGTCGCTGAAAGACGCGCCCAACAACGCGGAGGCGCTCAATAATATCGGGCTCATCCACGACCGGCGTAATGCCGTGGACGAGGCGATCAAGTTCTACCAACGCGCCATCCAGGCGAATCCCCGCTACGAATACGCCTACAACAACCTCGGAGTCGCGTTTGAGAAAAAGGGCAACATCGCGGAAGCCGTGGCCAACTACAAGAAGGCGCTGGAGATCAAACCAAACTTCGCGGACGCCCGCAAGAATCTGGATCGATTCAAGAAGTAGCCGAAGGCATTTAGCCATGATGAACATTATGAACATGATAAGATTCTTCTCCCCATTATGTTCATAATGGCTAATCTCGCCCTTCATCCCAATGGTAACGGCAAACGGAAAGTGTGCTGATGCGTGTAAGACTTGATTATGGCAGGGATGGGCTGGAAGTCGAGCTGCCGGACGCGAACGTAGTCGGTATTCTGAAGCTGAAGCCCGCTCCCGCGATCGCCGATCCGGCTGGGGCGACATCTGCCGCGCTGGCAAATCCCATCGGTTCGCGTCCCCTTGCCGAGCTGGCGCGCGGGCGGCGAGACGCTTGTATCGTTGTCTGCGATGTAACGCGGCCCGTTCCGAATCCTATCCTCCTACCCCCCATTTTAGACGCACTGGAGCAGGGCGGCCTTTCGCGAGACAGGGTTACGATTCTGATCGCGACTGGCACCCACCGTCCGAATCACGGCGATGAGCTTGTGTCGATGCTCGGCGCGGAAATAGCCGGCTCCTGCCGGATTGTGAACCACGTCTGCACGGACGGCGCGTCGCAAAAATATTTGGGCATCTCTCCAAACGGCGTGCCAGTCTATCTTGATACAACCTATTGTGACGCCGATCTGAAGATGACAGTCGGCCTCATCGAGCCACATTTAATGGCTGGCTTTTCGGGCGGGCGCAAGCTGATC
Organism: Chthonomonadales bacterium; assembly: GCA_038229495.1. Lineage (GTDB taxonomy): Bacteria > Armatimonadota > Chthonomonadetes > Chthonomonadales > CAJBBX01 > JBBROJ01. The sequence continues at coordinate 20,723 of JBBROJ010000068.1, forward strand.
ATGCCGGGCATTGCGGCGCTTGAGACCGTGCAGGCGTGGCACAGCCCGCGATTCCTGGAGCACCCGAACGCGACCAGCGGCATCGTGGACGGGAATCCTGTGCACGAGGAATCGCTCGCAATCGCGAAAATGGCCCGACCCGACATGGTGGTGGATGTGACGCTGGACGAGCGGAACCGGATCACCGGCATCTTCGCGGGCGATCTGGAGGCGGCGTGGCGCGCGGGCGTCGCTTTCGCGGAGGACCATGTACGCGCGGAGGTAGCCGAGCCGGTCGATATCGTCGTCACCACGTGCGCGGGCGCGCCGCTGGATGCGACCTTTTATCAGGCGGTGAAGGGAATGGTGGGGGCGCTGCCCATCGTGAAGCCGGGCGGCAGCATCGTCATCGCGGCGGAATGCGCCGAGGGTATCGGCAGCGAGCCGTTCCGCCGCCAGCTTGTGGAGAATGATGACCTGCCGGCCTATATGGAGGCGATGCTGCGGGACGATTGGACGTTTGTGCCGGACCAATGGGAGGTAGAGGAGCTTGCCAAGGCGGTGCGCGACACTACCGTCTACTGCGTCGCTGCCGGCATCCCGAGCGAAACTCTTGCGCAGTGCTTCGTAACGCCCGCGGCCACCGTGGAACTTGGAGTGGCTGCCGCCCTGGAGAGGCACGGTCCGAGCGCGCGAATCGCGGTCATCCCCAAAGGCCCCTATGTAATTCCCACGCTTTCACCAAGCGCATGAAACAGATATTTATGGGGGTCAGTCAAGGTGCAGGCCGTGGACGTGAAGCAAAGCCTCATGCTTTCAACATGCTCCACTCTTCAGCTGCCCCGGCTTCAGCCTCGACAATCGAGCGCCGGAGGCGAGCCGCGTTTGCGGGGCTCGCAAGAAGATAGTGAGTCTCGCGCCATGCGTTGTATTCATCGAGCGGCATCATTACTACCTGCTCGCCCGACTCGGTGACCAAGATGGCAGGGTCCGCATAGTCCATCATGCGCGTGAGCAGCACTTCGAGATTCAGCGAAGCTTCCTTGCTCGATACAGCGCGCATATGAGGCCTCCTGAAGTAGTAATGGCGTTATTATAACAGATGCGTAACACATGGATCACGGCAAAACGACCCTGATTCGCGGGCTTACGAGCCCGGATGTCGAGTGGTCACCAGCTCACCGCGTTGCTTTACTTCTTTCCGGCCGGGATGACGACATAAACACCATGATCGAGACGATAGGCCAACTGCACATCCGACTGCGTACAGCGCATTATCGACTGCAGGACCATCAAAGCCGGTGTTTGTTCCGCATGTACAGTTATCGCTGCGGACTTAACGAATTCCAGCCGGTAGCGTACACCGGCCTTTTTGAAGAGATCCTTAAGCACGACCTTAATGTCCGCATTACCATATAACACGGTAATCCGCTTTGCCATCCGCTTGTCAACGGCCTCGGCGTGATTGCCGCGGGTCTGCGCCACGATGGGCGCCAGACCGGTTGCGAGACAACATGCCATCACGACACCGAAAAATCCAATTACTGGTTTCATTCAACTTTTATCTTTCTCTCGCATCCTTTGCCGAGATAGCCTAGCGCCGGCCGACAATACTTCCACCGAAGCCGATAGGATAATTTGGGCGAATGAGCATATCGATCAGCAGGATGTTGTCCTGTTCGACCCTTAAGTAAGAGCGCTCCGGAACCATGATTTGAATGTCAAGCGCGTTGTAAAGAGGACCGGATCCGTGCCTGAACTGGCTGAAGAAGGCTACGCATGCCACCTGGTCCTGCATCGCTGCCGGCAGAGATGCAGTCTTAACGGAAGGCGTTTCTTCCAGCAAGACGGCGAGGGTTGCGGATAGTCCCTTTTGCATGTTATCCACGGGTCCTGACCCTGAGCGCTGAATAACAATCATCTGTCTTTCATCAGCCGTCCGCTTGTCCCAATTTATGATTCCCAGATAGTCCCGCAGGTCGCGAGGCAGCGCTTTCTGCATGGCCCGCGCGATCTGCTCCGTTCCTCTCTGCCGACGGGCTGTCCAGCGCGTTACCAGGTAATGATCCGCCTCCGTCAGTCTCCAGGTCCAGCCGCACGCTTCACATAGCGAATCGAGCAGACTCCGACAAGAGACGCCGCCTGCATAGACGTGAATCTTATGCCCGGCAATGGCCTCCTTACAGGCAATGCGTGTTTCGCATGCGCGGCTCAGTTCCGCGAGAAGCTTCCCAAGGGAGACGTCCTCCGCGCGGACAGCGACATTACGGCTTACAGGATCATCGGACTTCGAGTTAGCTGTCCCTGCGGACACTTCCATTGCCGGAGCCGCCGGAGCTTTGGGTGACGGATCGGTTTGCGGACTATTTTGGTCCTCGCGTTTCGCCGGGTAGTTCGCGACTCGGGTCTCAACCGGCGGTCCATCTGTCCGCGAGGCCGTGAGGACGGCACACTTGTCCCTGTCATTGAGGAACCGCGATTCGATTACGGCGGACTTCGAGGAATTCAATAAGAGGTTGAGGCGATACCAGCAACCGCGAGGAGCGCCAAACGCGCGAGAGTTGATTAGGTCCGACATCCCTCTCTGCTGCGGCGGCGCCAGGTCGGCATAGCCAATCGTCTTTCCGCTCTTCATTGTGCGAACCTGGGTCGGGGTCATACTGTCCGCCAGCCGCATCATCGAGCCAATCCAAACTTGATCCGGATCAATTAGGTTGATGTCGAGCGCCGGAAGAATTGTAAGCATGTCCGCCGCCGTCTGCCGGATCTCCGCATAGTTCATCTGAGGAAGCTCGTTCGGATCGGAGTATTTACGCGTGAACAGTACGATTCCGCCGGTAGTTAAAGACCAGCGATAGTCGTAGGCGCTGCTCACCTTGTCCAGCGCCTGGCGGACCGAACCGATATGTGTTAACGTCACGAATTTCCTGGTCGGCGCCGCGTCCGCGATGATCGAAATTCCACCGGCGCTCGACAGCGTTTTTAGCGCGGACGGAAGGTCGCCGGATACCGTCAGCTCGATCTGTTTGTCCAGCCTGGGGATCGCGTGCGCCTGCTGCCGATTTGCTGTCGAAGACTGCTTCCGGGCCTCATCACGGTCTGGAGAGGCGGAAACCGTCCGGCTGCAGATGAGTAGGAAAGTTACGAACGGCAGAGCGGAGCACGTCATTCGGGGTGCAATCGTACGAACTGACCATATGCGCTTCATAGCTTAGCTCCCTGATCACAATGGCGGCGAGAATGTGGATGTAGCCACTGCGGGTAATAGCGTAGCCCACAGTGGTGCATCCGTTTCTGTCGCGCATTTAGGGCATTGAAGGTTCGAATACATGGTCTACCGATTAACTACGTTGGCTCCGAAACCGGCTGGGTAATTCGGTCGCAGCAGCATCTGTACCATAAGAATCTCGTCGTGCTCCAGGCTCAGGTAGCATCGCTCGATGACAATGACTTGAACATCCAGAGCATTGTACAGAGGAGCAGAACCGTCTGTAAAGCGGTCGTAGAAAGCGACGAAGGCTATGCGATTTTGAGTGTCCGACGGAAGGGCGTCAAGCAAAATGCTCGAATCAGTTCTGAACCGGGGGGTGATCGCATCTGTAATGTACAAACGGGCGGCCTCCACGTTACTCGTGTCGAGATGAGTCATGTGAATAGCTTGCCGGTCTTCCGGACTCCGCTTGCCCCAATCGATTAGTCCAAGATAATCGAGAAGGTCTCTCGGGAGCGCTTTCTGCATGGCCTTCGCGACCTGCTCTGGCTCGCGTTGCGCGCGCGCGGTTGGCCGGGTTAGCAGATAATGGTCTGTTTCGGTTGGCCTCCATACCCAATTTCCCAGGACGCAGAGTGAGTCGAGAACAGCGCGGCACGGAACATCTGTCAAGAATGCGTGAACCTTATGGCCGGAAATCGCAGCGGTGGTTTCCATGTGAGTGCCGCACTGTCGGGCTATTTCGGAGGCGATATGGCGCAGGGTTGCCGAATCCTTGAACAGCGTTACATGTCTGTCTAGTGGGTGGTCGGATATACGCTTGGTGTCGATAGACGATTTCACTTCCTCTTTTGACATAACCAGAGATGGAGCGCTTGATCGCCGTTCGGTTTCAACCGCGCCGACTTCACCGCGGGGCATTTCGCCAAGACGCAGTTGGACAGGGCCGCCATCCTTACGTGGGCCGGTCAGGCTTATGTGTCTGACAGTAGCGCTGTAGTCGTTGGAATGTATTGAAGCAGACCCGGCTCCGCCGAGCAGCAGATACAACCGGTACCAATAAGCGCGCGGAGCTCCGTACACCCGGGCGTTGATTGTGGCGGAAACCGCAGCCTGCTGTTGTGGTGTCAACTTTGCAAAAGGAAGCGTGGAATGATTGCGAAGCGCTGTAACTTGCTCGCTGGAAAGCCCATCGGAGATTCGCTGGAGCATTTCGCCCCAAATGCGGTGGGGACGTGCGAGGTCCACATCGCAGGCGGGGAGGATTGTCAGCATGTCAGCTGCCGCCTGCCGAATCTCGGCAAGATTCATCTGGGGAATCTCGCCGGGCAAAGAGAATCGGCGCGTCAGCAAGACTATGCCGCCGGAGGTTTCGGCCCAGCGGTAGTCGTAGGCGTCGCAAATCTTGTCAAGTGCCTGCCGCACGGTGCTTTTCACCGTCAGGTTTGCCTGCCTCGGATTCGGAGAGCCCTCCGCGATAATCGAGATTCTGCTTGCTTCTGAGAGCGCCCGCATTGCCGACGGAAGGTCGCCTGCGGTCTTCAACTCTATCTGCTTGTCGAGATCTGGTAAAGGCAGTTTCTGGCGTCGAGAGGCAGAATGCCTCACGATGCCAGAACCAGAAAGGAGATCGATGCCTTGAGATCTGCCCGAAGTGATCAGTAGAGCGACAAGAGCACATCCACCGGTGGTAGCTTTAATGAGATTTGATATGTAGTTACGGACCATCTGATTTCTCCAAAACGCATGATGGTTGAGTTATATCAGTCGCCATCGAGAGTCTTGCAGGATATAGATGGCAACCGAAACATGTCCTTAGAATGCGTACCACACAACACTGTCAGCCCAACATGTGTTGCCGCTTCCCATAACACCCGCCGAAGCCGAGGCGATGACGTAGGCCGTTATTGGTCCAGGCGCTAATTGCGCGGTTTCGCCTCCAAGCGTCTCGGACGAGTTCAAGGAGTTGGGCGACTGAAAAGAACGAGAGATAACTCCTCCGGTCATTCCTTCCACCGCAGCTGTCCCGCTGTAATTGCTTCCGCTCCCTCCGCCTGTCAATGTCCCGTGCCCGACCAAATTAAGACTTGGGTCACCAGAGTTTGCGCTAAACTCCGCCTTGAACTCAACTCGGATGCTTGAGGAGCCGCTTGAATCTTTTGTGGCGTCAACAGTCCCGCTGTTCGCACCCGCGCTATAGGTATGGTTGCCGATGTTAGTGAGGACCTGATTAACAGAATACGAGCCATGCGTCCATTGCGCCATTGCAGGCCGCGGAATAACATGTATCGCAGCCATCGCCAGCGCCGTGATGAGAATTCTATTGAATCGCATTTCCAGTTTCCTTTCGTCGACATGAGCTTCCAAATTAATCTGTTGGACGGAACGTCGTAGACGACTGGAAATTAGGTGGAGCGCGGGTGCGGAGGTTGCGGCGGGTTTTGCCGAACGGGACCTTTAGCGCGGGGGGGGGGCGACCAACCGGTCGGAGGAGCGA
>JBBROJ010000069.1:0-26359 GCA_038229495.1 Chthonomonadales bacterium
ATCTCGCGGGTCATTCGTCTGTACCTGCCCGGAAGGGCTGACTCGGTGGAGAGCCGTATGCGGGAAATCCGCACGTACGGTTCGGGTAGGGAGGGGAGCAGGCAACTGTCCCCTTACCTGCATCCGCAGGCCCTCCAGCGAGGTCACTTTAGTGCCTCGCTCGCTGGCGGAACCTAACATATGCAAGTGGTTCAATAGTCCCAGGGATTCCGCGCGTTGGGCGGCGCTGCATCTAGCCATCGAAATATCTCGAGATCATGCGTATCAGGTACGATAGACACCAGCATGGAATCCATCAGCGTATTCGACATATTTAAGATTGGCGTGGGGCCCTCCAGCTCGCATACGATGGGACCGTGGCGCGCGGCCCAGCGGTTTCTGCGCGCGTGCCGCGAGCATGGAAAGCTGATCCAACTTGCCTCGATTCGCGTGGAGTTGTTCGGCTCCCTGGCGAAGACCGGCAAGGGCCATGGAACCGACATCGCGGTCATGCTCGGCCTGCTCAATGAAAACCCGGAAACCATCGATCCGTCGGCGATACCCGCGGCGGTAGACGCCGTCACCGAATCCAAATCCATCCTGCTGGACCAGGAGAAGCGCATCCCCTTCGATCCGTCGACGGACATTGTTTTCAACCGCGCCGTGGCTCTGCCTTTCCACCCGAACGCCCTCCGGTTTACAGCCCGGCTTGATGCCGACGCGTTGATCGAGGAGACCTACTACTCCGTAGGCGGCGGCTTTGTGGTACAGGAACTGGCTCCCGGTTCGCAGGCTGCCTGCGTCCCGCTCCCAATGCCCATCGAGAATGCCGGTGACCTCCTGCGCCACTGCCGCGAGAATCGCCTAACCATACCGGAAGTCGTGTTCCGTAACGAGCAGGTCTGGCGAAACGATGAAGAGATTCACGACGGCCTGCGCCGCATATGGCGGACCATGAAGGGGTGCGTTTTTCGCGGCTGCAATACGGGCGGCACGCTGCCGGGCGGGCTCAACGTGGTGCGCCGCGCCGAGGGAATGAGCCGCAAGCTGCTGGGAGACTGCCCCTTCACCGACGTGGATGCATGGATGGAGGCGATTCGGAGCGGAGGCGCCGCATTTGAAGAAGTATCCCGCTGGGTGAGCTGCTTCGCGCTGGCGGTGAATGAGGAGAACGCCGCATTCGGCAGGGTTGTCACCGCCCCGACCAATGGCGCGGCCGGCGTGATTCCGGCGGTGATGATGTTCTTCGCCTGCTTTCATGGGTCCGAGGAGGACTGCTTCGAGCCGTTCCTGCTCACCGCAGGCGAGATCGGCAGCATCTTCAAGAAGGGCGCGACTCTTTCCGCCGCAATGGGCGGCTGCCAGGCGGAAATCGGCGTCTCCAGCGCCATGGCCGCGGCGGGCCTAACGCAGTGTCTCGGCGGGTCGGTGGAGCAGGTGCTGATGGCGGCGGAGATCGCGATGGAGCATCACCTCGGCCTCACCTGCGACCCCGTGGGTGGCCTGGTCCAGATTCCCTGCATCGAGCGTAACACCATGGGCGCGCACAAGGCTATCACCGCCGCCTATCTCGCGCTGGAGAGCGACCCCGCGAACGCCAAGGTCTCGCTGGACACCGTGGTCAAGTCGATGTGGAACACCGCGCTCGACATGAACACCAAGTACAAGGAGACCTCCGAGGGCGGTCTCGCGCTCCAAATCCCGGTCAATCTTGCGGAGTGCTGATGGGAAAGAGGGACTCGATTCGGGTTTTTCTGCCTGTTATATGTGAATGGAGGGTTAGTCGCCGTGATGACGATTTTCGCGAAAAACGTGACGCTGCCGGCAATTCTGCTAATTTCGGCAGCCGCGATCGGCATGCCGAGGATTCAAAGGAACCCGCTACCGGCGTCGTCGAAAACGCCGGAAACGATCTTCTTCGACGACTTCAGCGGCGACAAGCTCGACCGGTCCAAGTGGAACGTGGTGGTGAGTGGCGAAATATACAACGACGAGCAGCAGGCGTATTTCGATTCCAAGGACAACGTCTATATCTCGCACGGACCGGAGGCCGCCGGAGCAGTGAATGGCGCGCTCGTGATTCAAGCGAAATACCGGCCCGGATTCATCACGAAGGAGGGCCGTAAGTTCGACTTCATTTCAGGACGAATCGATACGCGCGGTAAGTTTGAGTTCGCCAACGGCACCGCCTCGGCAAGAATCAAGATGACCGCGGGCACGGGTCTCTGGCCCGCCTTCTGGGCGCTCGGGAATGGCCGATGGCCTGACACAGGCGAAATCGACATCATGGAGAACGTGGGCGAGCCCGACTGGACCGGAGTCGCGCTCCACGGACCCGGCTACTCAGGCGAAACGCCGCTGGTCAACAAGACCTACTTTTCGGCGAAGGCGGACGCCACAGCATGGCATGTCTACTCTGTAGACTGGTCGCCCGAAGGTTTTGTCTTCAAAGTGGACGAGACCGTCATTTATCGGGCCACGCGTCCAATGGTCGAGCGCTATGGCCGGTGGGCTTACGACAATCCCAAGTACCTGATTCTGAACCTCGCGCTCGGCGGGGCCTATCCGATCAAGACCAACGGCGTAAAGTCGCCCTATCCGGGCATACCGGTCCCCACGACGGACCTCATCAAGGCGGGCAAAGCCCGGTTTATAGTCGATTGGGTTCGCGTCACCAAGAATTGATTCCCGGCCCGTCCAGGGTTGAAATAGGCCGTCATCTCAGACAAGGTAAATTGGTCAGCTCATGTTTCGCTATGCACGAGGGGCAGCCGGCGAATACGAATTCGTCCTGGCTGAACTGTCAGAACGGCTCCCTGTTGTAAGTCCTCGTCGAACAGGGTGGTGATCTGTTCGAGCAAACTCACCAGCGCCGGGGCCTGCAGTCCTTCGATACGAATTCGGATGACGGAGGGATCGCCCGCGCCGGAGAGTGCGAGTATCGCGTGGAAGCCGCATCCAAAGTGACTACGACGCGCTCTTCTTCACGTCCCCACTGAAGGATATCTAGGTCCTCTGCCGCGAACATATCGATTTCGCCGACGTGAATAGTGTCTATTCCCACGTGACGCAACCGCGCTGCCGCTGAGCGATGCAGGCCCTGATCAAGCAGCAGTTTCATAGCGTGGGGGCAGGTCTACAATGCGATCATCGAGGTATGTGGAGGCGTAAATGAGAGCCTGGTGAATGTCCTCCTCGTCCAGCTGCGGAAACTCTCGCCGTAAGTCCTCGCGGTCCGAGTAGGCGGCAAGGAGCTCGATTACTCTCCGCACGGTGAGCCGCATATCGCGAATGCAGGGCTGACCATTCATGCGGTTCGGGTTGATAGCGATCCGATCCAATTTCACCTGTTCATTCCTCCTAAGAGCATTCTATCACTTCAGAACGGGTATTGCAATGAAGGGCCTGCGAGGGAAATCGACTATTTCGGCGACCAGAAGAGGATCCAACAGATTACACGGCGCGGGAAGGTATGTCAACGGCCCGTCATCAACAGTGTGATTCGGTGGTGACGCGCATGCGCCGAATCAGAGGAGAGGAGAGTTGGGTTGACAGGGACACTTCTAGCAAGTCTGTTCGCGGCGCTGGCGATCTGCATGAGTGGTCTACCCATTCATGCGAGCGTGCAGGCGGGTGCAAAAGGAGAGAGCGTGGGAAGAGCAGCGGAAGCCAGGGAGGAAATGTCGTCGCCCGCAAGCGAGATGCGTGGACTCATCGAGCGGTTTGTAACCGATGAGGCGAGCCTCGACCGCTCCTTCCCGGTCGAATACTCGCCGCAGCGCACCGAGCGGCGCACGCGCTTTCTAATGGATTGGATGGCCGCGCTGAAGCCGGTGAAGTTCGATTCGCTCAACCTGGATGGCCACGTCGACTACCTGCTGTTCAAGAACCACCTCGACTACGCGTTGCGAAGGTTGGATCTGAAGGCCAAGGCGCAGAGAGAGACCGCGGCTCTGGTCCCCTTCGCGACCGTGATTACCAATCTGGAGGAGACGCGCCGCCGCATGGAGGGCTTGGACCCCTCGAAAGCGGCGGATTTGCTCAACACGCTCAACCATCAGATAGGCGATCTGCACAAGACGGTGGATGCGGGCTTCAAGGTCAAAAAGACGGTCGCGAATCGGGCTGCGCATACGGTGGAGAGCCTCCAGCGATCCCTGAAGGCCTGGTTCGACTTCTACAACGGCTACGATCCGCTATTCAGTTGGTGGGTGCGCGAGCCGTACAAGACGGTCGATGCCTCTCTGTCAAGCTATGCCGCAGTGATCAAGGAGAAGCTGGTAGGAATCAGGCCGGGCGACACGGACACCATCGTAGGCGATCCGATTGGTCGCGACGCGCTGATGGCGGAACTGGCGCACGAGATGATCCCCTACACTCCCGATGAGTTGGTAGCCATCGCGAATCGGGAGTTCTCGTGGTGCGAAACCGAGATGAAAAAGGCTTCGGCCGAGATGGGATTCGGCGACGACTGGCACAAGGCGCTGGAGAAGGTGAAGACGCTCTACGTGGAGCCCGGCAAGCAGCCCGCGATGATTCGAGACCTAGCGCAGGAAGCAATCAAGTACGTCGAGGACCACGATTTGGTGACCGTGCCGCCGCTCGCCAAAGAGACGTGGCGCATGGAGATGATGTCTCCGGAGCGCCAGAAGGTGAATCCCTTCTTTCTCGGCGGCGAATCGATCATCGTCTCGTTTCCCACCAATACGATGCCGCACGAGCAAAAGATGATGTCCATGCGGGGCAACAACGTCCACTTCGCGCGCGCCACGGTCCACCATGAGCTGATTCCGGGACACCACCTCCAGCTCTTTATGCTGGACCGCTACCGCACGTGGCGGCGCGAGTTCGAAACGTCCTTCTGGATCGAGGGATGGGCGCTCTATTGGGAGATGCTTCTGTGGGACAGGGGGTTCGCGCGGTCGCCAGAGGATCGGGTTGGCATGCTCTTCTGGCGGATGCACCGGTGCGCCCGAATCATCTTCTCGCTCAGCTTCCACCTGGAGAAGATGACGCCGAAGGAGTGCATCGATTTCCTGGTCAAGCGCGTGGGTCACGAACGCGACAACGCCGCCGCCGAGGTGCGCCGCAGCTTCTCCGGCGACTATTCCCCGCTCTACCAGTGCGCCTATATGCTCGGCGGCCTCCAGATTCGCGCGCTGCACCACGATCTTGTCGATTCCGGCAAGATGACCGACCGCGCTTTCCACGACGCCATCCTGAAGCAGAGCGCCATCCCCATCGAGCTCATTCGCGCCGCCCTCACCAACGCGCCACCGAAGAGTGACTTCAAATCTGTCTGGCGGTTCTACGATCACGATTAACGAGCACGGCGCGGTGATCGGACACGACAAAGGTCCGGGGCATCGTGTGGCTGTCCACGGGCGACCTCAACGGCAGTCTCTCGCTGTCCACTGTCGGACCGGACTTCAGCATCACCTCAGGCTCCGTAACCAACACCATCGACTCCGACCAGAGCCCTTAGCTGGAATGGAGCGCGATGGTCCCGAATCACCCTCCTGCCGCGAACGCCGCTCGGGCCGCCAGGCTTTCTAGCGCCAGGTAGAATCGAGCCGTCCTCTCGGAATCCGCAGATACGAGATTCCCACGGGACGGCACCACGACTATACGCTTGGTCGGAATGATGTCAGCGGAGGTCGTCCGTCGGCGCTCATTCCTCTCTACAGACCACCTGCCACATGCCATCAGGCGACATGACCTCGCACGGACGGTAGCGGGCCTTGTAGGCCATGCTTCCACATCCCGACACGTAGTAGCCAAGATAGACGTACGGCCTTTCGAGCGCCTGCGCCAGCACGATGGTCTGGAGAATCGCGAACGTGCCGAGGCTCCGGTCAGGATATTCAGGGTCGTGGAAGTGGTAAACGGCGGAGACCGTGTTCGGGGTAACATCGGTGAGCACGATTGCGCGCAGGGCGTAACCTTCCCAGATCGAGATTTCGATGGAGGAAATGGGGTTGCGGACAAAGTTGTGCGCGTAGTCCGTCGGGTCGCCGTCCCGCGCGGGCCAGCCTTTTCGCTCCGCCTGGCCCGCGTGGTAGCGGCGATAGAGGTCCAGCCTCGGCTCGTCCACCAATGGCCGCCCGGCGAGGACCCGCAGGTCCGCGTTTCGCTTCAGCGCGCGCTTCTGGCTCCGGTCAGGCGAGAATTGAGCGACCGGAATCCGTATGGGCCGGCACTCCTGGCACGCGCCGCACATGGGACGAAAAAGGAAAGCGCCGAACTTGCGCCAGCCCTCGTCCATCTTGCGCTCGTACTCAAGCGGCGAAAGTCGCGCCACCACCACGTACTCCTGCGTCGCCAGCCGGTCCGGCAGATAGAGGCAGGGTTCTGGGCCTTCTATAAATTGCAGCGCCGTCTTCATCCTGCCCTACTATACTGGGATACGCGTGTCGGACCGCGAATCTATGCGAGAACCGGCTGCAGAACATGGCCGTGCACGTCGGTCAGCCTTCGATTCGAGCCGTTGTGATAGAAGGTGAGCCTGGTGTGATCGAGGCCGAGCAGGTGCAGGACCGTAGCGTGGAGGTCGTAGAGAGTAACCGGCTGATCGGCGCGATAACCCAGCTCGTCCGTCTGGCCGTACGAAAATCCTCGCTTGATTCCCGCCCCCGCCAAGAAGATAGTGAACCCTTCCGGATTGTGGTCGCGGCCCGCCTCGCCGATTCCCTCCGTAACCGGCAGCCGGCCGAACTCGGTGGTGAAGACGATAAGCGTCTCGTCCAGCATCCCGCGCTGTTTCAGGTCCTTCAGCAGCGCCGCCGTGGGACGGTCGAGAATTGCCGCGTTCTTCGCATGATTCGCGACGAGGTCCTCGTGGGCGTCCCAGTTTATGCGCGGCTCCCCGAAGTGGCCTCCATTGTAAAGTTGGACGCAGCGCACTCCCCGCTCGATGAGCCGCCGGGCCAGCAGGCAGTTGTATCCGTAGGGCCGGGTCAGAGGATCGTTCAGGCCGTACATCTCCTTCGTTCTCTCGCTCTCACCCCTCAAGCTCGTCGCCTCCGGAGCGCTCACCTGCATGCGGGCGGCCAGCTCATAGGCGCGGATTCGCCCGACCAGCGCGTCGTCGCCCGGATGCTCCTTCAGGTGGCTCTCGTTCAGGTGCGAAAGCAGATCATAGGTGGCCGCCTGATCGCCGGAAGAGATGCTGCCGGGCGGGCGCAGATCGGCGATGGGCTGCTTCTCCTCTCCGAAGATGACCCCCTGGTGTGAGGCGGGCAGGAATCCGTTGCCCCACAACGCGGCTCCACAGGGCGGCAGGCCGCGTGGGTCCGGCAGCACCACGAACGAGGGCAGGTTCTCATTGAGGGAGCCGAGCCCGTAACTTATCCACGAGCCGGAGGACGGAAATCCCTGAAACAGAAAGCCGGTCGAAAGCTGAAACAGCGCGGGACCGTGGGCGTTGCTCCGGGAAGTCATGGAGTGAATGAAAGTCAGCTCATCCGCGCAGCCGCCGATGTGCGGAAGCAGGTCGCTCACCCACTTGCCGGACTTCCCGCGCGGACGGAACTCCCACGGGCTTTTCAGCACCGTGCCGCGCTTGCCGTTGAACGGGACGATAACGTTCGATCCTTTCACTTCCTGACCGTGATGTTTCAGCAGGGCGGGTTTGTAGTCGAACGTATCGAGATGACTGAGACCGCCGGGCAGCGAGATGAAGATGACGTTTTTCGCTCTGCTGCGATAATGTGAAACGGCGGGTCGCTGGGTCGTCCCACGCCCTCGGACCAGTGGTGGGCGCGGGAACCCTGGGTCGTTGGGTCTTAGCGTAGACGCGCCCGCTTCATCCGCCATGAGCGCGGCAAGAGCGATGCCCGTCAGTCCGCCGCCTATCTCCCAGAGCAGCTCGCGCCGGGTCGGCAGTCTCTCTTCTCGTTTACAGTTCTCGTGTGCCATAGCTTGTTGACCTTATATTTTGCGGATTACGGCTGGCAATCGCCATTTCCCAACGACCCAACGACCAGACGCCCCAACGCCCCAACGACCCGACGCCCCACTCACCCGCCCTTACGGCGCGTAAACAAACTCATTCGCGTTCAGCAGCGCGCGGCAGTAGAGACCCAGGGAGCGATTCTCCACGAATCGGCATCCGGTAGCAATCTCTGAAGGACTCGCGCTGCGGCCCAACGCAAGCAGATAGGCGCGCTCTATCTGGCCGGATAGGTTCCCCGGCCTCTCGCGTTCAAGCCGCCCTGCGAATAGTTCCGCCTGCCGGATTACGAAGGCGTTGTTCATCAGCGCAAGCGCCTGGACCGGGGTGTTCGAAATGGTTCTCTGCGGCGTCGCAACGGATGGGTCCGGGCAGTCGAAGCTGTCCAACAGAATGCGGTCGCCGCCGCGCACCACAAACCGGTAGACCGCTCGCCGCCACACCGCCGGGCCGTCGTTATCCAGCGCGTGATAGATGTACGAACCGCGCGCGCCCTTGCTGTGCAGAGGGAAGCTCGGGCCGCCTGCCTTGAGGTCCAGGCTTCCGCTAATAGAAAGCACCGAATCGCGCAGCGTTTCGGCATCGATGCGGCGGAGTGGCATGCGCCACAATAGGCGGTTTCCGGCGTCGATTCGATGCGCCTTTTCGTTGAAGGTCGCCGACTGACGGTAGGCCTGGGACGTGACAATCAGCTTGTGCAGCCACTTCACGCTCCAGGCGTGCTCCATGAACGAGACCGCCAGCCAGTCCAGCAGCTCGGGGTGTGATGGGCGGTCGCCGTTCACGCCGAAGTCGCTCGGCGTATTCACGATTCCGTTGCCGAAGTGGTAGTACCAGACTCGGTTTACGATAACACGCGCGGTGAGCGGGTTGCGCGGGTCTGTTATCCAGTCCGCAAACGCGACGCGCCGCTGTCCATCGTCCGCCCCGGACGTCAGGACGAACTGGGCGGGAAGCTGGCGGACAGCCGTCAGGCCGCCGGGCGACACCTCTTCGAGCGGTTTGGCCACGCTCCCCCTCTCCAACAGTGAGACCTTTTCCGGCGTGTGAGGATTGACCGCGTAGAGTCGCGCGGGGGTGGGAATAGAGCCTATTTTGGATTGGATGTCTTCGCGTTTTTTTGAAAGCTCCGCTCTTCTCCGGCGCGCTTCGGGCGTCAGTGCAGCATTCAGTTCATCGTCCGTCAGGTCCGGCAGCTCCAGCTCCAGCGTGCTGACGTGGTTAAGATTCGAGGCGACGGTCAGCCACGTTTTGCCGTCGCTGGAAGCCTCTATGCGATAGATGTTCGGGAGTCCGTCCTTCTCACCAGTCGCCTCGTTCACCGACCAGGCCACGTCCGTAACGTTTTGAGCGACGGGTAGATCGATGGCGAGGATGGCCGGCGTGTCCGGATTCGCATCCCCTACCGCGCGCCATGCCCGGACCGAATGGCCGCTAGGCTTGAGCTCCAGCGAATCGATGCGCGCGCGGCTGCCGTTGTTTCCGCTAACCACAAATCGCCAGTGGTTAGCAGTGACGGCGGAAAATGAATCGCGGTTGTAAATAGGATTCAGAGGGATTCTCCGCGCCTCGTTACGGCGCCGCTCGTCAAACGCCCGATACTTCACTGAAAGCAGTTTCGCGGATACCGGTTTCTCAATGCCCGCCAACTCCTCCCGCACCCCGTCGAGACCGGCGCGCAGAGGCTTGACCTTCGCATCATACTTCGCGCGCTCGTCATCGCTCGCCACGACTCGCTCGCCGAATCCCGCGCCGCTGAACGCTGCCGCTATCTTGTAATAATCGCGCGATGGAATCGGATCGAACTTGTGGTCGTGGCAGCGCGCGCAGTTCACGGTCAGGCCGAGAAAGGTGGAGCAGGTCGTGGTAACCATGTCGTCCAACTCGTCCATGCGCGCGGTTTTGCGCATGATCGGGTCCTTGTTCAGGACGGCGCTTACCTGGTCCCATGGCCCCGACACGAGAAACCCGGTCGCGGCGATTCGGGAACGGTCGTTCGGGGTGAGGATGTCCCCGGCGATCTGCTCGCGGACAAACTGGTTGTAGGGCACGTCGCGGTTGAACGCGTCGATAACATAGTCGCGGTAGGGCCAGGCGTTGAACCGCTCGTAGTTGTGCTCGCCGCCGTCGCTCTCGCCAAACCGCACCACGTCGAGCCAGTGCCGCCCCCAGCGTTCTCCGTAGCGCGGCGATGCCAGAAGCCGATCCACCGCCTTTTCGTAAGGCTCATCCAGGTCCCCCGGATCGGGTGGAAGGCCGGTCAGGTCGAAGGTCAGGCGCCGGATGAGGATGCGGCTGTCCGCGGGCGGCGCATAGTCCAGCCCGTTTGCGTTCAGCTTCGCGAGAAGAAAGGAGTCGATGGGATTTTGGATTTTGGATTTTGGATTTTGGATTGCCGGAGGGGCGGGTTTGATAGGCGTTGTGAATGCCCACCAGATGCCAGCGGCTTTCCCGTTGTCGGGACGCGCGGCGGCGTTGATCGTCAGCGGGAGGGCGATGCAGATTGCGAGCAGGCAAGCCGTTCTATGTTTATTGGTGAATCTGACTGCCATTTTCGTCTCCGGCATGCGATTCGGGAAACCTCCCCCAATCCCTCCTTGGTAAGGATGGGGCTTAACTGGGCGAAGATACACACCGTCACTGCTCCCCTACCGTTTCGGGAGGGCCGGTGGTGGGTAAGCCGGG
Organism: Chthonomonadales bacterium; assembly: GCA_038229495.1. Classification (GTDB taxonomy): domain Bacteria; phylum Armatimonadota; class Chthonomonadetes; order Chthonomonadales; family CAJBBX01; genus JBBROJ01. The sequence continues at coordinate 10,616 of JBBROJ010000069.1, forward strand.
GGTGAGGGCCTATCCCTTCCCCTTCTCGAAGACTCTGCTCGACTCCTGCTTATTACGCCATGCTCGTGGGGTCGATGTCGACCGAGAGGCCGTGCCGCACATCCATCGCGAGGCCGGACAGCGCCTGGCGAACGTAATCGGCAAGAGGCGAGGCGGCGGGAGCGCGGAGCACCACGTGCCACCGGTAGAGGCCCTTCAGCCGTGCAAGCGGCGCGGGAGCCGGACCGATCAGCTCGACCTCTTTAGGAAAGGTCTTCTTGCAGGCCTCGGCGAACGCCTCCGCGCGGGCGCGGGCCGTCTTTGCGTCTTCGGAGCTGGAAACGATATTCGCAAACCGGCTGAATGGCGGATAGTGAAGCTCCTCGCGGAAGGCGATCTCCTTCTCGTAGAACGAGCGATAGTCCTGGCGCGCCGCGCTTTGAACACTGTAGTGTTCCGGGCTGAAGGTCTGCACAATGACCTCGCCGGGGTGCAGCCCTCGTCCGGCGCGTCCCGCCACCTGTGTCAGAATCTGGAACGTCCGCTCGCCGGCGCGAAAGTCCGGCATGTTGATGCTGGTGTCGGCGCTGACAACCCCCACGAGAGTCACATTGGGGAAATCCAGCCCTTTTGCCACCATCTGCGTGCCGATGAGAATGTTGGCCTGCCCCTCCCGGAACTGTCGGAGAATCCCGGCATGCGCTCCCTTGCGGGCCGTCGTGTCGCGGTCGAGGCGAGCGACGCGCGCCGAGGGAAGCAGCTTCAGAACCTCCTCTTCCACCTTCTCCGTGCCGATGCCGAACCCGCGGACCCGCGTTCCGCTGCAATCCGGGCAAACGGTGGGCGCAATCCTGCCATAGTCGCAATGGTGACACTTGAGACTGTTCCAGGCGGCGTGGTAGGCGAGCGAGACGGCGCAGTTGGGGCAGCGGGCTACGTAGCCGCAGTCCCGGCAGAGAACGAACTGGTTGTATCCCCGCCGGTTGAGAAAGAGAATCGCCTGCTGCCCGCGCGCCAGTCGCGTCTCCATGGCGTCGATCAGGCGGCGGCTAAAGAGCGATTTATTCTCCTTGAACTCCACGCGCAGGTCCACGACCTCGACCTCTGGGAGCGGCCGGCTTTCGATGCGCTCCGGCATTTCGAGAAGGCGTATTTCCCCCTTCTCGGCGGCGTGGAACGTCTCGACCGACGGAGTGGCGCTGCCTAGAAGCACCAGCGCGCCCGACAGCCGCGCCCGCTCAATGGCGACGTCGCGGGCGTGGTAGCGCGGCTGGCTCTCCTGCTTGTAGCTGGCCTCGTGCTCCTCGTCCAGGATGATTAGGCCGACGTTGTCCACCGGCGCGAAGATGGCGGAGCGCGCTCCGACCGCGATTCGCGCGTGGTTCTCCTGAAGACGCCGCCATTCGTCGTGTCGCTCCCCTTCCGAAAGACGGCTGTGGAGGACTGCTACCTCGTCGCCGAACCGCCCGATGAATATCTCTACAACCTGCGTCGTAAGCGCAATTTCGGGGACCAGGACGATGGCGTTACGCCCGGCGTTGAGGCAGTCGGCGATGGCGCTGAGATAGACTTCGGTCTTGCCGCTGGCAGTCACGCCGAAGAGCAGCGCGGTTGACGGCGCGCGGGATGCCGCTCCATTACTGCCGGCCGGGTCTCTCCGTAACAGCATCTCGCGGATGGCGCGGGCGGCGGCGCTCTGTCCCGTGGTATGGGCGGGCGCCGACGTGAGACTGGAGGGCGTTCTGTTGGGCGCGCGGCGCAGACCAACGTGCCGCACAACCACCGCACCCTTGTCCACGAGCGATTTAAGGGCCGCGGGCGAGGCGGCGGCGGCTTTCAACAGCCGCTCAGGGAGGACAGGTGTCTCGCCAGCGCGGGTCAACTCGACAAGCGTCGCGAGGATTCGCTCGCCCGCCGGGGAGCGGCGACCCGACAGTGAATCGGTGACAGATCCCAATTCGTAGGCGCGAATTAGGCGCGCCACCGTTTTGGCACGGGAGATTGCGCGGGTCTCCACGAGCATGCGCTTCTTTATAAGTCCGGCATAGGCGGTCGTGAAGCTGCTGACCCGGGCCGCGTCGCGCAGCGCCTCCGCGTCCGCCGACCCTCCCATCTGGCGAAGAGTCTCCAGTATATGGGCCTGAACCATGGCGTCTCCGGCGCTCTCGCCGGTCAGCCCAGGGTCCGCGAGACGTACGGTTCGCACGACCTTCGAGCCCATCGACGCGGGGGCGATGCACCGAATCGCGGATGCGATGTCACAGAGATAGCGGTCGCTTATCCATTGCGCCAGAACGGCCTGTTCGCCATTGAACGTGACCGCTCCCTCCACTATTGCTTCGATGTCTCTCAGGCGCGCGGCAAGGGGGTCGCTGGAGCGCATGCGGTGGCGAGCCAGGACGTAGCCGAGCTTATCCTGGCCGCCGAAAGGGACATGGACGCACATACCGGTCTTTATTTCATTACGCAGGCCGGCGGGCACTCGGTACGAATAGGTGGGCAGCAGATCAGGCGCGTCGATGTCCACGACGATGTCCGCGACGTCGATCTGATCGTACTCGGTCCACAGGCTGGCTGTATTCGCTTCCGGGGCTGCGCGCATGAGGACTCCGTACACAAGCTCGAGCGGAAGAATCTACTGATATCTGTTTGCGACTACGCGACTGTTCACCCCGGTGTCCCGCGTTCCCTCCAATTGGTCAGGATGAATCCGCGCGATTCTACGCCCGCGACTTACGGCGACTCTATGATGAGATACGGCCACGGATACTGGGAGGCGTACAAATGACACGGGCGAGAGAAACCGTTCTCTCGCCCGTGTCGAACAGCCCAAATATCCGGCGATACAGCCGTTACGGCTGTCGGCGGCGGCCTCGGGGATGCTCCTTGTTGTACTTCTCGACAGCGGCTTTCTGATCCGCGGTCAGCACGTCGGCCGCCTTCTGGCGCGCCTCCTGCATGGCCGCCCGGCGCTGGTCGGGAGCGATACCCTGTGTCTTAGCTGCGGTCTCCTTCTGGAGATCGGCCAGCTTCTTCTTCTGGTCATCCGTCAGCTTCAGGTCCCCGTAAAGACCCATCGGTATACCCGCCGAGCTGTAGAGCGCGAGCTCCTTTCGCGCGTCGGTCCACTTTGTCTTCTGGTCCGCGGTGAGCAGCGCTTCGACATCCTGCGTAGCCTTCGTGGAAAGCTCGCGGAGCTTGGCGGCGTTGGCCGGATCCGCGGGCTGGCCCTGCTGTGGACGAAGCGAGCGCGAATCTTCCGTGTATTTATCGCGGATAACGGTCAGCTTCGTCTTCTGATCCGGCGTCAGCTTGACGATCTTGTCCAGAGTTTCAACCGGCAGAGTTGTTAAAGACGCGCCGCGTCCGCCGCGGCCACGTCCCTGGCCGCCCTGCCCCGGCTGTCCCGCTCCCGCGGCCGGCGCTTGCGCAAGCGCGGAGCCGCCGATCAGCGTCAATGCGAGCGCCGTTCCACAAATAATTGCGATTCGATTCTTCACCATGCGATTCGGGCCTCCTTGTGTAGGTTGCGTGTGCTCTAAGTGTTGCGTATGATAACATTCTTTATTCTGCAATGCCGCAATTTATGACAGATTACCTATTCGATTGTTCAAACTATTTTTGCAAGAGGTCTATTTTTGAGACAGCGCGTCTTTCGCAGCCGTCTCGCCGGCCATGTAACCGGTGGCAAAGGCTGCTTGCAGGTTGTAGCCGCCCACCGTCCCCGCGACGTCCAGAACCTCTCCACAAAGGTACAGCCCACGCGCAGCTCTGGATCGCATAGTCTGGGGATCAACCTCGTCGAGCGATACTCCTCCCGCGACCACCTCGCCCTTCTCCAGCGGCACGTGCTCGACGCGTCCAATCTGCCAGCCCTTGAGAATGGTGACCAGTCTGTTCTGCTCTTTGCGAGGCAGATAGGCTCCGGTAGTCTCCTTCGCGACCTGCGCGGATTCCAATATCGCCGCGACAAGCCTGTTTGGCACGAGAGGCTCCAAGAAGGAGCTTATCGACCGGCGCGGGTGCTTCGCCGCCCATTCGCGCGTCTCCAACGCCAACTCCTCGAACGTACGGTCCGGCAAGAGGTCGGCCTCTAGATAAATCGTCCCCTCCCTCTGCCTCTCCGCGACCACCCGGCTGATTTCCAGAACCGTCGGGCCCGAGACGCCCCGGTGCGTGAAGAGGAGGTCCCCCCGCCACCGGACGATCTCCCTGCCGGCCTGCCGAGCCTTCACAACGCAGTCACGAAGCGCCACTCCCGGCCGCTCCGGGGGCGGCGAGGTCTCAAGAAAGATCGGCGCGAGCGCAGCGCGGACCTTCACAATCGAGTGTCCCAGGTCCCGCGCCCAGGGCCAGCCGTCGCCTGTCGTTCCCGTTCCCGGATAAGATGAGCCCCCAACAGCAAGAATAACGTGGCGCGCTGCTTTCACCTGCCGACCGATACGCACGCCGCGCACGCCGTCGCTACCGCTCTCGATTCCGGTGACAGCCGTATTGAGACGCGTCTGGACTCCCGCCTCATCGAGGTACTGCCCAAGGATTCCGACTACATCCCTGGCTGTGCCGTGAGTCGGGAAGATACGGCCATCCGGGCGAGCATAGACCTCCAGCCCGCGGCTCGTCAGCATCTCTACGATATTGTCATTTGTAAAACGGTAGCAGGAGGGCCGTATGAACCGCGCCTCATTCGCGCGAAACGCCGAGAGCATGGATTCGGTGGTCCCGGCGTGCGTAATATTGCATTTGCCGCCACCCGAGATCAGAATCTTCGTGCCGATTCGCTCGTTCTTCTCCAACAGCAGCACCTGCGCGCCCAGGCGGGCGGCCCGCCATGCCGCAATAATGCCCGCCGCTCCCGCGCCGATAACCACCACCGGATCGCTGCCCATCAACACGCCTTTCTTATCCTTCACCATCATACCACAGGCCCGCTATGTTAAAATATTTAGCCTGGACTAAATATTTCAACACGACGTGTTGACTCAATTTGTTTTGAGCGGATATAATATTTATGCGTGTCTCAATTGAATCCCAAATTGAGCAGTTGAAAACCCAGTATCCTAAGGAGATATAAACTTGATATCCATGCGCCAAACAACCTGCCGGCAGGCATTCACGCTTATTGAACTGCTCGTCGTTATAGCGATTATTGCTATTCTGGCAGCCATTCTCTTTCCCGTTTTTGCGCAGGCTCGCGAAAAGGCCCGGCAGATCGCATGCATGAGTAATCTGCGGCAGATAGGCGCCGCTGCCCTGATGTACGCCCAGGATTATGACGAACAGTTCATGGGGACCGAAATGGGAGGCGATCCGGAATATTTCTGGGGGGAAATGCTTCAGCCTTACATGAAGAACCGGCAGATTCTGGACTGCCCGTCCTCCTCAGGCAAAACCAAGTTCGGCGCGGCGGTTGGCAGCTTCCCGGAGGGAGTCAGCCTGGAGTGGTCCTACAACTATGCGATCAATGATATTCGAGATACTGCGGGGACCCGATTGGGAGCGGCCTATCAGCCGCTCGCCGCGTTTACCAGGCCGGCCGACACCCTGCTGATCGTGGACGGCTGGCCGGCATCCTCGGAACCCGCGTCGGATGAAGAGCGGCACGAAATTCGCTGGGTGTGGGGGCAGCGCGACGCTGTCAACCGGCCACTGGAAGATGGAAATCCGCTTCATCAAGGCGGATTCAACTTTGTAGCGTGCGACGGCCACGCCAAAAGCCGCAAGCGCGACAAGCTGCCGAACGGCACGTTTTCGGGGGGCACGAAAGACATCGAGTGGCTGGCAAGCCAGCCGTAGAGGATTCCAAATAGGGACAGTTGGCGCGCGTTGTCAGCGCGCCGACTGTCCCTATTTCACGGCTCAGTCGAACAGCGAGGTTATGGAAAGGTCGTTGTTCGCGCGGTAAATCGCTTCGCCGAAAAGCGACGCCACCGAGAGACATCTAATTTTCGGATGGCGCTTCTCCGGCGGCAGTGGAACGGTGTCTGTCGTAACAATTTCCGCAATCTCAGGGCGTGACGTGAGCCGCTCCACAGCGTCTCTTGCGAAAATTCCGTGCGTGCATGCGATATAGATCTCGGGACGGCAGCCGTGCGCGAGCAGAGCGTCCACCGCCTCGACCATGCTCCCGCCGGACGTAATCATGTCCTCGATAATGATGGGGATTTTGTCCTGCACATCGCCGGCCAGGTGCGTAACCTCCGTCACCTCCAAGCCGGGGTGATGCTTGTAGCCAACGGCCAGGGGAGCGTTCAGCGCGCTCACTACCTTGCGTGACTTCTTTACGCGCCCCTCGTCCGGCGATACTACTACGATGTCCTTCAGGTTCTTCTTCGCGAAGTAGTCGCTCAACAGGTTTATCGCTGTCAGATGATCGACGGGCAGATTAAAAAATCCCTGGATGGCTTCCGCGTGCAGGTCCATGCACATGACTCGATTCGCGCCGGCCGCGGACACGATATCTGCAACGAGCTTTGCAGCGATCGGCTCTCTGGGCTTGTCCTTCTTCTCCTGGCGGGCATACCCATAATAGGGAATGACCGCGGTGATGCGCCATGCGGAAGCGCGCCGCAGGGCGTCGAGGCAGAGGAGAAGCTCGACGAGGTTGTTGTCCACGGGCGGGCAGGTCGGCTGAATGACGTAGGCGTCGGCCCCTCGGACGCTCTCTTCGAATTTGATGTACTTTTCGCCGTCGGCGAAGGTTGTGAGCTTTAGATTCCCGAGAGGCAGCTGCAAGCATTCCGCAATGGACGCTGCGAGCTTAGGATTCCCGCTTCCGGCAAAAAGCTTTATTTCGTGGTCGGACATAGATACTGAAGTCGGAAGACAGAATTCGGAAGCCGGAAGAAAGGCAATGCCGCCTACTGACGTTCTTCTGAATTCCGACTCCCGACTTCCGTCTTCCGTTTTCCCCCTTTAGAATTTCGTTCCGACGAGGATGGAGAAGCCGTCGGCGCGGGCTCCGCCCAGGCGATCAACGATGTCATACTGGGCTTCGAGGAAAAACTTGTCGGTGAACTCGACGCCGCCCACTATTCGGAATCCGAATTTCGTGGAGGTGCCGGAACCCTTGATATGACCGGTCCAGAGACCGATGCCCGCGCCCCCGTAAATAGGACTGTGCACGGCGACGGAGGGCTGAAAAATCTGCATGACCGTGATGGGCACGATGTTGCTGGATCCGTTGGCGACATAATCGATGCCCACTCGGGCGGTGCCGACGGGGACAAGACTGAAGGGAATGTTGACGTCCGCGCCGAGCTTGAGCCAGGTATTGCCGACCGCGTTCCGCAGTGAAGTGTTGGTCGGCAGGAAAATACCGGCCTTGACGCGCGGCCGCGGGATGACGCCGCCAAGCTGCGCGCCGGCGCTGCTGGAGAGCGCGGCGGAAGCAATCAACACGGCCAAGCCGGCTAGAATTGCCAGACTGTCACGGCTGAAGAGTTTGGAGTTGCGCACGGTGGAGACTCCTTGAAAACAAGTGACGCGCGAGCGCCGGGAATGGATCCCACAATTTTCCGCGAGATGCAAGCAAGCGGGAGAATGGAATCGGAACCCGGCGCCCGGAGTAGCCTAGAATCGGCGGCCTAAGGAGAAGGTGAGGCCGTCGACACGCAAGCCGTTGCCCCGAGAGTCCGTAAATCCGCCCGTATAGTCGTAATCGAGCTCAAGGAAGTATTTCTCGGAAATGTCCGCGCCAACAATGAAGCGCACGCCCGGTTGGAGGGTCCCGCCGATAAAGCCGGTGTTGATGAAGTATGCGCCAACTCCGAGGCCGCCATAGACGCGATATTGCGTCGAAACAGGCGTGAGATTCCATACGATATTTGCGGTGAGCGGAATGGTGAGATAGCTGAGACCGCCGCTCCCTCGGAATTTGAAGTCCACATTGAAGTAGATTTCGCCGCCGGCGGGCCTGTAGCGAAGGTCTGGATGGTAGTCCACCCCGATGTTGATGTAGGGGCTGCCGGACTGGCTGCGGAGAGCGCCCTGTGTGGGGAAGAAGACGCCTGCCTTCAGGTCCCACTTGTGGAGTTGTGCCGGCTCAGGATCTTGCGCGCGGGCTGCTGTCCCCACGCCGATAACCAATACCGCTGTGGTTAGCGCTACCACTAAGCGGATGCGCAGTGCGAAACTTCTGGCTGCGTTCACGAATCATGTCCTCCCGAATAGGATTCAGGATTTAGGATTCGCAATTCAGCGGGCCTCCTCGAGCGTGCGTAAGCGTGCCGGGATGTCCCTGAATCGCGAATCACGAATCCATCAGAGAATTATCGGGCGCGACGGATCGGTTCTTTAATCTCCGTTGCGCGCCGCCAGCCGCCGAAGCATCTTGCGGGCACCCGGCAACCGTGACAGTATATCGCGCGGGCGAGCGGTTTGTCAATTGCGGATGGGTCCTGCTCAAGGTCCGTCCCGCCCTCGGGACGCGTCTGGGAGGGGGTGGACTCGCAGGTATAATCGTGCTGAAACAGCAGTTGGAGCGGGGAGCACGGCATGAAGCTGATAATGGGGCTCGGTAATCCGGGCGCGGAGTATAAGGGAACGCGGCACAACGTGGGCTTCGAGGTGATTGAAGAGCTGGGGGATCGTCATGGAATCGCGGTTCGGAGGCGGTCTTTACGGTCGGTAATGGGCGATGGAATAATCGAAGGAGAGAAGGTGATTCTGGCGCGGCCCATGACCTATATGAATCTCTCCGGCGAGGCGGCGGCCGGCATATGCGGCATGTTTAAGATCGCGCCCGAGGACGTGATTGTCGTGGTGGACGACGTGGCGCTCCCGGTCGGCAGGTTGCGGCTGCGGCTGAAGGGATCGGCGGGCGGGCATAACGGGCTGACGTCTATCGAGCGACATCTGCACACGCGGGAATATCCCCGGATTCGAATCGGCGTGGGCGGCGCGCAGAATGGGCAGTTGGTGGGTCACGTGCTGGGAAAGTTCAAGCCGGCTGAGCGTGAAGCGATAGCGGAAGTCATTGATCGAGCGGCGGACGCGGTGGAGGCGGCTCTGCGGGAAGGATTCGAGAAGGCGATGAATCTATTCAATATTTGAAAGCCGCTCGAACTGCCTGCATGGCGCAATGTCTGTCGGTGCACTATGTCGCTGCGCTGCGCAGTTCGATACTATGAATCACGTCCATTGAGCGGCCAAAACCGTGATGGGAATATTGACTCACCGCAGAACGCAAGAGTATACTTATCAGGCGAATGGCCCTCTCGCTTCCGCATTGATAGAGGCCCGTCGAAACCGGTGCGCCGCGATAGCTCAGTTGGTAGAGCAGAGGACTGAAAATCCTCGTGTCCTTGGTTCAAATCCGAGTCGCGGCACAAACCCGTAAGTTGGGATTTCTTGAAACTTGTTGATAATTCCTGTAAACTTGGAATTGTCATACTTGTAAAAAGCAATCCTATGGTCCCCGCCAAAAACCTCCGCCATGACGCCGTTGCTGCCACCGATTTCTTCGAATGGTGCAAGAAAAACGGCCTCATCGACCGCGACCTCCTCGCTTAATTCCAGGTCCGCACCGGTTCCAAATCCTGTCGTCCCATGCCGAAGTCCAAGGAACTGCAAGCGCTGATCGAGGGCAGCCGTACGTTCTACGACGCGTCGAAGACCCTGGATTGCCAGATAATCATCCCCGGTTACAAGGGACAAAGCCGTTGCAGGAGTTACATCCCCGACGAAGAACCCCTGCGCTAACCATGCCAGTATCTATCTTCATATAGCCGATGGAACATAACGCCGAACAGGAAACCGATGGTCAGCATAAATCAATAATCAGCCGAAATTGAGCGGCCAAGCGTGGAGCAAACACCGTCATCGCTCGCGGATAATGCGGGTATTTCGGATAATGCGGGTATTTCGGATATTGTTGCAGAGACACCGCCTGAGCGCCTTGTTTCGCTGGACGCATTTCGCGGCGCGATCATGCTGCTCATGGCATCGAGCGGTTTCGGGATACCGCAGGTCGCCAAGCAGTTTGCCGACAACCCGGCATGGGTGATTTTCGGGTATCAATTCGATCACCCTCAATGGGCCGGCTTTACGCTCTGGGATATTATTCAGCCGTCCTTCATGTTCATGGTTGGTGCGGCGGTGCCCTGGTCGATTGCAAACCGGCTAGCGCGCGGTCAGAGCTTTCACGCCATGTTCGGGCATGCACTCTGGCGGTCCGTGCTGCTAGTTCTGCTGTCAGTCTTTCTGCAGTCGTCCTGGAGCCAGCGCACAGATTGGTCATTTACAAACGTACTGGCGCAGATCGGGCTGGCATATCCCTTCCTCTTCTTGCTGGCGTTTGGCAAGCCTCGTCTCCAGTGGTTTGCAGCCTTCAGCATACTCTTCGTCTACTGGCTCTTGTTCGCGTTCTATCCGCTTCCACCGTCGAACTTTGATTGGAACTCCGTTGGCGTCCCGAACGATTGGCCGCACCTTGCAGGGTTTGCCGCGCACTGGGACAAGAACTGGAATCCTGCCGCCTCCTTCGACCTCCGGTTTCTCAATCTCTTCCCGCGCGCCGCACCCTTCGCTTACACCGAGGGCGGCTATCCGACTCTGAACTTCATACCTTCCCTCGTGACCGTGACCTTCGGCTTGATCGCCGGCCGTCTGATGCGACGCGATCTTACGATCACCGACAAGCTGAAGCGGCTCGTGCTTGCGGGCATTGTTGGAATCGCGCTTGGAATCGCGCTCCATGTCTCCGGGCTGTGCCCTATCGTGAAACGCATTTGGACGCCGAGCTGGACGCTCTTTAGCGCCGGGTTGGTGGCGTTCCTGCTGGCGGGCTTCGCCGCGATCATCGATTGGCGAGAAAAGAAGCGCTGGGCGTTTCCGCTCGTAGTGGCCGGCCTGAATCCAATAACGCTATACATAATGTGGCAGGTATTTGGCGGAGCGGTTCGCAACAGTATGAAGATCCACTTCGGGCGAAACGTGTTTGAGAGCTTCGGTGCGGTGTATGCGCCGATCTGCGAGCGCATCTCGGTCTTGGCCGTGTTCTGGTTGATCCTGCTCTGGATGTATCGCAGGAAGCTCTTCATCCGAATCTGAAGAACCAGCGTCTTTCATTTGTGGATCAAGCGTGTCAACGTTGTCAGCGACGACCAGAAGAGTAGTCGGGCGGTGCGCTGGTTCGACGTATACGCGGCCCGCATTTATCAATTACCACGAGCCGAGTATCCGACACGATTGCAAGAGAATGACGTCCCGCAACCTGCGGACGGAGGACAACCAAGGTGCGCCGGACAACCTGTATCATCCTCTTAGTAACCCTGTCAATCGGTACGCTTACGCGCAATGGTTCCGGCTCGACCCGCGGTGGGGACCTGGTCGGCCTTTTCGATTCGTTAGACGCAATGGCGGCACGCTCCGATGCCGTCCTCCTAATCCGCGTCGAGGAGCACGTACAACCCCGCTCAATGAAACGCCTCGGGGTAAACACCAGTGGAGATTGGAGCGTTGAAGACTGTTACGTGACGAAGTCGCTAAAGGGAAGCCTGCCCGAGTCCCAGGGTATCCGCCTCCGATTATTTCGCAGCGGGGTCACAGCGGGCCCAGAGGGATTCGATGTGTTCTCCCGCCACGTCGTCTTCCTCAAGAGGCGTCCAGACGACGGGAGCGGTATCCTATATGAGAGCCTCAAGTACCAGAACAGCCACATACAGGTCTCCCCCGATTACGATCCCCGGCTCCTAGCAGGGAAATCTCTGAAGGAGAGATTGGCCGCGCTCGTCAGGGAATACCGCCGTTACCGCGATGCCAAAGCGCGTCGCGAGGACGCCTTCTTCACTCAACTACTAAAATAACTGCCACACGACCAACGCCATGTGAATAACCTATGACACCCATGGCTGCGCATGCAGGGCACCGGGCCATGTGCGGTGAAATATTGATCATCGACGAACCAACACGACATCGATAGGAGAACTTTCAATATGTCAAGAAATTCACTTTCAAGGCGGTCATTTCTCATCATGTCCGCGGTGGCGGCGGCAGGCAGCGCCGTGCCAGCCGGCGCCTTAAGGGGATTCAAACGCCTGCCCGTGGGATTGGAACTCTATTCGGTGCGCGACGAGTTGGCCAGGGACCTGATGGGAACGGTGCGCACCGTGGCAAAGCAGGGCTACGAGGTGGTGGAGTTCTACTCACCCTATTTCCAGTGGTCGGCGGACTATGCCCGCGAAGTGCGTAAGCTGATGGATGACCTGAACATCAAATGCCTTTCCACGCACAATCCGCGTGCAGCCCTGGAAGGAGACGGCCTCAAAAAGGCCGTCGAACTGAATCGGATCCTTGGGTCGAGGACAATTGTGGTGGCCAGCCCTGGCATGACGGAGAATCAGGACGATTGGAAGAAGATTGCCGAAGCGCTGACGAAGGCCGCGGAATCGCTGAAGCCGATGAATATGCGCGTCGGATACCATAACCATCAGCTCGAGTTCATGGAGAAGGATGGTTTCCGTCCCATGCCATTCCTGGCTGCAAATACTCCCAAGGATGTCACACTTCAATTCGACGTGGGTACCTGCATGGAAGCGGGAGTTGATCCCGTCGCCTGGATCAATGCGAATCCAGGCAGGATTCGGTCGCTCCATCTGAAGGATTGGGGATCGGGAGTGGGTGCGGATCGCGGCTATCGCGTCCTGTTCGGCGAGGGCAACACGCCGTGGAATGCCCTCTTGAATGCGGCTGAGAGCAAGGGCGGTGCGGAGTATTACCTCATCGAACAGGAGGGCAGCCGATTCCCGTCGATTGAGACCGCCGCGAAATGTCTGGCGAACTTTCGCAAGTTGAGGCCGAAGGTTTAGCCCGGATTATTCACCCGGTGAGCGGTGAGCGGCGAGCGGCAAGCGGCGCCAGGTATGTGACGGAGGTTTCTCCCTATACGGTAGTCATGAATAATGCGGGCCTGGAGGGAAGGCGTACACGGCTCGGAGTGCACCAGGCGTATATAGGTCGGAGCGCAGGAGGACGTTCGCGAGCATAAGGATAATGCGCCCGCGAGCACAACCAAACGACCTCATCCGATTGTATGCGTCATCATTTTACGTTGACAACAAGCGCAGACAGCCGGCAGCTCCCACGGAACTCCGCGATAGAGGGGTCAAAAACAATAACCCCGCGAATCGAAACACGATCGCGGAGTGGCATAAGCATGCCCGCTCGCCGGGGATCGACGCCCGCAGATTACTTGACGTGCCTTCTCACCGCCGGTATACTGCCGCCATGAATCAGCCAGATAATCCCGGCGAACCCCAGCCCCCCTTCATCCCCAAAACTCCCCTCATGCAGCAGTATTTCAACGCGCGTGGCGAGCACCCCGGCGTTATCCTCATGATGCGGGTGGGGGATTTCTACGAGGCGTACGGGCCTGACGCCGATTCTATCGCCGCCGCGCTCAATATCACCCTTACAAGCCGAGAGGATGGAGGCCAGCGCGTCTCGATGGCGGGTGTACCCCACCACAGCGCCGAGCGTTACATTGCGCGTCTCATCAAAAAGGGCTTTCGGGTCGCCATCATGGACCAGGTAGAGGACCCAAAGCAGGCGAAGGGGTTGGTCAAGCGGCGGGTGACTCGCGTGGTATCGCGGGGAACGGTCTTTGAGGATTCGCTGCTCGACGCCAAGGCCAACAATTATCTCGTCGCGGCCATCGTGGGCGATCCGGTGGCGGGTCTGGGCGTCGTGGACGTATCTACGGGCGAGTTCCTGACCACGGAATTGGACGGAGACCGCAGGGCCGACAAGCTGATAGAAGAGATTGCGCGGCTGGAGCCGGCGGAGGTGCTGGTCCCCGCAGGCGACATGGAACTGGCCGAAAGAATCACGCAGGAGACGGGCGTAGTCGTGACACCCTACACGCCGCGCGACGCCCCGCGCTCCCGCACCGGCCACGATGTGCTGACCCGACACTTCGGAACTTCGACCCTGCGCGGATTCGGCTGCGAGGATTTTACGGCAGGGGTCGAAGCGGCGGCGTTGGTCATCGAGTACCTCAAGGAGACCCAAACCGGCGCACTCGGCCATATCACGACTCTCAGTACCTACTCCACGCGCGAGTTCATGGTGCTGGACGCCGCCGCCCGCCGTAACCTGGAGCTGACGCTCTCGCTGGCGGACGGCGGCAAGCAGCGCACGCTTCTGGGCGTGCTCGACGAAACGCTGACCTCCATGGGCGGCCGCCTGCTGCGCCGCTGGCTGGAGGAGCCTCTGCTGGACGTGGTCCGGATTGAGCAGAGGCTGGAGGCGGTGGCAGAGCTTGCGAAGGATGAGCTGATGCGCGGCGACGCGCGGGACCATCTGCGCGGCGTCAACGACATCGAGCGTCTCGTATCGAGGGCGGCGGCGGGCCTTGCGAACGGGCGTGACCTGGTGGGACTGCGCGATTCGCTGAACCGCCTGCCGCGCCTCTGCGACCTGCTGGAGAAGTGCTGCTCCGACACGCTCCGTAACCTGCTCTGCAAGCTGGGCCGCGATGACCGCCTCCCGGTCGATCCACTGGCGATTCGAGAACGCGTCCACGTGAACGCGGAGCAGAACGCCATGGCAGTTGCAGCGTTGATACAAAAGGCGATTGCCGACGAGCCGCCCGCCGGCCTGCGCGATGGAGGACTCATCCGTGCAGGATACTCGGTAGAGCTGGACGCGCTTCGAGCCGGCGCCGGGGAGGCGCGCTCGTGGATGGCGAACCTTGAAACGGAGGAGCGCGCCCGTACTGGCATAGCGTCGCTGAAGGTGGGATATAACGCGGTCTTCGGCTACTACATCGAGGTAACGAAGGCGAATCTCGCGAAGGTCCCATCCAACTACACGCGCAAGCAGACCACCGCAAACGCCGAGCGCTACATCACGGAGGAGCTGAAGGTCCAGGAGGCGAAGGTTCTTCAGAACGACGACAGTGCGATTGAGCTGGAGTACAACCTGTTCGTGAACGTGCGCGAGCGAGTTGCCGAATCGAGCAGCGTACTGCTGTCGGTCGCCAAGTCGGTGGCTGCGCTGGACGTGCTGTGCGGATTCGCCGAGGCGGCGGTGCGGCGTCACTACGCTCGCCCGGTGGTCAGCGACAGCGAGGTGATTCGAATCCGGGCCGGGCGGCATCCGGTTGTCGAGCGAATCCAGGGCGGCGTCAATTTCGTGCCGAACGACTGTCTGCTGGACTGCGACGAGAACCGTCTGCACATCATCACCGGTCCCAACATGTCCGGCAAGTCCACGGCGCTGCGGCAGGTCGCGCTGATTACGCTGCTGGCCCAGATAGGCTCGTTCGTTCCCGCGGACGCCGCCGAGATTGGCGTGGTGGACCGCATCTTTACCCGTGTGGGCGCGCACGACGAGCTTGCGACGGGGCAATCCACGTTCATGGTCGAGATGAACGAGACGGCCAACATCCTGAACAACGCCACTCGCCGCAGCCTGGTGGTGCTGGACGAGATAGGGCGAGGGACCAGCACCTACGACGGTCTCAGCATCGCGTGGGCCGTGGCCGAGCATCTGGCGCGGCTCGGATGCAAGACGATGTTCGCGACGCACTACCACTACTTGAACGACCTCGCGAAGCAGATACCGGGCGTCAAGAACTACCGCGTGGCCGTGAAGGAACAGGGCGACCACATCATCTGGCTGCACAAGCTGGTTCCCGGCGGCACGGACCGCTCGTATGGAATCCAGGTTGCGCGGATGGCGGGCGTCCCGCCGGAGGTCATCGAGCGGGCTCGGGAGATTCTGAAGAGTTTGGAACGGAGCGGCGCACGGGCGGGCGGCGAC
>JBBROJ010000070.1:0-26185 GCA_038229495.1 Chthonomonadales bacterium
GCTAGAGGCGCAGCCGGAAAGTCTATATTGCGAATATATGCAAAAGGAACTTCGCACCAGAATGCCCGGAGAGCCCCTTCTCGCCCGAATCGCAAGATGTTTGACCCCGTGATTCGTGGGTGATTATGGGCGAAACCGACTTTTCGGCCACGCTTCTAGACTATCTAGATTTTCTGGGTCTATGGGCTTTCCTGTGGGTCGCTTGGCAGTGTCCAAAGTTACGAGGGAATGGCAGGGATGCCTGCAATACTCTCCACACGCTGTTGGACGGCCCGGCGGACACCCTCACAAGCTCGCGGATGGGGTGTCCGCCGGGTCGTCCAACAGTGTGCGCTACAACTACTTTTGCAGACCAATATGCATCAGACAACTTTACCCACAGGAAAGCCCATAGACCCGATTTTCTTTGCAGCGCCAACAGTGTGTTTGGCGGCTACTGCTGGATGATGGACCGCAACTACCCGGTTTCACAAGCCGTGCGTCCTTGAATCCAATGCTGAACAGATATTGCTCGTGGCGTTTCACCAAGTCTTTGTACAATAGTTCCGGTTGAAAAATTAGGTATTTTTGCTGCAACGCAAGTAGTTCCACATACGCTCCCCTTTGCTCAGCTAAAGCCAGGCCTTCTATATACCTTCGGAAGTATTTATACAAAGGGGGTTGCCAGTTTGTTCTTTCATCCTTGAAATGCTGCCATGTAGAGCAACAAGTGAACAAGAGTGATTTACCTACACCGGGCCGGTTGCACCAAAGCGCACGGTCGAGGACAATCCAGCCAAGTGTGGCATGATAACCCCACCATTCATTTTCTTGAGGCCGTACCTGCGGGCTTCGCATATTAGATCACTTATACTCGTTCTAATGTCGCATACAGGCAGACGGCTATTTGCCACATTGAATGTCTAAACCCGGGATCGGGCGGCCCGCACGACCAGCAGCGCCCAGCCTGCCAGAAAACATGCGCCGCCAATAGGAGTTATTGCGCCGAGCACCCGGATTCCGGTAAGGGCGAGCGTATACAGGCTGCCCGAGAAGAGTACAATTCCCGCGACCCAGAGCCAGCCGACCGTGCGTGTATTGAGCCGGTCCGCCATCAGCGCGACGAGCAGAATTGCAAGGGCATGCGCGAGATGGTACTGCACCCCCACCTGATAGGTAACCATGCGGTCGGCAGGAATATGCGCCTTGAGGGCGTGCGCCCCGAAAGCCCCCAGCGCCACCGCCAGGAATCCCATCGCTCCACCCGTCGCAACTAAAGCTCTACACATTCACTTTGCTCTTATCCCACTGCCCGCACTTCAGAGTACCTTAGAGAGTGTTTTCTCGGACGACATTGCTCAGGAAGCAAGGGAGACTACGGCCGGGAGCTTCACGATCTCGACCGTACTCTTTCCCACTTCGCTGTTGAATTCGATTATCCCGCTGTGCGCGGAGGTGATTTCGCGGCAGAAGCGAGGCCCAGGCCGGTGCCGTCATAGAGACGCGCGCGGTGAGAATCCACGCGATACAACCGCTCGCACAGATGGGGCAGGTACTCAGGAGCCATTCCGGGTCCGGTGTCGGCAACCTCGATAACTGCCAATCATTATCCCGCCTACCGCGCTGTCCACCCGGTAGCCCGTCTGCTCCAAACCGCGTTTTACCACTCGCGCAATCGGTCCATCATCTTCGACCATTAGAATCCGATCCATAGCTTGTTACTAATCTCCTACACCGTATACCTATTGTTGCACCTCTACAATGCCTTCATGAAAATAGCGTGAAAGGAACGAGGGCATAACGCCGGTCGCTCGATTGAACCGGCTCACGCCTGAGCATGGGGGTGACCGCGTTAAGTAGCTAGATTTGTTCAGGTTGGGCGGTTAAAACAGCCGCAACAAGAGCGCAAAGTATCCTGAAGGATACTGAGCATCCCGTGGACGATTCATAGAACAGCCAGTCTCCTTCAGGAGACTTCGCGCCAGAGTTCTCGGCACGCCATTGGTCCGAGCGCCGAGATGCTGCCCGTGACTTTAGTCGCACGGGCCACGGACCGTACTTCCACCTACTCTGGGGAATCACTTCGGCGCACGTTTGTATGTGTTCAGTCTTGATGAGAATCTATTCAAAAACTGGTGATTGTACGGGAGTCCTCAGTCGGGTCAATGTCGAATATGGCGGTATGACCCTTCCTGAACAACCGACCGTCGAGCAGCTTCTTGCTCTCGTTACGGAGTTGCAGCAACGCATCGGCGAGAGAGAGATTTCAGCGCAGACTGGCCGCGCTCGCCCGGCCGCACGTGAAGCGGACGCGCCTCAGGCCGTTCTTGCTAAACGCCTGCTGCATTTTGAGCCTGAGTTGTTCCCCTTCGTGGAGCATCCCACAGGTTCCGCCTGACAACAACGCGGCGGAGCGGGCTATCCGTCCTGCCGTGATAGCGCGCAAGGTAAGCGGCGCCACGCGTTCAAAGCAGGGCTCCGATACGCGTGCCATTCTCATGAGTCTGTTCGGCACTTGGCAAGTCCGTGGACTGGACCCGCTCGAAGCCTGCGTTCGGATGCTCCGCTCTCCCGCCTGAATCAAACCACTCTCACACAAACTGAACTGTTACCATTATGTTCTGATCGACAGCCAACAGGAACGTGCGCTTCTCGATAACAACATCACAGTGCGCCTCAGGCATCTGGTCCTGGTATTTGCACATATCATGCGTATCTAAGAATTCTACAAGTTCCTCCATCGATCCAAATTCAGGCAGTCTATTTTCTTCCATATCTCTTTCGTTCCCAATCGGCCATGTCTCTTGCGCTCAAAATCAGAATATCGCCACTCAATTTGTGAATAATCAGAGCGATCAAGTTTCAGTGGCTGATAAAGTTGGATAGCAAGCATCGAAATTAACCGCCAGCCCTGGTGGTCCTGTTTCCATTGCCATTCTACAGAGATCGAACGAGCGGCGTCAGTCACTCCTTATCTGCCTCATTGCATTCGCTTGGAACATTTTTCTACATATTATGAAACATTCTGTAGCTTTTTTTCGTCTGATCAGAGAAAGCAGACATACAACTACTACTTTGGAGGTGAATCACGCGACAGAAGAAAGATGGTCGCAAGCGCCACTCAACCAAACTGCGGCGCATCGGCAGTCAACCTGCCACCAATCGGAAGACCGGCCAACTCGGATTCCAACCTCTCATCTCCCCCAAAATTGAGGGCCGGGGGGCAAACCCCAATCGTCGTGCAAGCATCCCGTTCTTAGTAGTGCAAGTATCTGGTCCTCAGTCGTGCAAGTATCGCGCCTTGAGCCGGACCAAAAGGATAATTAACCAAGAATATGCAAAGACACGAAGTAAGGCGAACCTAACCCTTTCCCTCTGTCCCCCGTGGTGGAAATTTGCCGTTCGCCATGCTCGCCGTGTCCGCCGTGGCTAACTCGCCTTTCGGAACCCGCCGTCACCCGTTCGCCGACTCACGATAAACAGGCCGACTGCCCATGTGCCAACAGAGAAACGGCGGGCAGGCGTCATCGCAATCCACCTCGACAATTTATCGACGTAGCGGCAACACCACGAAAACTCCCCAAGCATTGGCACGGAGAGAGTTCTCGTCCCGTCATTGATCCGAGGGGCGGGAGGGAGCCAACTTCCCCAAAATTGGGAATTAGGGGGCGGCCCGGCCCGTGCGATGCAAGATTTTCCTTGCGATTTTTCGTCAATCGAGATAGAATAGAGGTTGACGCGCGAACATATCACAATGTTCCCTCTTTTCCAACCTCCTGTCATAACCGGTACAGCTTCCTTCGTGGCTGCCAATTCGCGAAAGACCGCCAGACATGCAAGACCAGAAAGACCAGACAGATCAATTAGATCGCAATGACCCATCTTGGAGCGCCACCGCTAAGATTCCCGTGAACGATAGTCCAGTAGACCCCGTGGCTATCGACCGGCTGGAAGAAGGTGATTCATTCATGTTCTGTACGGCCTGCGGCACCAAAAATACCCAGGATGCCAACTACTGCAAGCAGTGTGGGCGCAAGATCGGGCGATCCGGCCCGCTTAAGATTACGGAAGAAGCTTTCGCCGAGGCGGGCGGCAAGGACGAGCAGGTTCGAGCCCACCTCACCAGCGCCTACCACAAATACGAAACCGGCGATCCGGGCGGCGCAATCGAAAGCTGCGAAAAAGCGATTGACGCGCAGCCAGACAGCACGGACGCCTACTCGCTCCTGAGCACGCTGTACGAAAAGCAGGGCGAGCGGGAGAAGGCGATTGCCGCGCGCGAAAAGGTGCTCCTGCTCAATCCGGGGTCGATTGCGGATCGCGAGAAGCTGGAAGAGTTGCGGGACGGCACGCTTGTAATCACTCCCCGGAAGATTACGTCGTCGCGTCCCGTTGCCGGGCACACCATTCTCGACAGCCGCGCAGGGGCCGCCATTGTAGCGGTCGCCGCCACGCTCTTCGTGCTGGCTGCCGGCCTTGGGGCCGTGCTGTACGTCCGAAGTAAGCCGCCGCAGGTCCAGGCGCAAAGTCCCGCCGGAACCCTGTTTACGGGGTTGCCGCGATCCGGGAGCCCCGCCGCGAACCCGCTTCCGCAGGCGGGCAATACGGGTCCCGCTCCCTCCACAGGCTTGAGCGGCATGGCCGGCGCGGGGTCAGTCTCCGCCGCGCCGCCGCCTGTCAATAATAACTTCAACCGCCCGCCCGCGCGCAGCTATCCGCAGGAAGAAGATTCGGGGCCGGTTCGGCAGTTACTGCCCGCTGTAGTCCTGCCCTACTCGAACACTGGCGTTTCGGATCGCGAGCCGCGAAACAATGCTGGCTCTCCCAACACGCAGAATACAGCCCCAAATCGGCAGGGCGCGGATCGCGGAAGCACCGTGCATCTGCCCGACAACGGCCTGGGCCCGAGCGAGATAGGTCCGTCGCCCACAGGCGTGCAGAACCCGGCGGCTGCCGCTCCACCACGCGGGAACACCGGAAAAATCGAAATCATCGTCTCCACCGACCCGCCGGGCGGCAAGACGGCCGGCGGCGGCACGGGTGCGACGCGCCATACGGAAGCATCTTCATCCAGCTCCAACATGGATTCACGGTCCATGCGGCGAGTAGCCCAGGACTATCAGCTAAAAGGCCAGTATAAGCTGGCGATATCCAGCTACATCAAAGCCCTGGACGGAGCGGGCGATGACGCGGGCTCCATCCACTATCAGATCGGCCTTTGCTATCAGCGCCTGGACGAGCGTGAAAACGCGGTGTCGCAGTATACGGCAGCCGTCGCCGCCTACAAGGAGCAGGTCGCTTCGGGGCGGAACGTCGAGGCCGCGACGCGAGGAATAAGGGCAAGCGAGGCGGGAATAAGGGCATGCCAATGAAGTATTCTCGGTACGATTCGAAGGGCGGACTCATCCGACGGGCAGCCTCCTGCGCCGTCGCAGCGGTCGCGCTGATTCACCCGTCTGTCGCGCGGAGTCAGGCGTCGGGCTCGATTCTTATCATCTCGCAGCGCGCCGAAGGGACTGACAAGAACACCTACATCGATCTGTCTCCGCACCTCGAGCCCGCGCTTCGCGAAGCGGGCAAGTATGAAGCGGTGGTTTTTCGCGCGGATATGCCCGCAATTCGCGAGCTTGTCACGTCGAAAGTTCTCGATGAAAGCGATCTGAAAATCCCTCTTTCGAAAGCGACCGCGCACAAGCTGGCAAAGGGCCTCGGCGTTCGTTATATACTGACCATTTCGGCGAACTCCACGAAAGACGGCATCGTCGCCTCGGCGGATACCGAGACAGCTATTGGCCTGGACCAGTGGAGTACGCTCTCAACAGAGAAGATTTTCCCGGCCCGGATGAAGGGCAAGCAGCTCAGCCTGCTCGAATCAGTCCACGTCGTAATCGCTGGCCTTGTCGAGAAGGTGGATTCCGCGATCTCCCACGGGCCTCGCCAAAGCGGACCAAAAGCAGGTGTGCCGCAGGTGTCGGACACGCCGTCCCACAACGTAGACAAGACAAGCAAAGGTCGGCAGGCCGCGAGTAACCCTCCGGCGCGCGCTTCTGAATCGTCCAAAGGGAATTCGACATCCGCAAATTCGGGCCTGGCGCAGCCCAATCGCGGCGGTCCGGCGGGCGCGGCTACGGGACCTTCGATTTCCGCGTCGACTGTGGGCATCCAGACCCCCGTGAAGCCGCAGAACATCCCCTCCACCTACGATCTGCTCATCGAGAAGGCGCGGCGAAATGGCGACGTGGCGAACCTGCTCATCGCGCTGCGCCGCGCTGTAACCGAAAAACCCCATGACATACGCCTTCGGCGCGATCTGGTAAAGGCATACAACGACCGCGGCTGGCACGATATGGCGCGGGAAGAAGCGCTGCGCGCCGTGGTCCTCGCTCCGGACGACGCCTCGCTCCATCGCCTTCTTGGGGACGCGCTGCTCGAAACGAGCGAGCCCGAGACGGCCCTCAAGGAGTACCAGTTGGCGGTTCATCTCGCTCCCAGGGATTCAGCCAATTTCATTGCGCTGGGTGATGCCTATTGGAACGCTGCCAAACCCGATGAATCGCTCAAAGCCTATGAGGACGCCGCGAAAGCGGAGCCCAAAAGCCCAGCGCCGGCGCGGCGCCTGGCCCGCCTCTACGGCCTGCGCGGTAAGTACACGGAATGTATCGCGGCCATCAACGCGGCTAGGAACCTCACTCCGACAGACGACATGAGCAGCTTCCGGGAGGATCACGCGGCCCTGCTGTCGAGTATCGAATCCAGCCTGTCGCAGATACTCGCCCGCATCCAGACGGCCAAGAAGCTGCTTGCGAACGGTACGCGCAACCGTGAAGAGACCTATAAAGAGGTGACTTCTCAGCGTAAAAAGGCCGAGGAGCTTGTCGCTTTTCTCGACGCAATGCCCGATGTGGGTTTCAGCCGCGTCCAGGCGCTCTTCATGCAGGCGGCAACGCTCGTGTCGCAAACCGCCGAAAAATCCCTGGACTACCTCGAGACCGAGAATTCCGCCCAGGATGAAGAGGCGAGTCTCCTGCGGATAGAAGCAAGCAAGCAGCTTGGAGACGCCTCGAAAACGCTGAAAGCGCAGTTGGCTGCAAAAAAGTAGGCTCCGGCCCACAACGTAATAACCATAGGGCGAGCGCGACTAAGGGTCGCGCCCGCCCTCGTTACGTTTGGTGGGAGGGAGATTTCCGTCCGTGGGCGAATCGGATCGTAAGCGGAGGTCACCGACCTCGGCAAGTTCAGCGTAGTAAGCTAATACTGATAAGCCCAGGTTATAAATGACCTGTCTGAGGGAGAAAGCCCCGCAAAGGGGCTGAAGCGATAGCTCGCCTGTCGTGAGGTCAACCCGGTTCACCGGGTTTTGCCTCGAAGTCCGGCGATAAATCGCCGGACTTCGGAAGCGCGCCATGATGGGATTCACGCTCAAAACGGCTCCATTTTCTATGACCGAACAAACGAATAGCAGTTAATGCAAGGATCATATCCATGAAGGTTAAAGTCCATTACGACACTCCGCAGATGAGCGTGGATGAGGTGTTTTCCGGCGGCACCGCGGACGATGTGGTAGCGGCGATGCAAAAAGCGGTCGCGGCACGTCTCAACTTCCTGATGAAGCCCCTCGTGATGGCAATGGGTCCAACTCAATTCGCACAGGAGGTCGTCAGCCGGTACAACACCGGCACGGGCCGCTCCGTCGCCAAGCCCTCCAGCGCGCAGGAGTTCCTGACGTTGGGAGAGGCGGAGGGCATCGTTACGATTCTCGAATCGTAGCGTGTCCGACCCCCAACGTGCACGCCGCGCTGGAACCGCCGCGAATAGGAGTATCCTATCAATAGGGTTTCCATTGCCCTTAACGTCCTTCCGTCCGGAGTGAAAGTTTGATTGCACGCGTTTGCCTCGCTGCCCGCTTCGTTCTCTATCTAGTTACTATTCTCTGCTTCGCTTCCTCCGGTTCCCGCTCATCCGCCGACGTCGTGCATACGTTGCGCCTGCGTCCGGGGTCGCCCGCCGAGACTTCCCTGCTGCTTACCGGTTCGCAAACGTCCGTGGACGGCGAACTTCGGCGCGCGGAATCCGGCGGAAATTGGACCTATCGGATCGTGGTCACGCCGGGCGCCAGATGCGTGCTTCGGTTTGAGGCGGACGGCGAGCCTGCGGTCGCAGTTGTCGCGTCCGACGGGAAGCCGCTGCCCTTTCGCGTGGAGCGGTCTGCCGCGCGCCGCGCCGTCTATACCACGGCCCCGCCGAATCATCCGCTCGGCGGCGGGCTGCGATTCCAGTTCAGCGCCAAGACCGGCCAGATAGGCGTCCGCGATCTCGTGGTCGAGATTCGCCAGCCGGACGCGAATGGCGACGGAGTGCCGGATGCCGTCGCCGCGATGATGGGCCTTCGACCGGGGCAGCGCGCGGAATCCACTCCACGCCCCTCGCGACCTCAGACGTCGTTCCAAACAGGAGGGAAGTACGACCCCTCCATCGCGGTTCCAACGGACGCGGTATTGGCATACACCAGCGACCCAGACGCAATTCAATCGTGGGCAGATCACGGCTATACGGTCCAGACGATGGGCGGATTCCGTGCGGGCCAGGAGTACGTCAGCCAGCACCCGGACGAAGTGCAGCGCGATGCGAACGGCAATCCCATCTCTATTGGCGGCGGCAGCTTCTACATGGTACCGACGCAGGCCCGAATCGACATCGCCAGGCAGTTCTTTGCGGGCGCGCTTGCGGCGGGAAGCACGGCGGTCTGCCCGGAGGAGCCGGAGTTCTCCACGCAGGCCGGCTACGAGGAATCGTTCAAGAAAGAGTGGCAGGCGCGGTACGGAAAACCGTGGGAGCCGCCTCACTCCAGCATCGACGCCCGCTACAAGTCCGAGCAGCTAAAGGGATTCCTGGAGCGAAGGCAGATCGAGGCGATTCTGGGCGACGCGCAGCGGGTGAAGCCGTCGGCAACACGCATGGTGGCCATCCACAGCCCGGTCACCTATTACCAGTGGGGATATTCCGTTCCGCACTATGGGCTGCTCACGATTCCGTCGCTTCAGGAGATTATCGGCCAAGTCTGGACGGGCACGGCGCGAACTCAGGCGCGGACGGCGGGAGTGCGGGGCGAGCGGACGTTCGAGATCGGCTATCTGGAATACTCCTCGCTCTACAACCTCACGCGTGGGAGCGGCAAGCGGCTGTGGTTCCTGATGGACCCGGTGGAGGACAACCCGGACCGCACACTGGAGGACTACCGCGCGAACTACGAGCAGACCCTGATGGCCGCGCTCATGTTTCCGCAGGTGGACAGCTACGAGGTGATGCCCTGGCCGAAACGAATCTACGACAAGGTTCCCGCCGGCTATGCCACCGTTATCAACTCTATCGTCGGCGCGCTCGGCGATCTGTGGCGGTTTCCGAACGGAGACGTGGACGCCGGAAGCGAAGGGATTGGCGTTTTCGTCTCCGATTCGATGGCCTGGCAACGGAGCGATCCCGCCCCGAGCGACTATGACGGCTTCTACGGACTCTGCCTCCCCTTGATAACTCACGGTGTTCCCGTGCAGACACTTACTTTGGACCGAATACGCGATCCGGGCTATCTGAGCCGTATGAAGACGCTGCTCGTCTCCTATGATTATCTGAAACCCGAAAACGCCGATATCAACCGCGCCCTCGTAGACTGGACGCGGCGGGGCGGATCGCTAGTGGTCTTTGGCGGAACCGACCCCTACAACGCGCTTGAAGACTCGTGGTGGCGTAAAGCGAATCTGGCGTCCCCAATCGACGACTTGTTCGCCCAACTCGGCGTGAAGACAAGCCGAGAGTCGAGAGTCGAGAGTCGAGAGCAGTCTGACCGGCCTTTGACAACGGTCCTGACCGGCGACGGTAATGAGCACAACCTGAGGAATCGCCGCTTCTATGCTGTGGACCTGACGCCCTTCGCGCAGGAAAACGGCAGCGTCGAGGTCCATTTTGGAGACGCGACGCCCGGCGATGGCTGGGGGACGTGGCTGGCGGCGGCGGAGCTGAAGATAGGCGGAAAGCTGGCGGCTTCGTTCAGCACCGGCTCCGACCTTGAAACACGATTCCTGATAGAGGAGCGCGGATCGAAGTACGATGGCACGGCCCGATTTGCCGACGCGAGCGGCTATTGGGTATACCGTTTCGACAACCTGCCGAACGGCGCTCCGATTCAGTTGTCCCTGGACATGGCCAATGGGTTTCTGGTGAAGGCGGGTCCGGGCGGACCGCGTCCGCCGCTGCTGGAAACGACCGACAAGAGCTTCGGCCCCACCGTATCCCGGCTCCGTGTTCCGCCCGTCTATCCGGTCACGCGCTATTCCCCGCCAGCCGGCGCAACGCCGCTCTACACGCTGTCGGGAGAATCTATTCCGCTGGCATGGGAGGCGAAGGCGGGCGACGGGCAGGTCACGTTCGTGGGAATCGCGCCCGGCTATCTGACCGCGACCGCGCAGACCTCCCGCTGGATGCGCGCCCTCGCAAAGCGCGCCTTCGAGCGAACCGGCGGTAACTATCAGGAGCAAAGTTATCTGCTGGCGAAGCGCGGGCCGTACGCTGCGGCGCATACGCTGGGTAAGGAGTACACGCTGGACGGAAGGTGGGTGAATCTCCTTAGCCCGACACTCGCCGTAGTCGAAGACCCCGTAATCCCCCCGCGGTCCAATGGTCTCTACATGGCGATGGGCCCCCAGCGCGGAGGGCCGCGCCTCCTGACGGCATCGGGCCGCGTTCGCGCAAAGTCGGAGCAGTCTGCCGTAACCGGGTTACTCGTCTGCGCGCCCGCGAAGACGGAGGGCGTCGCTCGATTGTGGACGGGCGGCCGGCGAGCATCGGGCGCTAAGGCGTTCACGGTGATGGGAGAGCCGGTCTCTGTTTCGCTGTACCCGGACGGCGATACGCTCCTGGTTCGCTATACCAACGATCCGGATGGGGTCGTGGTGAAGGTGGCGTGGCAGTAGGGTCGTTGGGTCATCGGCCCCCCGGCCCCCAATCCTGGGGGAGACCGCATGAGTCGTTGGGTCATTGGCCCCCCCGGCCCCCAATCCTGGGGGAGACCGCATGAGTCGTTGGGTCATTGGCCCCCCCCCGGCCCCCAATCCTGGGGGAGACCGCATGAGTCGTTGGGTCATTGGCCCCCCCGACCCCCAATCCTGAGGGAGACCGCATGAGTCGTTGAGTCATTGGCCCCCCCGACCCCCAATCCTGGAGGAGACGGCATGAGTCGTTGGGTCGTTACGGTTGAGTCCGTGGTATGATAGGGTCATCTTTGTAGTCAAGCAGCCTTTTCGTGGCAGATTGGCGGAATCGGCGCGATGAGTTTACCGGAGATTCCCAGTTATGAAATCGAGAGCGAGATAGGGATTGGCGGAATGGGCGTGGTCTATCGTGCCCGCCACGTCTCCCTGGATCGTATCGTCGCGCTAAAGGTTATCCATCCGAAGTTTGTCCGCGATGCGGGCTTTGTTAAGGGCTTCGCGCAGGAAGCGAAGACAGTCGCGAGGCTTTCTCATCCCAACATCGTCTCGATCTATGATTTCGGCTGCCACGAAGGGGTCTACTACCTGAGCATGGAGTATGTTCACGGCAGCACGCTCCGCGACCTGCTGTTCATCCGACGGCCGAAATGGGAGGAGTGCGCCTCCATCGTCAACCAGGTCGCCGCCGCGCTGGACTTCGCGCACCGCGAGGAGGTGGTCCACCGGGACATCAAACCCGGTAACGTGCTTCTGTGCGCGAACGGCAAGACGATGGTTATCGACTTCGGGGTAGCCCATGCCTCCTATTCCAACGCACCCGACAGCGTTTGGCTCGCCGCAGGCACGCGCAGCTATATGTCGCCGGAGCAGTGCAAGGGGCAGTGGGCTACCGCGCGCAGCGACCAGTATTCGCTCGGCGTGGTGGTCTATGAGATGCTGACGGGCCGCCTTCCATTCACGGCGTCCGATCCGCTCGCCGTCATGCAGCAGCACATTTCCGACATCCCTCCGCCGCTCCGCACCGGCCGCACGGACATCACGCCACGGGTTGAGGCCGCAGTTCTGCGCTCGCTTTCCAAGATTCCGGAGATGCGATTTTCAACCACGGGCGCGTTCGCCCGCGAGCTGGAGACCGCGCTCGTGGAAGCGCGGGCGATGGACGCGCCGATAACATCTCCCGCTGGCGCAGCCTCTGCGTCGGCCTCAGCGCCGTCCGGGCCACGCAGTGGTCCAGTCTCGCTTGTAGATGGCATGCCCGCCGAATCTCGCTCCAAATCCTCGTACAGGATCGGGTATCTCAGCGCAGTCCGGGGAGTTAGTGGCAAGAGTTTCAGACGTTCCGCTCGTGCCAAGCTGTTGGTACTCTTTCTGGTCGGGGCGCTCGGCGCGGGCGGCTACTATGTTTATCTCGATGTCACCGGCCTGCGTGCGGCGGAGCAGGCGAAGCAGTTGGCGGACAAGGCAGCAACGGCTGTTACGGCCGCGATGTCAAGGCGGCAGGAGAGGCGGGAGAAGCATCGGGCGCGCGAGTCCGGTAGATCGGAATCGACCTCCTCATCAACCTCATCTCACGCGGCAATGCCCTCTCCGAAGGGCACAGCCGTAGGCCAGGCTGCAACCGGAACGGCAGCCCCCCCCGTGGATGAAGCCGCCACGAAGCCCGCCGAACCCGCGACTGAAGAGGACAGCCAGCCGCCCAAGGTCCCCGATGCCCCGGAAGGCGATAGCGGGTCCAAGGAGTGACTTGCATATAGCGTAGCCTATTTGACCTCTCGCATAGGCGTCCTTGTCGTCCGGCAGGACGACTGGCCGCAGGATTTGCGACGCCCCTGCCGCCGGCTGAACCCGGCGGCTACCAATAGTAACCACGCTAAAGCGTGATCGGGCTGCCCGCTTTAGCCTGCTTTAGCAGGGTTTCTGGCGAAGCCGTCTAGCTTTCGATGCCGGGGGGATTTTGCCCGTGGCATCACACCGGCGGTCCCAAAATCCATGAAACCGGCCGGTAACTCGTCGAGTAGTAGAAATCAACCTTCACATCATTCTGCGATGAATCGCCGGCCTGCAATACGTTAGCCGCCTTCGCAAAATCCCATCCCGTCTGGATTGTCTGCATGCCTGTTGCCACCATCTCAAATCTAACCGTGCGCTACGGAAAGAAGACGGCTGTCAGCGACCTCTCCGTGGAAGTGCCCGAGGGCTGCATCGGCTTGCTTGGCCCCAACGGCGCGGGCAAAACCACGCTCATTAAGACATTGCTCGGATTCGTGAAGCCCGCCGCGGGCGGCGGAAATTTGCTTGGCCTGGACGTAGCGACGCAGGGGCTTGCCATCCGCCAGAAGATCGGCCTTATGCCGGAGCAGGACTGCCATATTCCCGGCATGAACGCGGTCACTTTTGCCGCCTACGCAGGAGAGCTGGCGGGCATGCCCGCCAAGGACGCAATGCGGCGCGCGCACGAGACGCTGGAGTATTGTGGTCTGGGCGAAGCGCGCTACCGTAATATCGAGACCTATTCGACCGGCATGAAGCAGCGAATTAAGCTGGCGCAGGCGCTGATACACGGGCCGAAGCTCCTCTTCCTCGATGAACCCACAAATGGCTTGGACCCCGCGGGACGCGATGAAATGCTCCGACTGATTCGCGATGTCTCGCATGGAAAAGGAATCAACGTTATTGTATCTTCACACCTGTTGCCAGACATCGAGCGTACCTGCGATCAAGTAATAGTCATGCGGAGCGGAAGAATCGCAACGCAGGGCGCTGTCGAGACGCTTCGTCAAACGCAGGGCGTTCAGTTCGAGGTGGATCTTCGCCTCCCCTCGCCCGGGTTTGCTATCGCGGTTGAAGGAAAAGGCATAAAGGTGCTGACCCAGTACGGTGCTAAATACCGGCTTTCCCTGCCGGACGGAACGGTAGATGCAGGGCGGCTGTTGTTCGAAACGGCGAAGGAGTCCGGCGCGCAAATCCGGGGTTTTCACACAGCTCTTCGTTCGCTGGAGGACATCTTTCTGGAGGCCGTTGAGTAGATATGAGCGAAATGAGCGGACATACGCCGCCCGGCGCGCTTGACTTCATTGTCGCAGGAGATACTCCCACAGCGGGAGCGCCTATTGCCGATCTCAGCTACCGGAATTACGATGGCCCGCTGCATACGCGGGTGGCGCGCTGGTGGATTGTATCGCTGGCAAGCTTGCGACTGGCAGTCAAGAAAAAGGGATTCTGGATCGCGGCTGCGATATCGATATTGCCTTACCTTATAATATTGCTTCAACTCTACCTTCAGTCCGGAACTCCTGTTCCGGCGGGAGCGAACCCGCTGATGGACTTGACGGTTGGACAGCGGTTTGCCTCCCAATTCTTCCAAGCGCTCGGCTTCCAAATGTTTTTCCTGTTCATCATTACCTTATTGGTAGGATCCGGCGTGATTGCCGCGGACAATCAATCGAATGCTCTCCTGGTATATCTTTCAAAGCCTCTCACAAAGGGCGATTATTTGCTTGGCAAATGGATGGGCGTATTCTTAATCCTGTTTGGAGTCGCCTTCATTCCCGGCACGATTCTGTATGTCTTCTGTTTACTCAGTTACTATAGTGAGGGATTCTTAAAAAACGAACCGTGGCTGTTCGCACGAATGACTCTTGCGGCTGCGACTCCAGCGGTAATTCACGCAAGTCTTATTACCGGATTCTCCGCATGGTCGAAATCTCCTCGAGTTGCCGGGGCCTTGTACGCAGGACTATACTTTATTGGAAATATCGTGGTAGGGGCGACTTGGGCAATCCGGCATCGTGGCAACCTGGGAGAGGGAGTTCTTGAGAGGCATCTCTCAGTCGAAGGCGTGATTAATGGGCTTGCGCAAAATTTATACGGAGTCGTACAAAAGCTTCCCACCTATAACCAGCGCACCAACACAATGGAACGCCTGAGCATTGACCCGCCATCTATGATGGTAATGCTGCTGATGGCTGCGGCATTCGTAGTTGTCGGAGTCGGTGCGGCGCGCATGCGAATTCGTGCGGTGGAGATCGTGAAGGGATGACAACCTCTGCTTTGCCACCCGTAACTACCGCGCGTATCGCGGCGCAGCCTATGATTGCGCTGGAGCATACATCTCGCTGGTATGGTCAAGTAATCGGCATAAACGATGTAAGCTGTTGGATTGGCGCGGGAATCACGGCTCTTCTTGGTCCCAATGGCGCCGGCAAGTCGACCATGTTAAAATTGATTACCGGTCAGCTCAAGCCAACAACCGGGCATGTGTCCGTACTTGGTTTAGAACCCTTCGCGAACACCAACGTGTTCCGCCGGTTGGGCTACTGCCCGGAGATTGAAAACAGCTACGACGATATGTCGGGCCGCGATTTCGTAACTCTGCTCGGCTCGATGGCGGGCATTCCGGCCAACCGTCTTCGCACCCGCGTTTCGGAGGTCATTGAGCAAGTGGGTATGACTGCAAACTCGGATCGGAAGATTGGCGGTTACTCGAAAGGTATGCGCCAGCGCGTGAAGGTTGCCCAGGCAATCATCCATGACCCGGATGTCCTTATTTTGGACGAACCGTTCAACGGTCTCGATCCACTGGGCCGCCGTGAAATGTCTGCGGTCCTGCACCATATGGCCGACCTGGGCAAATGCGTCGTGGTCTCCAGTCATATTCTCTACGAAGTCGAGCAAATGACGCACAATATCCTGCTCATGAATCGCGGCAGGCTGCTGGCGCAGGGCGACGTATTTCACATCCGGTCGCTCATCGATCAGCACCCGCACCGCATCGCGATCACGACAACGGACAGCCGTGGATTGGCACGCAGAATGCTAGATCTGCCCTATGTATTGAGTGTACGGTTCGACCCATTGAGGCCAGGTACGCTGGAAATCGAAACCCACTCACCGGAACTGTTCTACACGCAATTTCCGGAAATAGTGCTGGACCATGGTTTTGTCGTCAGCAGCTTCGAATCGCCGGACAACAATCTGGAATCCGTGTTCCGCTATTTGGTGGGAGCGGGATAGGTCTCGTATTGCGGAATCGTTGAAACAACATGAGTGATCTGACACTTTTCAAAATGGCGCTGCGAGATCTGGTTCGCGCAAAGCGCTTGATTATCGCCGCCATCCTGGTTGCCATCCCCGCCCTTATAACTATTTTGTGGCGAATGGCTTCGCCGGAAGAGTTCGATTCTTACGACACCTACAACACGCTTTCGGCGGTCCTTGTCTATGGTTTCTTGCTTATATTGCTTTCCGTCATATTCGGGACGGGAGTCATTTCACAGGAGATTGAACAAAAGACCATAGTTTACATGCTCACGAGACCCGTGCCAAGATGGAGAATCGCGCTGGTCAAATTCGCCGCTGCCTTTGTGGGCATCGTCTTAACCGTGTGGCTGGCGACAATTTTGCTTGCGTTCGCCGCGTTTGGAGTGGGTGGCCATGAGGAATCGGCCGCTCTGCGATTTAGCGATGTGCGCGACACCTCGCAGTTAATGCAGCGTCTCAGAGAGCCACAAGACGAATTATCAAAACATCTCCAAAGTCGTTTGCAGGATAACACACTGCGTTGGATTGCGCCGGACGCATGGCAGAAAAGGAGAGAGGAAGAAGCAAAATCCGAGCGTAAGCTTGATGCCGCTACAACCTCGGCAACCTCACCATCGCCACCCTTGCCTTCTCCTCCCCGCGCAGGACGCCGGGATCGGATCGGCCGACGTGTTCGCGGTAGCCGCCCGTCAGATGATCGAGTGGAGCGGTTGGCTATCAGCGGCATTAATGACACGTTGCGGAACGACCAGGGTTTTTTCCGTGCAGAGCGATTCAATGGCGTTGAGTTGACCCCCGAAACCAAATCTTTAATTAACAAGCGGCCATCTGGGCGCGAGCTTACACGCCTGAACCGGCTGTTGATCGAGCAGGCGTGGCCCGATCTCATAGTCCACCGAGCACAGCCCACCTTCAATTTAGGCAAAGACCTTGCGATATTGCCATTCGGGGCGCTGGCATACGGCGCCGTATTCTTGTTTATGGCCACTCTGCTTCACCGCCCGCTCATGTATGGTTTGGTTTTCGCTTTCGGGTGGGAGGCATGGGTTCCCAATCTGCCGGACAAGTTCCAAATGGTTTCGATCATGACCTATTTACGCACACTGGCACCACACCCTCGACCTTCCGCCGAATCGGTAGATATAATTCAGTTCCTGTCAGGAAGCAATCAGCAGACGATTTCCACCACTGTGGCGACTACCGTGCTGGTAAGTGTCATCGTGGTCGCGCTCGGTATGGCGCTCTTGCTCTTTACCAACCGCGAATATGTTCCCCGCGAGGATTCCGAATAGCCGGTCATTTATGACCGGCTCGGGATGCTCACTTCACGGATTATCTTTTCATGCCCGCCCCCTCCATTGAAATGTCTCCGCTTCTCGCGCGGACCACCCTCCACCGCGCCAGCGCCCAGCCTAGCGGCCACAGCATAGTCATCATCACGAGCAAGCAAGCCAGCCATACGTAAACTGTGACCACCGGTGGGTATTCGCCGATCCACGGCATCAGCAGGCCGTAGAGCGTATACGCGATGAAGAACAGCAGGGCCGTCAGTCCGACAGTGAGCGAAACCGCGGAGGAAGACGAATCGGTCTCTTTCCGAAATAGCGTGGAGGAAACCAGGCCGAACAGGCCGCCCACGAGCGTGAGCGCAAATGGGATGATCGTCGCTGCAATGTATCCGGCGAGCGCGGTAATCGGACCTACGTTTGGAACGAGGAATAGGGACATCAGCGCGTTCCAGGCGGTAAGCATGGCAAGCATGACGAAGGACGGCGCAAGCAGGCCCAGCAGCTTTCCCCAGAGAATCTCGTCGGTCGTAAGAGGAGTCGCCAGGAGGAAACCGAGCGTGGAGCGGTCCCGCTCGCGGCAGAATGCTCGGGAGCAGACGCCCGCCGCCGCAGCCGGAATGAAGGCAGCCATGAGGCACGCCGGTATCGCGATCAGACCCCCGATAATCGAACCGTATCCCGATACGCTGTTTCCAAAAAAGCACACAGCCGCAATTCGAAAGATCTGTGCGGCCTCATTCTGGTAATAGAACAGGACTCCGAGAACAAGCAGCAGCATTATTGGGAGCGCGAGAAGCTCGTCCTTGCCCAGGTGTCCACGAAAGAGCACCCGCATCTCCTTCGTCATCACCGCGCTGTCCCACCGCTGCTGCGCCCACTCGACGAGGCGGCGGGATCCTTCCGTATCCCGCTTTTTGGGAGCCTGTTTCTTCGGGTAGACCGGCGTTTCCAATGGCGGAGCAGCCTGGGCAGGCGCGGATTGTCCTTCTGAGGGAGCGACGTAAGAGTGGTCCGCTACCTGCCCATGCTGCCGGGGCGGAGCCAAATAGGAGGGCGCTGCTACTTGCGCCGGCACAGCGAGAGCTACTGGAGCAGCGGGCAGTGCGGAAGCAGGCGGCGGGACGATAACGGGTTGCCGAGATGCCATTCCGCTCCGCATCCGCGTCCACATCAGACAAAGACCAGCCACTGTCGTGGAGAGCGCGCACATCCGCCAATCGGGGGCGAGCGGATGAATGCCCGGAATCGCGCCCAGGATTCGCTGCGTGTGCGCGCTCAAGCTGAACAGGCCGGCAAGCGGGCTGGCAGACGCTATCCAAGAACCGACCGATGCGTCCGGCAATACCCAGCCCAGCAGTGGAATGGGGACGAGCAGGAAGTAGAACGGCGTAATCATCCTCAGGCCGGCAATCGCCAGGCCGCTAGTCAATACTACAATGACAAGAGGGCCTGCGAGCCGCGCAGCCGCGGCGGGAAATGGAGCATGCCCCGCGAAGATGCACCCAAATACATAAACACCGCCTGCCATCATAAGAGGCGCGGTCAGGTAGCGGAGAAACGCGCCCCAGGAAGCAATCACTCGGGCTGACGGAGGGGCATACTCACCGCTCTCACCGTGCTTGGCTGCCATTCGGATGGCGAGCGCCTGTGCGGCGGACGCCGCCACCCGAAACCAGAACAGTATTGTCGCGCAGCAGATCATCAGCCAGAGGAGACCGGCGAGCGCCAAGTCGATACTGCCCGAACGGACGGCAACGAGCGACCCCGTAATCCCGGACGCGACATAGGGTTTCCAGAGGAAGCCGAGCGCCACGAACGCGACCAGCGTCCCGAAGACTGCCTGCATTCTGCCGTAAGCGCTGATGTCCCAAAGAACGGCCATCTGGTCCCGGTCGGCGATTCGGAGGTTGAGGCTGGAATGCCACGCGCCGATCAGGCGGCTCAACAGTACCAAGAGCGCGACCATGACCACCGGCGGCAGGGCGATGCTGTAGAACGGCAAGGGAATCAACATCCATCGCGCGAGCATTACCGGCCAGCTGAGCAGTCCAACCCATGCGATGGACGCAACCTCGCGCGGAATCAAATTCCCCAAAGGACTGGCAAGTCTCCAGAACCATCCCGAGCCGAACGCCCAGTTCAGGTGGCCTTGCAGGCTAAAGCCGCCGAACAGCAGCCATGGCACATTTTTAAGCGCCCACTCGGCCCATGTCGCGGGGCGCCCGGCCTTATGCGCCTTAACAATCTGCTCGGCCGTCATACCCCCAAAGACGGGAACATTCCAGCGCGGCGGGCGCAGAGCCATCAGCGCATAGAGCAGGTAGAGGCCGATGATGTCCGCGATTCGCGCTCCGCCAAGGCTCCAGGCAAAGATGTAAAAAGGCAGACCTATGATCGCTATCCACATCGCCTGCTTGAACGGGAAGAGCGTCGCCTGAAGGATAAGCTGAAACGGAGGGGTGCGCGTGCCAAGCAGCGTTGCCAGCGTATTCTGGCGGTACTCCTGGAGAAAGAAAGCGTTCGTGTGCCGCCAGAATGCCTGGTACACGAAGCCCACGTGAACGCCTGAGAAGAGAATAAGCATAAGCGCGCCATAGGAGCCTCCCGCCCAGGAGGGAATGCCGCGCCGAAGGTGATTCTCTCGCGAAAGCCAGCTCAGCAGCCAGACCGTCAGAATGAAGACGAGCCACAGCAATGCGACCGTCAAGAGCGTCATCAGAGGGCTGTCGCGCCGCCGGGCATCCCTGCGGCGTTCGCGCGTCTCGACCGGGTTGTCCCGCAGCGTAAACTCGTCTGTGAGCATGGCCTGATACCGAGCGGGCAGCAGTTGGTCCAAGAGCATTCTCATCCTATTTGCCTGCTACTTACCCGTCGCGGGCTGGAAGGACAGTCCATACGCCCGCGATTGCCGCCGCATGGACTTTCCTTCCAGCCCGAAGGAAACGGCCCAGAGGGAGAGGCTGCCCGTGAAATGATGGCCGCGCACAGGAATTCCCTCCTTCGCGCTGAGAACAAAGGGCTGATCCCAGATTCTGCCGCCTTCAGAGAGCGAGTCATGCAATCGCTCCGCGGCAGCCAACGCCTGCTTTTGAAGCCCCGCATTATCGCGCCGCGCCGCCACGGTCAGCACCGTCGTAATCAGATTCCAGGTCTCCGCCACAACCACGTCGCGCGACTGCTCGCCCCCGCTTTCGTCAGGTGTCCCGTCAGGCTTTACGCCGGAAATGGCACCATGTATCGTACCCCTGAGATTGAGGCGGTCGATGGAGCGCAGCGCGTCCTGGAGATGCTCCAGTGGAAGCAGGTCTCCGAGGTCGCAGAGCCAGGAGTACATCTGGCCGCACAGTTGATTCGCGAGGCAGGTATCGCTTTGTCGGAAGTTGTCGGGGTCGCTGTAGAGACGATAGAATCGGCCCGTCCACAAAAGCTCTTCGTAGGCGATCCGCCCCTTGTCGAATCGCCCTCTGCACCACTGCGCAAACTCCTCGTCCCCGCAACTTCGAGCGGCCTCTTCGCCGGCGCGCAGGGCCGCCAGGCCGATCCCCGCCGTATACGCGGATGTTCCGAACCAGGGCCAGTTGTCGTAGAACTGATTGGAGGGGAAGCCGGTGTCGCTTCCGGGCGCTTCGTTGATCAGCCCGTCGCCATCTGTGTCCAGCGTCATCGCGTATTGCAAAGCGCGCTTGA
Organism: Chthonomonadales bacterium; assembly: GCA_038229495.1. Lineage (GTDB taxonomy): Bacteria > Armatimonadota > Chthonomonadetes > Chthonomonadales > CAJBBX01 > JBBROJ01. The sequence goes on from JBBROJ010000070.1 coordinate 20,978, forward strand.
TTCGGGGATAGAGGCCAACAAGGAACTCCATGTCCTGCGTCTGAACATAGTCCCGATAGCAGAGAAGGACGAACTCCGTGGAGAGTATGGGCCGCTGCGCTCCGAACATGCCGGTCTCAATTCCAATGGGCGCGCCGAGACCGAACGGAATCTCTCCGTTCTGCGCTTGCAGCTTCGCAATGGAGCGCATCGTCTGTTTCTCCTGCTCGGGGAAAAGCGCTAGCAGAGGAAAGGACCCGTTGAATCTGCACGCGACCGATTCGGTCACGGGCCGCCCGGTAAAGCTCTCATTAACCAGCAGCCGGCCGTCATCAAGCCAAATGGAGTTGCGGGCAAGCGCGTATAGGCTGTTGACGAGCGCGTCTTTCAGCCATGCCGGCAGCGGGCGCGCATAAGTCTGCTCCTGCCATGCGATAATCTTCTGCTCGATAGCGCCGGCCCGCTCCAGCGCGTATGTTGCCACCCCTCTGGCATCCGCGAATCGCGACGCGTAGCGGTTACGCGCGGCCTTGCCGTCACTCGTTGTCCACGTGGGCGCATACCATGCAAGGACGAATGCGACCTTGCGCTCCTCGCCTGTCTTCAGGGAGATTTCAGCAGATATTCGTGTGACGCCTGTCTGTCTGTCTGAATGGCCCGGTGATGCGGCCACAGTTCCCCACCCCTCTCCCGCCGCCGCAATCGCGAACCCGCTTCCCTTGCCGGTTGATCCCTCTATTCCCGCGCCCGTCGCGGTCCGAAATTGAGCGGAGGGGCCTGGATTCGAATTGGGAGCATCGGTCCGATCATCGGGGGCGTCCGCAAACGCTATCTCGACTCGGACGGGAAGGAGCGCCGCGCCGGTGTTTCGAATACGAAGTGTAAAGAGGGCGGCGGGGATATTCGAGAGGTCGGCGTCGCCGGGTACAAAGGGCGCGGACGCCCGGAGCCAAGCGGAGGCAGAAACTCCGGCGAGCCGGCCGAAGTCCATATCCACCATCGGGTAGTGCCCGAAATAGCGGGCAGGAGCGGGTAAACCGCTTGCTCCTGCTGTCGAGATAAGTACAATGGACTTTGCTTTGGAGTTCCTGCCGAAAGTCGCTGTGAAACGCAGCAGGCGTGGCGGGCGGGGCTTGAGCCAGTTGTTCCACAGGCAGGAATCGCGGACCGTTCCGTCAGGCCTAAGTTCCAGAAAACCGGTGCCGAGGCCGCCAAGCGGGAGGCCGCTGCCATTCGATTTCGCATCGAGCCAACGGCCAAAGGCGGGAGCGTTGTATCCAGGGAGTTGTATTGCAGCCGTCCGCGAAAGCGGATCTGAGGTTCGAGCCTGCGCGTTTGCGGCGTTCCATAGGACAGGCAGAATCACGCTCCATAGTCCTGCCGGGAGCCACTGGACGATTCGCCTCAACTCAGTCCGCCGGATAGGGCGTGTCAACCCCATGGAGACTGTGCCATAGGACACGGTTCAGCGTATACCAATCCGCGGTGTCGACGCCGCTCCAATCCAGCGCAGACGATCGTTCCGCCCAGTACCGCTCTTTGCCGCGGAGAGTCTGCACCGGTGAATTCATATCGTCCAACCGGACTTGATTCGGGACCGCCGAATACGGACGCAGATCCGGCTTGTCCATGAAGCATGCGTTGAAAGGCGTAGCAAGCGCGTCGAACCGATTCATGGGATCAAGCCCCAGCATGAGCTCGATGGAGCGTAGAATCGATATCTGCGTGTAGAGGGTCGAATCGACGAATCCGCGCCGCATGTAGGGACTGACGACCAGGCATACCGTGCGATGGCCGTCAACGTGGTCGGGGCCGGACTGCGAATCATCCTCCATGACGAAGATGCAGGTCTCCTTCCACTGCGGGCTTTTCGATACGGCTTCGATCACCCGGCCAAGCGCCAGATCGTTGTCCGCGACCATCGAGCGCGGCTTCGGATATGCGGGACTCGTGCCCTCCGTATGGTCGCTTGGCAGCGTGAGCAGCATCAGGTTGGGTACGCGATCCTCCCGGCTGTTCTGATCGTACTCCGCGATAAACTTGTCCGCGCGCCACTGGTCGCTCATCAACAAAGGCCAGCAGATTATGTTGGGGTGGATGTATTTCCGCATTCCCGCAACAGTGGTGTGCGCCTTCACCTCGATTCGATTCGCGCCGCTCTGCCGGTCTTGCCACGCCTCCAGCCACGTCTTCGGGCGGGGGCTGAATTCGGTAATCTCCTCTTTGCAGAACTCGCCGTAGATGCGAATTGACTTGCCTCGCTTTGCCGCGGCGTCCCAAATGAATCCCGAGCTGGCATAGGCCATCGGGTCGCCGCCGTCGTAGGGATAACTGCGTGAGTAGCCGCCATAGAAGCGCTCGATGTAGTCGTTTGCCAGCCCCTCGGTCGCCCATTGGTGTCCTTCGGCGCTGTTAGCGCCGCTCGTGTAGGCGTTGTCGAAGAGCGTAAATTCCCGCGCGAGAGCATGGTGATTCGGCGTCACCTCTTCGCCAAGCCCGCAGAGCTTCCCGTCTCCGTTCCCCTCCTTCACATCGCCGAACACCTGGTCGTAGGTGCGGTTCTCTTTGATGATATAGAGGACGTGCTTGATTGCGCCGCTGTAGACCGGTAGACTTGGATTCAAAATCTCTCGCGCCCGGTTCCAGCCGTTGTTCTCCGCGACCCGTGACGTGGCGGCCGCCACATCCGTATTCAGGTCGATCACTGAAACCGTCCCCTGAAATTGGTGCGTGGTGCCAGGCTTTCCCTTCACCGTTTCGCGAACGGAGCCGTTGCCCTTGGTGTTGACTACGAAGGCCGTACGTCCATCCTTAGAAAGCTGGATGCCCACGGGAAAGAACCCGGCGGGCCGAAAGCCGAGGACGCGCCCGGAGCGCAAATCCACTTCCGCAACCGCGTTGTCGCCCCCGCCGCAAACGTACAGCCGTTCGCCGGATACCGCGAGCGTGTTAGGCATGGATCCAAACAGCCTGCGCCCCTGCCACTCGATACGAAACGCGCGCGTGACTTTCGCGTTTGCAATATCCACTTCAGAGACCGAATCGCTGCCGGCGTTGGCGACGTACGCTTTTGAACTGGAGACCGCAAGCCCCGCAGGATGCAGCCCGACCGGCACGTCGGTCCGCTTGCCCGAGCCACGGTCGATCAGGCTGACGGTTCCGGTCGAAGGTATGCCCCGGCGATCCACGAGCACCGGCACCCCGGCGCTGTCCGCGTCCTCTTCGCCCTTCTCCGGTTCGCGCCCGGCCCAGTTCGACACGATGAGCGTTCGCTCATCTTCGCTAAGGCGCACGTCAAACGGAATATTCTGAACCTTCCACTCCTTGACGGGCGCGGCGTTAGACGTGTCCACCTCGACTACGGCTCCCCGATTCGCGCAGGCCACGAACAGGCGGCTGCCGTCTTTCGTGATTGCCATGCCGCCTGGGACGGGGTTGCCCTTTTTGCCCGAAGGGGTCAGAGTAATGCGGCCTTCCGGCTCGAGCGTCCGCCCGTCGAGGTGGAAATACTGAACCCCGCCTTTACTCAGGCTTACGTACAGGCGTCCGCCATCGGGCGACCAGGCGCAACCACGGTAAGAAGCGCCCGCCTCCGTTTTGACGTCGGAGCCTTCCAGCGCGCCCGATCGGTTCGCCAATAAAACGGAGTTCTGGTTGAGAATGGCGAGGAGCTCCCCCGCAGGATGGAGGGCGATATCGATGGGCCTGCCATCGAACGAAATCGTTCCGGAGTCAATCTGCTGGCCGGTCGCGACAATGAAGGTCCCGTCCGGCTGCCTGCCAAGCAGAACCCGAACGGAAAAGGAGGCCCCGATTGCGGCGGCGCCAAGGACCAGTATTGCGGCTATCCTGATTGTATTTCGCATAGTGGAATTGGATTCGATGAACGCTGGAGGCAGAGTTACAACCTCACGATTCCCAAACGTCGGGTCCACGCGTGTAAAACGCGTGTCCTATCACGCGTGTAAAACGCGTGTCTAGGGAGCCTCCGGCTAGACGTCCTCCGGACGATAGATTCCAATAAGAGAGTTCCTGCATCAGTGTCTTTCGTCCGTAAGGACGATTGACCGCGGGCCCAGAGTTCTAGACCACGCCACCGGTCCGAGTGGTTGAGACAGCGAGTGAATTCATTCACTCGCACGCTGGCGGAACGTGACATATGCAAGAGGTCCAAGGTCAAAGTGGAACCTTCCCCAACCCCCTCTTCCTTCGACAAGCTCAGGACAGGCTCTTCGTAAGAAGGGGGCTTATTGGGCAAAGGTATGAACCTCCGCTTTAGCTCCCCCTCCTGTCCCGGGTGGGGGCCGGGGGTGGGTACAGGGCCGAGGACCTGTAATTCCTCCCAGATCTCAGCCCTCTACCGGCGTCTTCCAAGGCGAAAGCTCGCGCAGCTTGATGTTCTTGAACCAGACGCGGCCCCCATGATCCTGAAGACCGATATAGCCCTTCTGGAGCATGGTTGCATACGCCCGCGTAAACTTGTTGTCGGTCCCGTCGGGATTCTTGTGAGCCGTCGTCCAGGCGCTGAGGTCCGTTTCGATGATTTGCTGCCTGTTGAGAACAATGCGTACGATAGGGCCGCGGCAAATGATAACCATGTGATTCCACTCGCCGGCCGGCTTTACCGCATCAACGCTTGGCGCGACGCAGTCGTACAGGGCGCCGCAATCGTGCTTGTTCGGCTTGATCCGGCCAAAGCTGTCCAGCACCTGAATCTCCATCCCGCTGTTGACAGGGTCTTTCAAATCTTCCCAGCGAACGAAGATGCCGCTGTTGACCCGATCCCCGGTCTTGAAGTCGCATTCAAGCGTGAAATCCGCCCACTGTCCCTCCGAATAGGCGTATCCACCGTGCTTTGCCTGGCAGGCTATAGCGCCGTCTTCGACCGCCCATCCGCTCTTATCGCCCGTCGTATTCCACCCGTCCATCGTCTTACCGTCGAATAGCAGCTTCCATCCCTCTGCCTTCTCCGCTGTCGTAAGCTCGTTGTCCTTTGCGGACGCCGGCGTGGCCGCCATCACCGACGCACCGACCGCCATTACGACGGCTGCTGTTGTAAACCAATTCAATCGAATCTTCATTCTGTTCCACCTAGGAGCCTGTCCATGAATTAATTTGATTGCCAAAACAGGAATTGTGCCTGTCGCCGTATAAGTATTGTGACATGAGCACACGATATCAGCCGTACTCGCCCGAACAGCCGCATCTGTTGCCCGTATGTCCGCAGGA
>JBBROJ010000071.1:0-25803 GCA_038229495.1 Chthonomonadales bacterium
CCAGCGGCCCATGCTGCGGAGCTTGGCGGCGCGAGCCCGGTCACGCTGACCCGTGTATTCGCTGTCCGCAAGCAGGTTGTATACGTCGTCCTTTCGGTAGAACCACCACTTGTTGCCTCCGCCGTCACACTTCCTATTCGCCTTCTGATATCCGCTTATACGGCCCCGCTGACGCAGGCCGTGCACAGCCTGCGTCGAAACGCCCAGCAGCTTGGCCGCTTGTCGAGTGTTGAAGAGCTCCCCGTGCTCCCTCTCCGCGTTCGATTTCCGGGCATTTTCAAGAGCTGTGGTGAGGCCAATCTCCTCCAGCCAGAGCTCCCGCTCGGTCTCCTGTCCAGGCGGTGACGGCGGACGCCTGCCGCGATTTACGGCGGCGCGGCGCTTCAGCCGGTCGGGGTCTTCGCGATAACGGGCCACCTGACGGGCGCTCAGGTAGAGCGGATTGCCGGGCTTGCCGGGTTCCGCCTGCCAGCCGAACAGCCGGCCTTCCGATACCAAACGGGACACATTCCCAACCGAGATTCCCAGCATTGCGCCTGCCTCGACCCTGGTTATCAGAATGTCGCCGGGCGGCGCTTCGATCTTCGTGCGAATAAACGGCTTCATGGCGCGCTCGTTCCACTCCTCCGGTGATACCGACGAGCGGGACCGCTTCTGCTCGCGCCGGTCCGCCATAGCGTATACCTCTCGCGCAGAGTAGGACCAGAATCGATGGAGGACCAGACGACCCCATTTATCCCGGTCGCCCAGTCTTCGAACCATCGGTTCGGGCTTCATGCCGTACCGCTTCGCCAGCCGGTGGCACTGCCGGACACAGACGCCCAATATCTCCGCGGCCTGGGTCGATTCAAGGCGGTAGTCTTCGCTCGACTGCCCGGTCATCGCGAAGGCGGTGGGACGTGGTTTCGCCGGCGACGCAAGATTCAGGTCCAGATACGAATGGTCCGCGTCCAGCTTTCCATACGGAGTCCACGCGCCCGACTTTGAAGCCCACACGCTCTGAAGGCGGGCGTAGATCTCAATGTCTTCGACCAGATACCAATTATTGGCTCCCCGTCTCTCAGCATTGACGCGGCCTTCGCGGGCGAGGTGCGACATGCGGCTTCGGCTGACATTGAGCAGCTCGCTGGCCTGGGCCGCCCGCACCTCCCGTACACCGGCGGCGAGAAGCGTCTGTATCCGGGCGATGCGTGAATCGCCGTGCCGGAGCTTGCGGTCAGGGTCGGCAGGCTGAATGGGACGGGCCTGGTCGGCGGCGTGTGCTAACACCTCTTCGGCAGAGAGGAAGACGTCTCCAAAATAGGCGCGGGTTGTGAGCTTTCCACCCTCTATCAACTCATCCAGTTCGGACTCTGTAATGCCAAGTTTGGCCGTTGCCTGCTCGAAAGTAAGAAGGCTGTCTTGCTCCATTTGCGTTCCCTCCCTGCACTCCTAGTAGACTAAAATATACAGTTTCTTCGGTGGATTGTCAAGGGTGCTATCTCTGTTAGACCTTGTCTTCTGCCATGTAGCCGTGCCGCTTGACAACCATCCCGAACGATATGTACAATGCGAACGTAACCCTCACCCGTATTCCCGGACGAACTCATTGAATTGCCTCATCAAAACTGCCTCCTACTTCCTTCTCGCCTGCCTGCTGATGGTCGGCGCGGCGCCTCTGGTCGCCGCCGACGCACTCCGAATCGGCACGGACGCCACCTACCCGCCTCTTGAATCGAAGGACGGCGACAAGTACGTGGGTTTCGACATCGACCTCGGCGAGGTGATAGGTCACGAACTGGGCCGGAAAGTGGAGTGGACGAATAGCGGATTCGACGGAATCTTCGCGGCGCTGCAGGCCGGCAAGTTCGACGCCGTCATGTCCAGCGTCACCATAACCGAAGATCGCAAGCGCCAGCTTGCCTTCTCCGACCCATACTATACGGCTGGACAGGCCCTGGCCAGCCGCAAGGACGGCCCGGCCTATACGCAGGTGGATCAGCTCAAAGGCAAGACGGTCGGCATACAGATCAACACGACCGCCAAAGAGGTCTTGAAGAAGCGGCCAGACGTGACCATTCGCGAATACAACAGCATCGATCTGGCGTTGCTCGACCTCCAGAACGGCAAGCTCGACGCGGTGATGACCGATTCGCCCGTGCTGAAGTACATGCTCATCCGCTCTTTCAATAGCCTATCGCTCGCCGCGAATCTGCTGACGGAGGAGAAGTACGGCATCGCCATGCGCCCCGCCGACAGGGACCTCACAGAAAAGGTGAACGTCGCGCTCAGGCGAATCGAATCGAGCGGCGAGATGGCAAAGCTGAAGGAGAAGTGGTTTGGGGAGAAGGCGAACGCGGGAGTGAAGCCGCTGCGGGCCGTCGAGCTTCTGGGCCGCATCTGGCTGCCGCTCGTAAAGGCCGCGTTATTGACCGTACAGTTGACCCTCCTGGCGCTCCTCTTCGGCATGCCGATCGGCCTTCTGGTCGCGTTGCTGCGGTTGAATCGGCTCGGCCCGCTCTCATGGCTGGCGGGTCTCTACGTAGAGGTGTTTCGAGGAACGCCGCTGCTCGTCCAGATTTTCACGGTCTACTACGTGCTTCCCGCGCTGGGGCTTACACTCGCTGCGTGGCCGGCTGCCCTGCTCGCGTTCAGCCTCAACAGCGCGGCCTACATCGCGGAGATATTCCGGGCCGGAATCCAGAGCATCGATACCGGCCAGATGGAGGCGGCGCGCTCGCTTGGCATGAGCTACGGGCTGGCGATGCGCCTTGTGGTCCTGCCGCAGGCATTTCGCCGCGTGCTGCCGCCACTTACCAACGAGGCCATCGCACTCCTGAAGGACACATCGCTTGTCTCCGTAATTGCGCTAGTCGAGTTGACGCGGCGCGGACAGGAAATGACCGGCCAGTACGCGCGCCCAATGGTCATCTGGCCGCTGGTAGGCCTTATCTACCTCGCGCTCACGATTCCGCTGACGCGGCTTGCGAATAGATTGGAGCGCAAATGGGCGGCGAGATAGGGGCCGGGAACATGACCGCGCCGGAACAGGACTCGACGCCGGAGCCGCTTCTGGTCGAGGTAAAAGACCTTCACAAACAGTTCGGAAAGTTGGAGGTGTTGAAAGGGGTAGACCTGGAGATCCGGCGCGGCGAGGTGGTCGTGCTGATCGGGCCGTCCGGCTGCGGCAAGTCCACCCTTTTGCGCTGTATAAACGGATTGGAGGCGTTGAGCAGCGGTAATATACAAGTATGCGGAATGTCGCCCGCGAATGCAAAAACGCTAAACACCCTGAGGAGCCGTGTCGGAATGGTCTTTCAGCGCTTCAACCTCTTCCCGCACCTGACGGCGATGCAGAACATCACGCTCGCGCCGCTCGAGGTGGGCGGAATCTCGGAGCGGGAGGCCAAAACTCGCGGTCGCCGCCTGCTCGATCTCGTGAATCTGGAAGAGAAGGCCGATTCCTACCCTGATCAGCTTTCCGGCGGCCAGCAGCAACGAGTCGCCATTGCCCGGGCGCTCGCCATGGAACCTGAATTATTGCTCTTTGACGAACCGACCTCCGCGCTTGACCCGGAGATGGTCGGCGAGGTGTTGAAGACAATTCGCGACCTCGCCCAAAACGGGACGACCATGTGCGTCGTAACGCATGAGATGGCCTTCGCCGAGGAGGTCGCGCATCGCGTTCTTTTCCTCGAATCGGGGACAATTCTTGAACAGGGCACGCCTCAAGAGGTGCTCCACAATCCGCGACAGCACCGCACCCGCGAATTTCTCTCCCGCGTTCTGAATCGCTAGCTCGTACTATTCACCTGATGAGCGGCAAGCGACGCTGCGGTACATGGCGGAGGTTGCTCCCTACACGGTAATTCGTGAGTAATGCGGGTTAGTGCAGGCCCGCCTGTCCTTGCGCCGCTCCCGCTTTTCTAAGGAGGGCCGCCACTCTCTCATGCTTTTCCTGAACGGCGAACATGAGCGCGGTCTCTCCGTTGTTGCCCTCCGCGTTCACATTGGCGCGGTACGCGAGCAGGGCGCTTACGACTTCAGCACCCCCCATCCGCGATGCCTCCATCAATGGCGTCGTGCCATCGGCGCTTCTGTGGTTTGGGTCCGCGCCATGCTTTAGCAGCGTCTCCGCTACCTTTGTATTGCCATTGGACGCGGCCAGCCAGAGTGCGGTATAGCCGTCCCTGTTTCGCATATTCATAAAAGCGCCTGCTTTGAGCAGCCGCTCCACTCCGGCGACGTCACCCACTTCGGCCGCCTTGAAGAGCCGCCTTCCCATCCGAACATTGCGCTCCAACAGAACGTAAACCGCTATCCCGATCAGCCATACGGCAAGAAAACCGAGGGCTATCCTCCTACCGGCGCGATTCGGCCCCCGCTTCATTCCCGGCTCGCTTCATACAGAATCTGGCTGACGGCAACAAGCGCGGCGGTCTCCGTTCTCAACGTATAGGGACTCAGCGATGTCAGTACGGCTCCCGCGGCCTCAGCCATCTCAATTTCCGCGGGCGTAAAGCCGCCTTCCGGGCCGACGATTAGGAGAAGGGAAGAAGGGAAGAAGAGAAGAAGGGATGCGATCAATTGTCTTCGCTTCCTCCCTTCCCCCCTTCCTCCCTTCTCTGCATCCTGCGGCTGGAGAAGGAGTACCGATTCGAACTCCGAGAACCGTATCGCCAACTCGCGCAGCAAAGTTACGTCGCCCATGGTGGGGATTCGCGCGCGGCCTGCCTGCTCGGCGGCTCCTTTCGCGATGAGGCTCCAGCGCTCGCGCTTGCTTATGGCCTCGCGAGCTTGGAGACGGACGATTGTGCGCTCGGTGACAAGCGGGATGAATCCGGTCGCGCCGACCTCGGCGGCATGCTGAACCACCTGCTCGAACTTATCTCCCTTGCCGAGAGCCTGCGCTACCGTAATGCGGACTGGCGGTTCAGGCGGCACGGCGGCGGGTCCAATTGACCGAACCGTGATGGTTCGCTTGCCCGTCTCGGATACCTCGGCAAGACACGCGCCGCCCGCATCATCGAGCAGTGTCAGCGCCTCGCCGATTCGGACGCGGAGAACGTTCAAGAGGTGGTGGGCGTCAGGCCCCTCAATTTGGAACGTGGGCTGGCTCAGGTCGCATCCCGGTAGGAAAAGATGTCGCATGGAGGAGTCCGGCAGAGAATCAGCGATGCCCGTGATAGAGGTAGGAAGAGTCCATGAAATAGAGCGCACTACAAATTAGCAGCGGACTCTCAAGCTACGCAGGTAGCTTTCGTTTTACAGCCCGGAGATTCATCGCCTGGAACTCTTCGCGACCACTGCGCGCCATATTTCGTCTTCGCGTGTCTCGACCACCTCGAAGCCCGATGTCTCAAGCGCGGACAAAACATCCGGCAGCCGCTCGTCCACGATTCCAGACGAGATAAAGAGTCCGCCGGGTTTCAGGCGATCCGAAATGGAGGGCGTCAACTCCACGATTGTGAGCGCGATAATGTTGGCGACGACTAAATCACAGTCGCGCGCGGCAGAATCGAACGCATCCATCTCATGGATGATGACACGGCCCTCCAATCCGTTGCGAGCTACATTTTCGCGGGCAATCTCGCGGGGCAGGCGGTCGATGTCCGTCGCATGCACAACCGATGCGCCAAGCTTTGCGGCGGAGATGGCGAGAATGCCGGAACCCGTTCCGATGTCGGCGATCACCATGCCGGGCCGGACATACTCCTCCAGCGCGCCCAGGCAGAGACGGGTAGTTTGATGCCCGCCCGTGCCGAATGCCTGGCCGGGGTCAATTTCAACCACGACTCGGTCCGGACCGGCGTCGCAGGTCTCCCAGCTGGGCTTGATAATGAGGCGCTTGCCTATCTGCAATGGCTTGAAATACGTTTTCCACTCGTTGGACCAGTCGGCCTCGTCGGCGTGCTTCAATGTAATGTCGAGGGGGGCGAGGAGTCCGAACCGTGGAAGGTCCATGAGGCGATCTTCGAGGGCGTCGAGAGCCTTCGTAAACTGATCGGAGACGGGGAAGAACCCGACGACGGTGCAGGTATGGCCGCCCGGCGCGGCCTTCTCCGATACACCGTGGCATTGAGCCTCCATCAGGATGGCGGTAACCGCTTCAACCGATTCCGGCGGCGTATCAATGATGATTTCGGCCCAGCGCATGATGAGGGATGAGGGAGGGCGATTGCGAATTGCGGATTGGCCGGCGATTATTCCGCAATCCGCAATCCGAATTCCCCAATTGTCACTTTCCTCCGAAGATTCGACCGAAGAGGCCCTTGTCCTCGGGCGTTTCGTTGATAGATTCGCCCAGGCTTTGCGCAAACTGCTTGAGGAGATGTTTCTGGTCCGGCGAGAGCTTGGTGGGCACCTGTACCTTGACCACGACGATCTGGTCGCCCTTGCCCCGTCCGTTCAGGTCCGGCATCCCCTTATCTCGCAGTCGGAACGACGCGCCCGGCTGCGTGCCTTCCGGAATGGTCAGCTTCTCGTCTCCAAACAGTGTCGGAACATTTATCTGGCCGCCCACCGCCGCAGTGATCATGGAGACCGGCGATTCCAAGAAGATATCGTTGTTCCGGCGCTCGAATATTTGATGCGGCTTTACAAATATGACGACGTGGAGGTCGCCGTTGTCACCCCCCCGGATTCCGGCGTCGCCCTCGCCGCGCACGACAAGGCGGTTGCCGCCGTCGATTCCTGGCCGGATAGGCAGGACCCGCTCGCGCACCTTGCGGATTCGCCCCGCGCCGGAGCATTGGGCGCAGGGACTGGCCACCACGCGCCCCTCGCCGTGGCAGCGCGTGCAGGGCGTCGTGGTCTGAAACGTGCCCAGGAAATTGCTCTGCGTATGGCGTACGTAGCCGGTGCCACGGCAGGCCTGGCAGGACTCCGGCTTGGTTCCCGGCTTCGCCCCGCTGCCCTCACAAAGGTCGCAGTTCTCAAGGTGCTGGTAGCGTACCGTCTTCTCCGCGCCGTGCGCCGCCTCTTCAAGCGTAATCTCGATATCCTGGCGCAGGTCGTCGCCGCGTTCGGGCGCGTTGGCGTTTACGGCGCTCCGGCCGCCGCCCATATTCACAAAAAGGTCGAAGATGTCATTAAGACCGCCGCTCCCTCCGAACCCGGCCGAGCCTCCGCCGAATCCACCGGGACCTCCCGCCGCGCCAACGCCGGCGTTATGGCCGTAAGTGTCATAGGCCTTGCGCTTATTGGAGTCGCTGAGAATCTCGTAAGCCTCATTGATCTCCTTGAACTTCGGCTCCGCGTCGGGGGATTTGTTGACATCCGGGTGGTAACGGCGAGCGAGGTTTCGGAAGGCCCGCTTAATCTCTTCCGCGCTCGCGGAGCGCGAGATCCCCAGAACCTCGTAGTAGTCATGTTTTTCAGCCATGTTTCTCATATTCGGTAGATGACGATTACAGTAAGAAGGTGCAGCGATCTGTTGCGGGAAAATCTCTACAAGCAATTTAACGCGGCGGTCGATCCTTCAAGCGTGTGACGAATTTGAGGCCGGACCACGTTTCATCAATAGCGCAGATCTTTACGTCTACGAGGCCCGCCATCAGACCGAAGTCCCGTATCGTGTTCTCGTTCAGGTCGATCCGCACGCCGGAGCTCTTCTTCGGCCATGCAATCCAGAGCATGCCCGCCGGAGCAAGTCTGGCAGCGATCCCGCGGAACCACGCGTCCAGATCGGTTTCGGCCATTACAAAGAGAAGGGCCAGATCGAGCGGGCCATCTTCGGATGTAAGCGATTCATCGGCAAATTCGGTCGTCGGGGATAGGTCCAGGCTGTCAATAAACCCTTCCGGAGCGCCGACGAACAGAACCCGAAACCCCTCCTTAATTCCCAATTTCCTGGGCAGTGGAGTCCCCGAATATCCGGCAGAAGTTGTCATTGGTTCATTGGGAAGGTCAATCGACGGGCGCCTGCGTTTCTTCGGCGTTCATCGAATCGACTGTGTCGCGCACGGTTTGGGCCGCGCTGGCGGCAGCGGCGGCTTCGGATTCGCGTTCCGCGCGCAGCCGCTCGTCCTCCGCGGCGTGGACATTGGCATCGCGAACCATGCGGTCGATTTCGTCCTTCGATATCCCTGTTGCGCTCGTGATGGCGATTCGCTGCTGATTTCCGGTCGCCGTGTCTTTAGCCGACACATGAACAATGCCGTTCACGTCGATGTCGAACGTTACCTCTATCTGAGGGAGGCCGCGCTGCGCGGAGCGGATGCCTGTCAGCTGGAAGTTGCCGAGAAGTTTATTATAGGACGCGATATCGCGCTCGCCCTGATAGACCTTGATGTCGACGGCGATCTGGCCGTCGGATGCCGTGGTAAATACCTCGGACTTGCTGGTCGGAACGGTCGTATTGCGTTCGATCAATTTCGTCATTACGCCGCCCAGAGTCTCGATTCCGAGCGAAAGCGGCGTTACGTCGAGCAGCAGTATATCCTTCACGTCGCCGCCGAGCACGCCCGCCTGAATCGCCGCGCCTGCCGCCACCGCCTCGTCCGGATCGACTCCTCGAAACGGCTCCTTTCCGAACAGCCGCTTGACCATATCCTGCACTGCGGGCATTCGGGTAGACCCGCCAATAAGGAGGATGCGGTCAACCTCTCCCGGCTGCATGGCTGCGTCGGAGAGCGCCTGCCGGGTCGGGCGGACCATCTTTTCGAGGAGGTCGCTGGTCAATGCTTCCATTTGGGCGCGCGACAGAGTCTGGTCCAGGTGCACGGGGCCATCGGCCTTCGAGGAGAGGAACGGCAGGTTGATCGATGCTGAAACAGAAGTAGAGACCTCGATCTTCGCCTTCTCGGCCGCCTCTTTGCATCTTTGCATCGCCATGCGGTCGCGCCGCAGATCGATGCCGTGCTGCTTGCGGAACTCGCCGACCATCCACTCCATGACGCGCTGGTCCCAATCGTCGCCGCCCAGGAAGGTATCGCCGTTAGTTGCCTTGACCTCGAACAATCCTTCGTCCAGCTCCAGAATGGAAACATCGAAGGTGCCGCCTCCCAGGTCCCACACCAGAACGGTATGGAGATCTTCCTTGTCAATCCCGTATGCGAGCGCCGCCGCAGTGGGCTCGTTGATGATACGGAGGACTTCGAGGCCCGCGATAGTGCCGGCGTCTTTGGTCGCCTGCCTCTGCGCGTCGGAAAAGTAGGCCGGGACGGTAATGACCGCCTGTTCGACCGGCTCGCCCAGATAGGCCTCGGCGTCGGCCTTGAGCTTTTGCAGGATGAAGGCGGATATCTCTTGCGGAGTGTAGTTCCGATCATCGATGGAGACCGAGAACTCTTGCCCCATCTTGCGTTTGATGCTCGCGATCGTCCTGTCCGGGTTGGAGACCGCCTGCCGCTTCGCCAGGGGGCCGATCAACCGTTCGCCGCTCTTCGTGAATCCCACGATTGACGGACAAAGGCGGCTGCCCTCCGCCAGCGGGATTATGGTGGGCTGTGCGCCCTCCATTACGGCTATAACCGAGTTTGTCGTGCCGAGGTCAATTCCAACAATTTTCATAGCATTTGTCAGTTGTCAGTGATCAGTGGTCAGTTGACGGCCTTCGCTGACCACTGATCACCGACAACTGACTGCTGGCTCTACTCCTCTTCGTTGTCCGCGTCATCCAGCATGATGTCTTCGGCGTCCTGAGCGGTATCGTTTGCGCCGGCGTCCATTGCCTCATCGCCGGGCATGATGACACCGTAGGGACCCTCTTCGGCGGCATCGTCGATCTCCGCTTCCATGACGTCGTCTTCCGTCTGCATTATGTTGTCATCGAGTAAGGCGTCGGCCTCGTACGTCTCAACGTTCTCATCGACCGAGAGCAGCGCGCCGATCTCTGCGGCCGTATGCTCATGCATCGATTCATCGTCATCCAAAGCCGTTGAGACGAGTCCGCCGAGGACCGGAGTGGCCGGAACGCTGGTCGGAAGCTTCTCCGGCTCGCCCACCAGCACCGGAACGATCTGCGACTCGGCAATCTCCTCCAGAGCGACGGTCAGTGTGTTGGTGGAGCGGGACGGCACGTAGCGGCGCGCGCCGTCTTTAAGCTGCTTGGCGCGCTTTGCCGCCACTATGACGAGCGCATATTTGCTTTCCATCGCATCCAGCTTGTCCGCGGCGGGGTAGATCATATTGTCTCCTTTGGCGAGGTGTTCACTCCCCGTCTTCCATCTCAAGTATCACTTTTACGCCGGCCATGTTGACGCCCCGCTCCTCCGTGTGGTGGCGAATGCGCTCCAGCCGGCCAAGATCGTTATCGGAATATAGCCGCCTGTTCTTGTCGGTCCGCGTGGGAACCACGACACCTTCCTGGTCGAGCAGTCGGAGCATCCACGCCGGCAGGCTGGAGAGCTTGGCGGCAATGCTAATCACATAGACAGGCGCATCGCCATTATGTCTCATCTGCATCTTTTCTATATCTTAATCTACTTCTTATCTTAGCGGCCGCTCCGGCTACGAGACACTCATTCCGCCTCCGCTCGCTGTCTATCCTCGCTGTCAATCGAAGTACGTGCACGGTCATAATCGAATACGGGGTCGGCATTACGGCACCATATATTATGGGTGAAGAATGGCCTAAAGTCAAGGAGGAGGAATTCGTGCAAAATTTCACGGACCCCCCGGGCGTCCACTCGACGGTTCGTTAGTCGCACGAGAGCGTCATGCGCATACGCTATCTCGGCACGAATTCGCCAGTTTCCGTCGCACAAGTCAGGGGCATTTGAAGAGGCAGTAATATTTCACTACGGCAGCAGCCGAAATCCACTAATAGCAAAATTGGCGTACTTTTGCAGTATTGTTGATATGGTAGAATAGATCATAACTATGATGAGGGAGTATGACATGAGCACTGTTGTAGGACAGAAAGGCCAGGTTACAATCGAGCGGCCTATCCGCGAAGCGTTAGGCATTGGAGCCGGATGGCGAGCAATCCAGCGAGCGGAGAACGGTACGATCGTTATGTATTTCCTACCCCCAAAGCACCATCGGTCGCTGGCGGGCGCTCTAGGCGAGGCGACCGGCGTACGGGCCCCTTCTCAGGACGACCTGCGCCGGGCTATTGACGGGTCTTGGGTCGCGTCATCTGCGCAGGATGAGCCTGAAAGGTCCAAGCATGGATGAAGCTTCCGTGAGTGAAACGCAGCTTCCACCCGGCCTGCTAGATACAAGCGTCGTCGCGCGATATCTGGTGGGTGACTCGCCAGAGCACGCTGCGTGTGCGGCGGCTCTCATTGATTCGGAACGCCCGCTCCGCATCAGTCTGATCGTACTGACCGAGCTCGGATTTCTGTTGACGCGTTTCTACAGGATCGACCGATTTCGCGTCGTCGACGTGCTCGTGGATCTGTTGAGCCGCACTAACATCGAGGCGCACGAGATACCGACGGACCTGGCTTCAGAGGCTTTAAGTCTCTGCGCCTCAAGCGGCCGTGTCAGCTTCGCTGATGCAATGCTCTGGGCGACCGCCCGGAGCATCGCATCGACCGGAGCCGAAATATGGACATTCGATCGGAGTTTTCCAGCGGAAGGAATCCGGCGCAAGGAGCCAAAGGTTGAATCGGTCTAATCCGCATGAATCCATCGGCCTCGCGATTCTACTGAATCGCGAGGCCGATGGATGTGTAATGACG
This sequence comes from Chthonomonadales bacterium, assembly GCA_038229495.1. GTDB lineage: Bacteria > Armatimonadota > Chthonomonadetes > Chthonomonadales > CAJBBX01 > JBBROJ01. The sequence continues at coordinate 11,610 of JBBROJ010000071.1, forward strand.
ATTTTTCTCAGGCCAACAGATTCAGTGGACTTTCGAGCAACCGCTTGACCTCGGCAAGAAACTTAGCGCCGAGCAGTCCGTCCACCGTCCGGTGGTCGCACGAGAGCGTGACGCGGATTCGCTGCTTGACCACGAATCCGCCATCCTCTCCAATAGCAGCCTCTTTCGTTACGGCTCCCACTGCAAGAATAGCCGATTCCGGTGGGTTGATGATGGCAAGGAACTCCTCCACCCCGAACATGCCGAGATTCGAGACGCTGAAGGTGCCGCCCGACATTTCCTGGGGCGTAAGCTGGCCGCCGCGCGCCTTGCCGATAAGAGCCCTGGCCTCGGCCGAGACCTGGCGCAGCGTCTTGTTCCCGCAATCGTTCACTACCGGAATCGTAAGGCCGTTGTCCGTGCCGACGGCGACGCCGATGTTGATAGACGAGTAGCGGCGAACCTTGTCGTCGGGAGTCCAGGAGACGTTCACTTCCGGGAACTTCGTCAACGCGACGGCGCACGCTTTCACGATGAGATCGTTCACCGTAACCTTCTGGTCCGGCGCCTGCTCGTTCATCTGCGCGAGCAGCTTCATCGCGTGGTCCATCTCTACCGGCATGACGAGGTAGAAGTGGGGCACAGTCTGCTTGCTTTGAACCGTGCGCCGGGCAATCGCCTTGCGCATCCGGCTGACTTCCTGATCCTCGCCCTCCAGATAGAGCGCAACAGGTGCAACTGGCGCTGCGGTCGCGGCAACCGCGGCAGACGTCTGGGCGGTCGTGGCAAGCGGCTGTCCGGCAGCCTGCGCGCCGCCGCCGACCGCGCCGTGCTGCTTCACGAATGCCTCCACGTCGCGCTGCACGATTCGCCCGACACCGCCGCCCGTGCCCTTGATCTGCGCAAGGTCGATGCCCTGCTCCTCCGCCATCTTCCGAGCGAGCGGGGAGGCCTTGACGCGCTCTGCTTCCGGGCCTGTCGCTCGCGCCGGGCTTGCCGCTTCCTGGGGACCGCTGCCATCGTTCAGTTTCTCGCCATTACCCTTTTTCTTAGGCCCGGTGGAGGAAACGGACGTGCTCGATGCGATGCTGGAGCCGTTCGACGCCGATCCGCCGTTCTTGGCTGCAGGGGCGGAATCGGCCTCGCCGATGTAAGCGATAATAGCCCCAACGGGAACCGTCTCGCCTTCCCTGACTACAATCTTCGTCAACGTACCGGCGTCCTCCGCGGGGACCGGCACATTCGCCTTATCGGTCTCAATCTCCGCGATCTCGTCGTTGACAGCTATGGAATCACCCTCCTTCTTCATCCAGCGAAGAAGAGTGCCCTCTTCCATCCCGTCGCCCATCTTGGGCATGCGGACCTCAGCCATAATCACTCCTTGCGTCGAGAGTCGAGAGTCGAGAGTCGAGAGTTTTGAGTCAAGTGTTCAAGTCCGGCGCTCTCGACTCTCGACTCAAGTCTCTCGACTCCTAAGCCAACGCTTTCTTCACTGCCGCAATTACGTCCTGATCGGTTGGAATGGCGGCACGCTCCAGATTCTTTGCATACGGCATCGGCACATCCGCGCCGCCAATGCGCTCGATAGGCGCATCCAGCTCGTCGAACGCCTGCTCGTAGAGGCGGGCGGCCACCTCAGCCCCAATTCCCGCGTTCTTCCACTCCTCGTGGGCCACTACGGCATGGTGCGTCTTCCGCACGCTTGCGATCACCGTGTCCATGTCCATTGGAACCAGCGTGCGCAGATCGATGACCTCGCAGCGGATGCCGTCCTTCTCCAGCGATTCGGCGGCCTTCAGGCACTTGACGACCATGTTCGAGTAGGAGACAAGCGTAATATCCGTTCCCTCGCGGCGAACGGCGGCCTGCCCGAACGGAACGGTAAAGTTGGAATCGTCCGGCACTTCCCCCTTGGTAGAGTAGAGCGATGTGTGCTCCATGAAGATGATGGGGTTCGGGTCGCGAATCGCCGTTTTCATGAGGCCGTACACGTCCGCCGGAGTTGAGGGGACCACCACCTTGAAGCCCGGCGTGTGGCAGTACCACGATTCGAGCGACTGCGAATGCTGGGCGGAGAGCTGGCCCCCAACGCCCGCGGGACCGCGAAATACGACGGGGCACTGAATCCGCCCGCCGGACATATACGTAATCTTGGACGCATGATTCACGAGCACGTCCATCGCTTCGAGCGCAAACGACCAGGTCATGAACTCGGCAATGGGACGCAGGCCGGCCATGGCCGCGCCGGTCGCCATGCCCGCGATGCCAATCTCGCTGATGGGCGTATCGACCACGCGCCGCGGCCCGAACTTTTGAAGCATCCCCTCCGTGACGCGGTAGGTGCCCTGATACTGGCCGACCTCCTCGCCGCAGATAAAGACGTTCTCGTCGCGCTCCATCTCCTCGGTCATCGCAAGACGCAGCGCTTCCTGGTATTTCATTACGGGCATGAAGAAGACTCCTGAATTCCGACTTCCGACCTCCTACGAATAGACGTTCTCATACAGGCTGTCCAACGGCGGCTCGGGACTTGATTCGGCGAACGCGACAGCCTCTTCAATGATATGCCTGGCCTCGGAATCGATCGCCTCGGCTTGTGCCGCCGTCATGACGCCGCGCGCTTCGAGCGCCGCGTGAAATTTTCCGATGGGATCTCGCTTGGTCCAGTCCTGGAACTCCTGTTCGCCGCGATAGAACTTGTAGCCCTGCGTGTTATCGTCGCCGATGCCGTGGCCCACGAAGCGGTAGGTGTTCATCTCCAGGAAATAGGCCTCGCCCGTATCGCGAATCCGTTTCAGGGCGCGCTGAGCGACATCCCGGACGGTAAGGACGTCCATGCCGTCCACGCGCTCGCCATTGATTCCATGCGCCTTCGCCTTGAGAACGAAATCGGTCTGCCCCGTCGAGCGAGACACCGCCGTGCCCATGGCGTACTGGTTGTTCTCCAAAATATAGAGGATAGGCAGCTTGTAGAGGCCGACCATGTTGAAGGATTCGTGGACGCCTCCCTGGTTCATCGCGCCGTCGCCAAAATAGCAGACGCAGACGTTCCTGGTGTTCTTGTACTTCAGCGCCCAGCCGACTCCGACGGAGATAGGCACGGGTCCGCCTACGATGCCGTCGCCGCCCAAAAAGCCCCGATCCGGTTCAATCAGGTGCATGGAGCCGCCCTTGCCCAGCGCACATCCCGTTGCGCGGCCCATCAGCTCCGCCATCACCGCTTTGGGATCGGTTCCGCAGGCCAGGGCATGAGCGTGGTCGCGATAGGTGCACAGAATTTTGTCGCCGGGCAGATCCAGCAGAGGGAAGATGCCGGCCACGAGCGCTTCCTGACCGTCGTAACGGTGCAGATAGCCGCCCATTTTGCCTTCGCGGTACTTGCGGTAGGTCGATTCCTCGAACCTGCGAATGAGCACCATGAGACGGTATATGCCGATAAGGTCGTCCGTGTCAACGCCGGGGCCGATGTCGCACTCCGCCGACTCTTTAATTGCGGTTTTTGCCATTCCCTCAATTCCCTCCAGAAAACGGGACTGTCTGGACAGACGAATGTGTGTCGGGCAATCACTGCCCGAATTATTCACTTCCTTGTGGTTCCCAGATAAATGTCCGGGCTGTGAAACTAAGTCCGCCGTGGCGGACTCATCCCCAGCAAACTTTTCGGTAGTTGGCCATCAAGCCACGAAGGTGGCTTTCGTTTTGCAGCCCGGTCATTCATGTCCGGGTCGCCATTACTTGCCTCGCAGATGCTGCCGCCAATATTCTCGGAAAGAGCGCAGCCTCTCCAGAGATTCTCTATCTTTCCTTCGATTGGCGGCCACTTTGCTCGCAATGATGTCATCGAGGCTACAGACAGGGAATCCTTCGATCTCGATTCGACGCTGCCAAGCGTCATCAAACCTCTCGATTCCATCCGGCGCAAAGATAAGGTCCAGATCGAACGGGCCGTTCTTCAACTGTACGAAGTCCCTGCCTCGTTCAATGTCGGCTGACTGATTCGGTTCCAGATGAAAACCTAGTTCTTTTAGCGCTTCGCTTATAGAGCGCCCGTTTTGAAGCGACTTGTCTACGAAAAGATCGGCATCCTGTGTCGTATCGGGAAAGCCCAGCAAAATTGCGCCGGATTTGCCTATGAAAAGATATCGTACGCCGTGCCGCGCGAAAACGTCGCGGATCTCCTGGGCCTGACGATATTCAAAGACGGCCATATCCGAGCCAGTCCGGCAGGTTCTCTTCGCACCAGCGCCGATACTCTTCCATCGAGTCGAAGGCGCGATAATCCGCATCATCCATCACGGGTTTGTATGTCTTGATGAAGGCATAGCGCATGCGCTGCTCAAGCGGCCTTCGGGCTGCCGCCTCGAACTCTTCCAGCCATTCCGGCGGGATTGGCGTCGACTGCGAATCCATGCGAATTACCTCGCGAATTACCCCGCGAATTACTTTTGCGCGCCGGCCAGGGGCTTGCTCTCTTTCAGGGCGCGCCCCAGAATATCTACCATCCCCTCTACCTCTTCCATGATCTTGGCGGAAGTGAGCGTGAATGTGGCAGATTCACTCGTTAAACGATGCTTTTTGTAGAGACCCGTTAGGATTCGAATCGCCTCCGCTGTGAGACGCGCTTGTGGAGCAAACCGAATGACAACCTCGGTTCTTTCACCCCGGATGGCCGCGATTCCTGCCTCTTTGGCCTGGACCCGAAGCCGCAGGACGGCAAGCGCGGTCCAAACCGGCTTCGGCGGGTCGCCGTAACGGTCCTCCAGCTCGTCCTGCAAACCGCTGATGTCCTGAATCGATCGTACTCCCGACATCCGCTTGTAGAAGAAAATGCGCTCCGCCTCGTTGGGAATATAGTCTCCCGGTATGTGCGCCGTAATGGGCAGGTCTACCGGCGGCAGCGTATCCTCCGTCGGGTCCTCGCCTTTCGCCTCCGCGACCGCCTGCGACAGAAGCTGACAGTAGAGATCGTACCCCACTGAGACGATAGCGCCGGACTGCTCCGCGCCGAGAAGATTGCCCGCGCCGCGAATCTCCAGGTCTCGCATCGAAATTTGGAACCCGGAGCCGAGCGCGGTGAACTCGCGAATCGCGATCAGGCGGCGCTCCGCGTCCTCGCTGAGCTGTTTGTGGGCTCTATACATTAGATACGCGTAAGCCTGACGGTTGGAGCGCCCGACACGTCCTCGTAATTGATAAAGCTGCGCGAGGCCCATGCGGTCGGCGTTATCGACGATAATCGTATTGGTATTCGGCACGTCGAGGCCATTCTCGATAATCGTGGTACAGACCAGCACGTCGAAGTTGTGGTGGTAGAAGTCGTACATCAGTTTCTCCAGATCGTCCTCCGACATCTGCCCGTGCCCGACCGCGACCCGCGCATCGGGTACAAGCCGCTGCACCCGCTGCGCTACGTGGTCTATGCTCTCTATTCGGTTGTGAACGAAGTAAATCTGCCCGTCCCGCTCCAGCTCGCGCAGAATTGCATCGCGAATGATGTCGTCGTCGTATTCGCAAACATAGGTCGTGATCGGCATGCGCCCCGAGGGAGGCTCCTCGATTACGCTCATGTCGCGCAGGCCGGAGAGCGCCATGGAGAGCGTGCGCGGAATCGGCGTCGCGGTGAGCGTGAGCACGTCCACGCTCTTGCGCATCTGCTTCAATCGTTCCTTGTGGGCCACACCGAATCGCTGCTCCTCGTCCACGATGATCATGCCAAGATTCTCGAACTCTACATCTTTCGACAGCAGGCGGTGCGTGCCGATGACGATGTCCACCGCACCGGCTTTCATGGCCACGAGCGTCTTCTTCTGCTCCTGCCGGCTGCGGAACCTGCTCAGCAGCTCGACCGTTATCGGATAGGCCGCCAGGCGCTCGCTGAACGTGGTATGGTGCTGTGCGGCGAGAATGGTCGTCGGGCAGAGAATTGCGACCTGCTTCCCCGCCTCTACTACCTTGAACGCGGCGCGAATCGCGACCTCGGTCTTGCCAAATCCCACGTCGCCGCACACCAGCCGGTCCATCGGCTTGCTGTCTTCGAGGTCCGCCTTCACGTCCTCTATCGCCTGGGCCTGCCCGCGAGTTGGCTCGTAGGGGAACGCCGATTCCATTTCGTGCTGCCAGGGCGTGTCCGCACCCAGCGAGGGGCGCTCGGCCTTCTGCCGCGCCGCATAGAGCTCGATAAGCTCCTTCGCCATCTCCCGCGCCTGCTCTTTTACCTTGCGGGTGGACTTTTGCCATTCGTTCCCGGCGATGCGGCTCACTTGCGGGGTAGAGCCTTCACCCCCGATATAGCGTTGAACGCGGTCGATCTGGTCGGCGGGCACGAATACGTTGCCGTCGAGATACTGCACAAAAATGAAGTCGCGCTCGGATTCATCTATCGTGCGCTTTACAAGGCCGCGATAGATTCCGATTCCATGATGAATATGCACAACATAGTCGTTCTCTCGCAGATCGAGGATTGTAGAGATGGGAATGCCGCCGGTCGCCCGCTTTCGCGTCACAACGGGCCGCGCGCTGCCGAAAAGCTCCGCGTCCGTCGCCACATAGAGCCCAATATCCGCGAACTTGAAACCCTGGCGTAGTCGTCCCTCTAGGACCCGAAGGGAGGAAGGGAGGAGGGGAGGAGGGGAGGAAAGGTCGGGCGCGCTCCCTTCTTCCCTTCCTCCCTTCTTCCCTTCGTCTTCTCTCACGGTGAGTTTGAGATCTGCGCATATCTCCCGGACGCGTTGGGGCTGATCGCTGACGATGAGGCAGTCCGCGCCATTCGCGAGCCACGTGCCCACCTCATCCGCGAAGAAATTGATTCGGTGGCGATAAGACTCCATCTGCGCCGAAGATACGTTCAGCTCTTTAGTCTCTTTCCCTGCCGGGAATCCTTCGTACTTGCGTGCAAGCTGCGAGAGAACGAGGCTGTTGAACTCCATGCCCACCCGTTCAATAGCGCCTGGGCAAGTGGAAGAGTGCTCCGCTCCCTGCAATATCTCGCCACGCTCATACCGCCGCTCCCGCGAGTCGCCCAATTCCTTCGCGAGTCGCTCCCAGTGCGCCTTGACCTGGCCGGGCTCATCGATAACGACGAGGAACGAGGGACGAGGGATGAGGGATGAGTCATCGTTCCTGCTCGTCCCTCGTCCCTCGTCCCTCGTCCCTAAGTAGTCCAGCGCGCAAAGCTCTTCGGGGACGAGGAAGGAGAAGTACTCTTCGAGGCCGTCGAAGTAGACGCCGTTTTGGATGCGCGTAACGTCGTCGTCGATGCGGTCGCTGAGGAGATCGAAGGCGGCGCGATTCTGGGCCTTCGCCAACTCTACTTTGCGGGCCTGGAGCGCGGCGTTGATCTTCTGGACGGCAAGATTGACGCGCTCGGTAGTCAGCCGCACCTCGCGCATCGGTAGAAGCGTCACGTTGTCCAGCTTACCCGTGGAGCGTTGAGTGGAAACGTCGAAGGAGCGCAGCGATTCGATCTCGTCTCCGAACAGCTCGATTCGCACCGGCGCATCGGCGGTGCTTGGAAAGATGTCGAGGATCCCGCCGCGCTTGGAGAACTGGCCGGGCCGGGCGACGGCGGTTTCGGATTCGTAGCCCATTTCCGCAAGCCGAGGGAGCAATTGATTCAGCTCTAGGCCCTCCCCCACGAGAAGAGTAATCTTGTGGTCTGTCAGGTCCGCGAGCGGGCCGGTGCGCTGAAAAACGGCCTCGGCAGTCCCGATAACGACACAGGGTTCGCCGGACGCGAGAGCGGAAAGCGCCGCGATTCGCTCACCAAGAGCGCGGAAGTCGGTTACGTCGTTGGAGAGCCACCGGCTTTCGGAAGCGGGCATAAGGAAGAGGCTTCGGTCGGGAATACCGAAGTGGCGCAAATCGTCCCAGATTCGCTGCGCCTGCTCGGCCTGGTGGGTGACAACGAGAAGCTGTCCCTCGCGCCGCGTGAACAGCCGGGCCAGGAACAAGGACTTGGCCGCGCCGGCCAGGCCGACAACCTGCGCGTGCCCAAGCGATCTTGAGTTAAACGCCGAAAGCAGCGAATCGAATCCGGGGAGCCGGTCGACGCGCTGCGGTAAGTCATGAAGGGTCATTACGTTGGCCGTACGAATTTGTCAGATTACACACCAAAAAACCGGTTGGCCCGTTCGCAACCGGTGTTTGCCCACAGCACTACACCTCACCTGATAAAGCTCAACATACGTGCGAATTATACCCGATGTTCCGGGCGAGACGCGTTGCAAAACGCTTTCCGGTTTTGGGTCGCAATATCGAGTAGACATGCGATTGGGCGTGCGGGCGGCGTGTGGTATAATGGTGCGGACAATAGGGGAGTAGTTTGGCGCCAGACCGGGGTCTGCGCCTTATCCGCGCCTACTGGAGCAATCTGCGGCAGTCTGCAGCAGCCTGCATTTCTTACATATTGCAGTCAGCTTGCAGGCAGCCATTACGGCGAACGGGTACGCGGCCGGTGCATTCCGGCCGTTCTCACCCCGCTCCGGGGGAGTCCGGAGCCTTAGACCGAGGGGAGGTGAAGCACATGCGCCACTATGAGGCCATGTATATCGTGGACGCCGAGCTAAACGAAGAACAGCTCACGCCCGTGATTGAAAAGTACCAAAAGGTTATTACCGACAACGGCGGTGTTGTGGGTGAAACCGGCCGGTGGGAGCAGGGCCGCCGCAAGCTGCTGTATGAGATCGACGGCCGGCGCGAAGGACTCTATATTCTCATGAACTTTGAGTCGAACGCGGAAGTCCCTCTGGAATTGGACCGAATCTTTCGAATCAGCGAGGATGTCTTCCGGCATCTGATCGTTCGTCAGGACGAGGACGAAGAGTAGAGTTCAAGAAAATAACGCGCCGCTCAGATTAGCACCATCCGCAAACACGAACGCTGACACGCTGTAATCGGAGGTGGCGCGACAGGCGCCGCTTTATTCAACCAAACGCAAGAGGACCGTTGCGCGCACGGACACAAAATCGCGTGCGCTCATCAGGGAAGGAGCAGAGTATGTTGAATCGCATCGTTCTCATCGGTCGCCTGACCCGCGACCCGGAGTCGCAGTACACGCCCAGCGGCGTCGCCCTTGCCAAGTTCGCCATTGCAGTGAACCGTTTCACGAAAAACCCTGAGACGGGCGACTACGAAGTTGACTTTATTGATGTCGTCGCGTGGAGGCGAACAGCAGAGTTCGTCACACAGTATCTTACTAAGGGACGCCTTGTATCGGTTGAAGGCAGACTTCAGATCCGATCGTGGGTAGCTCAGGACGGCACCAAGCGCAAGGCGGCCGAGGTGGTGGCCGATGGCGTAGAAAGCCTCGATAAGCCGCGCGAGGGCGAAGGCGGAGTGGCGCAGGCCCCAGCCGGCCAGGAGTATGCAGGCAAAGCAGGCAATACTGGCGGATCGGGAAGCGCAGTCAATGCGGGCAGCGCGGGAAGCGGCGGCGAATATGCCGCTCCCCAGACCGGCACCGCTGCTCCGGCGCGGCGACCCGCGCCTCCGGCGGAAGAGCTGGATGAGATTGATCCGTTTGCGGACGAATAGTTGAGCGGTTGACAATGTTCAGGCGGCTCTCGCACCAGCATAGCAGGCTGGATTGAGCCTGAAGCGGAGGGCTGGAGTCAACCTTCAGAGAGGATAATAATGCCACCACCAGTAAGGCCGAAGCGCGCGCCCAACAAGTTCCGCAAGCCGCGCCGCAAAGTCTGTATGTTCTGCGTAGAGAAAGCGACGAGCGTAGACTACAAGGGCGCCTCGAAGCTGCGCAAGTTCATCTCCGACCGCGGGAAGATCGTTCCGCGCCGAACGAGCGGAACATGCGCTAAGCACCAAAGGCTGGTTTCCACGGCGATCAAGCGCGCTCGTCACCTGGCGCTGATTCCCTACGTGACGGAATAGGGGCGGTCCCAATACGCCTGCAAAAGGGGCGGCGAAGCGCTTGTGACCGCTTCGCCGCCCTCTTTGCGCGTGGGCGTTCTGTGCCTATTACTCAGCACTAGACAGCGCCTTCGGAGTCCCCAAGAACATGGCCCAACGCAGAGGTCGCTCCCTAAAGATGACCCGAGCCTACGCTGGTCTCAATGTATCGGCGCAACTCGAGCCACTTGTAATTCACCAGTCGAATATGTCCGGCTGGAAGACCTTGCGCAGCGGCAGCGCCAATCCCGACAGAACATCGCCACCGGTCAGGTTAAGCATGGCCAGGCTCTGGACTATCTGCCGGTACGGCCATCCCTGACTACCACAAATGTGGACATTGTCGTCAGCAGCAGTTGGCATTCCGAGGGCGTTCCAAAATTCACGATAGGGCATAATTCCGGCACAAACTGTTGTGAAACAGGCCGTCGGATCTACCTCAAATTGATCGGAATCGGGAGGTACTTTGGCTTCATATATTCCCCTCTTCAGTGAGTAAATTAGACGCGGGAATCGCCGATTCCCCTCTCAAACCGGCATTGCAAAAAATAGTTGATAGAGAAACACGGTTTACATCTTCAACATGAATGTTTTCAAGCAGGACCTGCTTCGCTCAACAGGCGTCCGGTACGTCCTTTTCACGCAGAAGCCCGACGAGACGCGCAACCCGGCGGTCGAAAACGGCCTGCTTTCGCTCTTTCGAACAAACCCACCTTCATATCTGCATCGTGTCGCGGAGGCCGGCAGCCCCGACGTCGACGTATATGAGGTAGTTCTGTAGATAAGATGACATTACACAGATCGCACACCATAAACGTTTCCATCGACCGCACGCCTGAGCGGGCCTATGCGTTCGTGGCCGACCCCGCCAACCTGACACGATGGGCGACGGCGTTCTGCCTCTCCGTTCGCGAATCAAAAGGCCGGTGGATTATCGAGACGCCGGGCGGGCCAATGACCATCCGATTTGTCGAGGTGAACCGATTTCACGTCCTCGATCACTATGTCGGCACGATAGACGGCGAGGAGACGTTGAATTCCATGCGCGTGATTTCCAACGGCTCCGGAAGCGAGGTTCTCTTCACGCTGTTTCAACTGCCCGGCGTCTCGGATGACCGGTTCGCGGAAGATGCCGGGATGGTCGAGCGCGATCTGCAAACCCTGAAGCGGATCCTTGAGACCGCTTCCGCCTGATTACCAAACACCTAAACACCTAAACACCTAAACACCTGAATACCTCTCCTGCCCGCCTGGAATTGCGGTTGACTACCGGAAGTTCAGAAGGTAACATACCCCCGTCAGCGGCCAACGCGTAACAGAGAACACGACACGATTCATGCGATATCAACTCGAAGTCCCGATAGTCGCGCACGAACAGCTCGCCGACTACGAATACGAAATTACGGTCCACGCGCCGCAGGTAGCCCGTGAAGCCATGCCCGGCCAGTTCTTGCAGGTGCTCTACGACCAAACCTACAATCCCTTCACGCGCCGCCCGTTCAGCGTCTACCGCGTCGACCCGGAAAAAGGCACATTCAGCATCGTCTATCTCGCGCGCGGCGTCTTCACGCTCGGGCTTCGCAACAAGCAGGTGGGACAGAATCTCAGTATCGTCGGACCGCTCGGCAACTGGTTCCAGCCCGACCCGAACCCGGATGCGACGCACGTCATGGTGGCCGGCGGCGTTGGCGCGCCTCCTCTCTACTTTCTGGCGCAGCGTCTCTCCTGCGGGGACCGGACCGACTGCCGCGTGGGGGTGATAAACGGGGCGCGCAGCAAAGAGCTTCTGGTAGGCATAGAAGAGTTCGACGAGTTGCGAATCGACGTGCAGTACACCACCGATGACGGCTCGCACGGCCTACGCGGAATCGTGACGGACGCCCTGCTGAAGCTGCTCGATTCCGCGGACGGCCCGGTTCACGTATACACTTGCGGCCCCACCGCGATGATGCGCGCCGTCGTCGCGATTTGCGTGCACCGCGGGATTCCCTGCCAGGTCTCTCTCGAAACACTCATGCCCTGCGGTCTGGGTGTCTGCATGGGCTGCGTCGTCAAGATCAAGGACGAATCCGCAACCGGCTATCAGTATTTGCGCTCCTGCTATGAGGGACCGGTGTTTCGCGCGGACGAGATTATTTGGGAGTAGTTCAGTGGTCAGTGATCAGTGGTCAGTGGACGGCGAACCGCAGGTCGTAAGAGCGGCGGTAGTGCAAATGGATGTGAAGCTGGGCGATGTGCCGGGCAATCTGGCGCGCGTGATGGAGCGGCTGGAAGAGGCGTCCGCCAATGGCGCGAAGGTGATCGTCTTCCCCGAGTGCGCGCTGACGGGCTATTGCTTCACGAGTCTCGACGAGGCGATGCCCTACGCAATCGACTCCTCGAACAATCAGATATGGCCGTTCGCCCGCCGTTGCGAAGAGTTGGGCGTCGTGGGCGTGCTCGGGTATCTTTCGGCTTCCGGCGAGCCCGATGAAGAGACCGGCGAAATTGGGTGCAGCAACGCCGCAATTCTGGCTGGAACAGGGCGGCTCGGTTCCTGCTTCTACGCCAAGACACATCTCCCTGTGCTCGGCGCGGACCGCTTCGTGCTGGCGGGCGACATCCTGGCCGTCTGGGACACTCCTCACGGCATGATCGGCTCGCTCATCTGCTACGACATCCGGTTCCCGGAGGCGGCGCGCTGCCTCGGACTGAAGGGCGCGGATATGATCGTGCTGCCGACCAACTGGCCGGAAGGCGCGGAATCGGCGCCGGACTTCCTGACCAGAGCACGGGCGTGGGAGAATCGGGTCTACATCCTTGCCGCGAACCGTGTGGGAGTGGAGCGGGGCCGCAGGTTCATCGGGCGGAGTCAGATCGTCGCGCCGACAGGCGAGATCCTCTGTGAAGCGGGCGCTGAAGAAGAAGCGATCCTTTATGCGGACCTCGACCTCGTAGTCTCCAGGCAGAAGCGAATCGTGATCGAGCCGGGCGAGTGGGAGATGGATACCTTTGGCGGCCGCCGGCCCGAGCTATACGGCAAGCTAACAGAAGCAAATTAACCACGAAGGACCACGAAGAATACGAAGAACACGAAGAAAGTCAAAGAAAGATAAGGTTGAAACTGCATTTTCTCTGTGTCTCTGTGATTCAAAAGTTCTTGACTTTCTTCGTGGTCCTTCGTGGTCCTTCGTGATCCGTCGTGGTTCAATGCACTTCGTGGTGATCTCTAAGATGGTGGGACGATGGCTGTGACGAAGCCGGACCTGTCGGTGACGCTGGGCCCGCTAAAGCTGAAGAACCCGGTTATGACCGCCTCCGGCACGTTCGGATTCGGGCAGGAGTGGGCCGAGTTCTTTGACCTTGGCGCACTGGGCGCAATCATGGTAAAGGCGGTCACGGTCAAGCCGCGCCTGGGCAACCCGATGCCGCGCATGGTCGAGACCCCTGCTGGCACTCTCAACTCCATCGGCCTTCAGAACCCCGGCGTCGAGGCCTTTATCGCCGAAAAGATGCCATATCTCCGGCAGTTCGATACCGCAGTCATCGTTAATATCGCGGCGGACAGGATGGACGATTACAACACGCTGGCCGAGCGGCTGGACGGGGTGCCGGGCATCGCCGCGCTGGAGGTGAACATCTCCTGCCCGAATCAGGAGTGCGGCGGGCTGGAGTTTGGCCGGGATCCGGCCTTGACGCGGCAAGTAATCGAGTCGATTCGCACGCGCACCAAACTGCCCGTCATCGCCAAGCTCTCGCCCAACGTGACCGACATCACTGTTCTCGCGCCGGCGGCGGCGGACGGCGGCGCGGACATCCTCTCGCTCATCAATACGTTCGTCGGCACAGCCATCGACATCAAGAAGCGCACGTTCAAGCTGGCGAACCGGACGGGCGGCCTCAGCGGCCCTTGCATAAAGCCGCTCGCGCTCTACATGGTCTGGCGCGTTGCTCAGGCCGTCGATATTCCCATTATCGGCATGGGCGGTGTTTCGACGCCATCCGATGCCATCGAATTTCTGCTCGCGGGGGCGTCAGCCATCGCTACAGGCACCATCAACTTTGTCAATCCGCACGCCGCAACGGAGATCGTGGCGGGAATAGAGGAATATCTCGCTGCGCAAGGGGCCTCGTCCGTTGCGGAGATTGTCGGCACGGTCTCACGGTAGAAAAGGCAATCCTTTCATTCCTCGAGCAGCGACCTTTATGGTGGCCCCAAGAGTCAAGACATTTTTCGAGGTGATCTTAAGTTAGGATCTGCTCCTTTCTAAGCAGAGAATCCGGCTTGTCTTTTTGTTTGCCTGTGGCTTGGTCGTTCGACTGGATTCCAGAA
>JBBROJ010000072.1:0-25650 GCA_038229495.1 Chthonomonadales bacterium
CCCGTTTCGGGAGGGGGCCGGGGGGTGGGCGCTGTTCCCCGTTTCGGGAGGGGGCCGGGGGGTGGGCGCTGTTCCCCGTTTCGGGAGGGGGCCGGGGGGTGGGCGCTGTTCCCCGTTTCGGGAGGGGGCCGGGGGGTTGGGCGCCGTAAGGTTATCTCCAACTCTGAGAAGTTGGAGTGAAGAGATTATTCTTGACCGTTGCCTAACTTCTAACCGTTAGGTACCGATCCACAGGTTCACAAGCGAACTCTTCGCCGCGCCGCCGAGCATCCAAAGCGCGGAGCAGCGCGCCGGCAGTGTCAAGCGAAGTTAAACAGGTCACTCCAACCTCTACAGACGCTCGTCGGATGTGCGCCGCCTCAAGCTCGGTGCGCTTGTCCGTCGAAAGCGTATTGATCATCAGGTTAATCGTGCCGCCCTGGATCAGGTCCACCAGATTCGGAGAGCCCTCGCGAATCTTCAATACCGCCTCCGCCTCGATGCCGTTCTCCCGGAGGAACCGGGCCGTACCCGCCGTCGCCTGGATGGTATAGCCAAGCTCGGTAAACCCCCTCAAAATCTCAAGTGATTCGGCCTTGTCGTGCTCCGCGATACTTGCTATGAGCTTGCCGCTCGTAGGCACGTCAACCCCACTCGCCACCATCGCCTTATAAAGCGCGCGATCGTAATCGGTGTCGATTCCCATTATCTCGCCGGTTGATTTCATCTCAGGCCCCAGGTTGATGTCGACACCCGTGAGCTTGGGAAAGCTGAAAACAGGGGCCTTCACGGCAATCATGGGCCCATCCGGGTGGAGTCCGCCGCTATATCCCTGATCCTTTAGCGTCTTGCCAATCATGATGTTGGTCGCGACCTGAACCATCGGAATTCCCGTAATCTTGGAGAGGTAGGGCACGGTCCGGCTGGCGCGCGGATTGACTTCGATTACCTGGGCGACCGGCCCCCGGCCCCCAATACTGGGGGAGTCTGCCCCCTGGCCCCCAATACTGGGGGAGTCTAGCCCCCGGCCCCCAATACTGGGGGAGTCTGCCCCCTGGCCCCCAATACTGGGGGAGTCATCGGAAATTACGTATTGGATATTCATAAGGCCGCGGACTTCCAGGCGCAGCGCGATCTTCGTGGCGGTATCCACAATTTGTTCGATCACGTGCTGGCTGAGCGACTGCGGCGGATAGACGGCCATCGAATCTCCGCTGTGCACGCCCGCCCGCTCGATGTGCTCCATGATTCCCGGAAGCAGGCAGTCTACGCCGTCGCAGATAACATCGACCTCGACCTCCTTGCCAAGAACGTACTTGTCCACCAGGATCGGCGCTTTCGGCGATACGTCCACCGCATAGGTCATGTAGTTCAGAAGCTCATCCGGCGTGTAGACGATCTCCATGGCCCGCCCGCCCAGGACATATGAGGGGCGCACCAGCACGGGATAACCGATCTCTTCCGCCACCTCCTGCGCGGCCTCCACGCTCGTAACCGCGCGGCCCGCCGGCTTCGGAATATCCAGCTCCCTCAGCACCTTCTCGAACCGGTCGCGGTCCTCCGCAAGGTCGATCGATTCGCAGCTCGACCCCAGGATGCGGATACCGGCATCGTTGAGCGGTTTCGCCAGATTGATGGCTGTCTGCCCGCCAAACTGCACGATTACGCCCTCCGGCTCCTCCCGGTCCAATATATTCAGCACGTCCTCCATCGTAAGCGGTTCGAAGTAGAGTCGGTCCGATGTATCGAAGTCCGTGCTCACCGTTTCGGGATTGTTGTTTATAATCAATGCTTCGTATCCGGCCTCGCGCAGAGCCCAGACGCAGTGCACGCTGCAATAATCGAATTCAATACCCTGCCCTATGCGTATGGGCCCCGATCCAATCACCACGATCTTCTTTTTCCTATTGCTCTCGGTGTTCATCCGACTACCCCTTCCTCATTATGAACAGCTAGACGAGCTTCTGATAATCTGCTTTCACTATAATTTACCGGATATTTTCAGAAATGTATTGTCAAGTCTGGCTGACACTGCTATACTTTCAATGCGCATGAACTGTTCCCTCGGCGTGCCGGGACTTATAACAGTGTCAGGGAACTGTTTGGGCAGAAAGGAGATATCATTAGCCCACATTCCGCGTACCGAAATCGTTGAATGTCACGCTGTCTATGTTGCCTACGCTGCCTTAGCTGTCTTTGGACTTGCCATGCCGCATCGTTCATAAAGGAAAGGAACTGGAAGAATGTTCTCGCAATTCAAAAAACTTAGATGCTCACCCCGAAGAGCGGAAGCGAAATACTGCATATGCGTTCCCCCTCTCCGACTCGCACTCGGTTTGGTGGCGGTGGCTCTCCTGCCCGTGGGCCGGGCCGCCGCTCAGTTTCAGGTTATCAATCTCGTTTCCGACCAGCCAGGCGTCGCCGCCCTTCAGGACACGAGCCTCGTCAATGCATGGGGCATCTCGTTTCGTGCGACGAGTCCCTTCTGGGTCTCAAATAATGGGACCGGCACTTCAACACTCTACAGCGTTAATCCTGTTACCAATGCCGTCACCAAGCTTGGGCTCACGGTTTCTATTCCAGGAGATGGAAGCGTGACGGGCCAGGTGGCAAACCCCGGCGCGGGTTTCAACGGAGACCTATTTCTGTTCGTGAATGAAGATGGAACCGTCTCCGGCTGGCGTGGCGCGCTTGGAACAACTGCTGAAACACTGACGCCAGGTTCCACCACAAACGTATATAAAGGGGTTGCGAGCGCTGTGGTTGGTGGCAGCGCCTATCTCTATGCTGCAAACTTTAAGGCCCAGGCTATCAACGTATTCAGCGCCGGCCCCGCGCTTAGCGGTACGTTCACCGACCCTTCGATTCCCAGTGACTTCGCTCCCTTTAACATACAACGGATCGGCAATACTATCTACGTGACCTACGCGAGACGTGATCCGAACGGCTTCGACGATATTGCTGGACCGGGCAACGGATTCGTGGACGCATATGACCTCAACGGTAACCTGCTGGGCCGCGTGGGCTCGCAGGGTACGCTCAACTCTCCCTGGGGACTTGCGTTAGCTCCCGCGTCGTTCGGAACGTTCGCGGGCGACCTCCTGGTAGGCAATTTCGGCGACGGTACCATCAACGCCTTCGATCTTACCACCAATTCCTTCGCCGGCCAGCTGCCGGCTTTCGGCGGTGGCGCTCTCAGCATCGATGGCCTGTGGGCTCTCACTATTGGCAACGGCGCCGCCGCGGGCAGCACGAACAAGCTCTATTTCACCTCCGGGCCTGACGGCGAAACCCATGGCCTGTTCGGAGTCGTGGCGGCCGTCCCGGAGCCGGGAATGTATGCGATGCTCTCCGCCGGCCTGCTTCCCGCGTGGCTCGCGTTCAGGCGTCGCAGGCGCTAAGGGTCTCAGGGTCGTCGAGAGAATAGTATCCCTCTCTCGACGACCCAAATTATTACTGTCCGGTCGAAATCTACCGACCACATAAGGAGCTGAACGTGTTTCGGCATTACCTTCACGGAATATGGATGGGCTTTGCCCGAATCTTCATGGTACTAATTGCTATAATTGCATCCTATCCTTCTGCCGCTCTTCCGAGCTTTGCGCGAAAATACGGTGTCGGCTGCAATACCTGCCATTCGGTCGCGCCTAAATTAAACAGATTCGGCCTAGCTTTCCAGGCGAACCACTATAACTGGCCGGGCGGCGATGAGGGGCGGAGTCCTAACCCTGTGCGCCACGTGCCGCTTTCCGGCATTCTGACCGCGAGCCGCGAGCAGAGCTTTACGGAGGGCGAAACGACGACCGACATCCGCAATGTTGAGCTGTTCAGCGCGGATGGATTTCGAATCGGCGGCCGGCGCGGAGGCTATTTCATAAACGGACTGGCATGGTCCAACTCTTCGGGAGAGCCTGCCGGATCGCTGGAGAATGCGTTCGTGAACGTTCCCTTCGCCGGGCGAACGAGCGACCTCGCCGCTACGGTGGGACAATTCAACCCGCTCCACTACCAGTGGAGCAGTACGACTAGCCTGCTGGAAGCGCATCCCGCGGCGTTCGCGGATTCTGTTGACGGCTTCTCCTTTGCCGAGGCCATGCCGGGAGTCCGTCTCGAATGGAGCCGCCGCTCCAATCTCGCGAAAGGGGATGGGACCTATGCGAGTATCGGCGTGCCGCTAATGGGCCACATCAACCTGAATCACGGGTCGCGGGTCGGCAACTCTAACGGCGTGTTCGCCCACGGATTCGTGCGGCGAGGCTACCAGACGCTGGGCCTGTTCGGCTATACGCGCTCCGGCCGGTACAACGCGGGGGTTCTCGCCACGCACGCGATTCGCGACCGTATCTTCCTGCTCGGCTCCGCGTCGATTGGGCACGATGACGATGGGGCTATTCGCCGCCTCTCGGCGGAAGTGGAAGCCGTGCCGTCGGCGCGATTCGCAATTACAGCCCGCCTGGAGGTGATAACCGGTGCGCTAAACAACCTCGCCCCGGCTGCCGGGATCACCTGGTATCCGGTCGATCAGCGCATTTTGCGAGTCACCGCCGAGATGAGCCAGCGGAAAGGAGACCGTACGCTTGCCGTGTTCGCGCGCGGGCAATTCTGATGGGCGAAGAGCCGGCGAACGCGGCAAGCTAATACATGGACGGCGCAGCGCCTTAGCAGGCGATGCCGTGCCGCGCGCAGACGCCCGAAAGCATTTGCCATAGGGCGTCCAGAACCCGGTCGGCTGCCACGTTGGCGGATGTCGAATTGCGCTCATCCAGCCGCGATTCGAGAAGCTCACGCTCCTGGGCCGAGTGCTCGGCATCTGCTTCCACGTGAACGGTGAAGTATCTATACCCGGCCTCATTCTGGAAGTTGTAGAAGCTCTTCAGCCCGTCGATCTTGGATTCGGAGACCGCCGGAATCTGGCTCTCATAGGCGTACAGGGCGGCAAGCCCATCCGTAGTCGCTCCCTCGCGGCAGACCGATCGGAACGTCCCGATGAGATTCTTGGTCTCTTCCCACTGCTCTGTGCTTCGCACGTCGTCCCGGCCCACGCCCAGCGACTCGGCAAACTGGAGCCACAGTTCGGGGTGGTTCGGGCTGCCCGCCTCTTCGTCCATCAAATTGAGCAGAATCTGGCGGCGCACCTCCTGGTCGTCGGTATTGGCGTGGACCGCCGACAAATAAGTCGGAAACGCGGCTACGTGGTGGTAATACTGGCGGGCATAGTCCTGAAGGGCCTCCATTCTCAGCTCGCCCCGGCTCCACGCCTGGTAGAACGGGTGCGTGAGCAGGTGCTTTGCTGCGATTCGCGTGTCCAATTCGGCAATTGAGTGGTTCATGTCGTCTCCTTGGTCATGGGTGTTGATGTTCAAATAGCAAACTGTGGCGTCACGTAAAGATCGTGCCGGAGGCGGATCGAGTCATCGATGAACATACACGCTCTCCGCTTCGGCTACAACTCGGTCGCGAAAATAGGGACTAAGTTCCATCCGGGTTCGCAGGTCGACCGGTCGCGCGATCAGGCTGGACAACTCTCTTCGCATCCTGCCCTTATCAATGTATGATATGCGGGCATCGGGCTCGAAGTCTACGAGCATATCCACGTCGCTGCCTGCGTGAAAATCGTCACGCAGCACCGAGCCGAACAACGACAGCTTACGAATATGGTTACGTAGGCAGAACTCTGCCAATGTGCCTTCAGGCAAGTCGATGTCGCACTGAGCCATCGTCGGTCCTCCTCTTCTCTACTTCTCGTCCTCGGTGTCGTAGCAGGAGTAGAAGTAGGGCGTTGCCGCCTCGAACTCCGCCGCGCAGGTGTCCACCATCTTGTATGTCGGCACGATACCGAACGTCTTCCTTAACTGGCGGATGATTCGCTCCGGCAGGCCCGCCAACTCTCCAATCTGCCGGTCGGCAAAGCCCATGCGCTTTGCGTCTCGGAGGAGGTCCGCGCCGGGCGAATCGGCATCGAGAGTGTCCGCAAGCGCCGCGATGGTTTTCCCTTCGATCTTGATCCGCTTCTCCATAGAAACCAGGCGCTGGAGCTTATGCAGGAACCACCGGTCAATGTTTGAGAGCGAATGAATCTCCTCCAGCATGTAGCCGCGGCGCAGCGCTTCGGCAATGACGAACAGGCGCTCGTCATTAGGGGTGGATATCTTGTTCTCCAGCTCAACGTCGGACAGCGAGGAGATTCCCTTGACCGTGAGGCCGTATGCGCCGACCTCCAGGCTTCGAATCGCCTTCATCAAAGCCGGCTCGAAGGCGCGGTCGATAGCCATCACCTCGCCCGTCGCCTTCATCTGCGTCGTGATTCTCCGGTCCGCCAGCTTGAACTTGTCGAACGGCCAGCGCGGAATCTTGACCACGCAGTAGTCAAGCGCAGGCTCGAAGCAGGCGAGAGTCTTCCGGGTCACGGCGTTCTGAATCTCATCCAGCCTCAAGCCGATAGCGATCTTTGAGGCCACCCGCGCGATGGGATATCCGGTGGCTTTCGAAGCCAGCGCGGAAGACCGCGAAACGCGTGGATTCACCTCGATGACGAAATACTCGAAGCTGTCCGGATCCAGCGCAAGCTGGACGTTGCACCCGCCTTCGATGCCGAGGCTTCGGATGATGTTTAGGCTCGCCGACCGGAGCATCTGATACTCTTTGTCGGAGAGGGTCTGCGAGGGCGCGACTACGATGGAATCGCCCGTGTGGACGCCCATGGGGTCGAAATTCTCCATGTTGCAGACCGTGATGCAGGTGTTGTTGGAATCCCGCATCACCTCGTACTCAATCTCCTTCCAGCCGATCAGGCTCCGCTCGACCATCACCTGATGTCGCGGCGAGAGCTTCAATCCGCGCGCGCCGATCTCCATCAACTCTTCGGCATTGTGGGCGACCCCGCCGCCCGTTCCCCCCAGCGTATAGGCGGGACGAACAATGAGCGGCCACAAATCACCTCTCGCAACTCCGGCCAGCGCGCCTTCTGTCTCCACGATCCATGATTCCGGCACCGGTTCGCCGATTCGCCGCATGAGCGAGCGGAACTCCTGGCGGTCCTCCGCCATGCGAATAGAGGCAAGCGGCGTGCCGAGAAGACGCACGTTGTACTTCTCGATGACGCCCGACTCCGCAAGCTGCGTAGCGAGGTTGAGACCCGTCTGACCTCCCAGCGTCGCCAGCAGCCCGTCGGGACGCTCTTTCGCGATAACCCGCTCGGCAAACTCGACGTTGAGCGGCTCGATATAGACGTGGTCGGCCATCTCCAAATCCGTCATGATGGTGGCCGGATTGGAGTTGATAAGAACGGTCTCGATTCCCTCTTCGCGCAGCGACTGGCAGGCCTGCGTGCCCGCGTAGTCGAACTCCGCCGCCTGCCCAATAATAATCGGGCCGCTGCCAATCACCATGACCTTCTTAATGCTTGCATCTCTCGGCATTGATTCTCCAGTGTTGAGTTCCAGATGCTGGGCAGCCGGTAGGGAGTAACCGCCGCCACATACCGTAGCGCCGTGTTTTTGACGGTTCTTAGCACTCAGCACTCAGCACTTTTCACTTTTCCAGCTTATCCGCGGCCTCTTTCGCGGCCTTGCGGACACCCTCGTCCTTTGAATCTTTCTCCGCCGCGCGGAGCGCTGGAATAGCGTTTTTGTCCTTAAAACTGCCGAGGGCGGCGGCGGCGGATCGGGCAATCTGCTCATCCTCGTCTTTCAGGAGAGGAATAACGCCCGCCGTCAATCGCGGCTTTTCGCTATAATTGCCGTTGAGGTGGAAGAGCGCGTTCTGCCTTACCGGGCGTCGATATTGCGGTTTGGTGTATTCCAGCATTGCGTTCGCGGCATCGTCCGATTTGGAACGGGCAAGCGCGCTAAGCGCACCGAATCGCAGTGTGTCCAAACGCGATTCCCATGTCGCGGCCTGCTTGAACAGTGGAAGATTGGCCTCCGCGTCCAGACTGGACAAAGTTCGCATTGCTGCCAGCGCAACCGCGAAATACTCCTTCTGACTGACAAACCGCTTGACAGCGGCAAATGAATTATCGTCCTTCGGCAGCTCGCCGAGCGCGGCGAGCGCCGCGGCCCGCAGCACCGGGTCCATCGGTGGAACATCCGCCGCTTTGCCCGTCGTCGTGATGTGGCCGAGCGCAATATTCAGAAAAGCGGGCCGAAGGACCTCCTTCTTGAGCTGACCCAGCCGCTCTACCACCGCGCGACCGTAGCGCTCGCTCAGTTTCGCCGCATGGACATCTATCGTCTCCGCGACACTCTTAATTGTCTCGTCGTCCGGCTCGCCTTTGAGCAGGAAGAGCGCGGCGTCCCGGCGTTCCAACCACGATACAGATGGCGAGGCGGCGCGCATGACGGCAAGCGCTTCGCCTGGAGCCCATTTCTTCTCCTTGCGTTCCATAAGAATGTCGTGGCCGGGATCGAGCAAAAAACCGTCCGGTTTCGCGGAAACTGGCAGCCGGGCTTGAACTTTATCCTTGTCCACGACGAAAGAGCCTACTTCTACACCCCCCCTCACCCCCCCTTGGTAAGGGGGGGATGGGGGGGTGCCGCCGCTCCCGCCGCCTACGACCGCATACGGCATCTTGAAATTGTAGACCGGGGTGCCGTCCTTCGTGTCCTGAAGCTGGGAGAGGTCGACGACAATCTCCTTTTTCGCCTCATCGTAGGACCACGAATAGTCGATTACCGGATGGCCGGGCTTGTAGACCCACTGGTCGAAGAAAGGCTGCACGCTGCGTCCACTCGATTCCGCAAGGGACCGAATCAGGTCGTTCGTATCGACCGGCTTGTAGGCATTCTTGCGCAAATAGTAGCCCAGCCCATGGAAAAAATCCTCGTCGCCCATCTCGCGCCGGAGCATGTGGAGGACCAGCCCGCCCTTGGGATAGGTATGGCTGTCGAACATGGCGTCCGCATCCGCGTAGAGGTTCGTGGCGATGGGACGCTTGTAGCGGCGGCTCTCCGAAAGGTAGCTCCGCAGCGCGTTCTCCCGCTCGCCGTCATAGGCGTCCCTGCCCCGAGCGTGCTCCTCATAAAGCTGCTCGAAGAATGTCGCGAATCCCTCATTGAGCCACACGTGGCCCCAATCCTTGCAGGTCACGAAATCGCCGAACCACTGGTGCGCCAGCTCATGGGAGTTGAGCGACGCCATGGGGTGGATTCCACTGCGCGCCTCTACCAGTGATCTCTCTCCGAGCGTGGTCGCGCTCACGTTCTCCATGCCGCCGCCAAAGTCGAAGACCGCTGTCTGCGCATATTTTGGCCACGGATACTTTACGCCGAGCCGGTCCGAGAAAAACTGGAGCATGTCCTTCGTGTCGCCGAACGATGCGTCGATATACTTGCCTTCGCCCTGCGGAACGGCATATATCAGATCCACGCCGTTCCACTTTTCATACCCGACGTCCATCTCGCCGCCCGCCAGCGAGAGGAGATAGGATGCGTGCGGCTGGGTCATCTTCCAGTGGAACGTGCGGGTGTGGGTCTTCGAATCCGGCGCGATGCCCATCAGCCTACCGTTGCCAATGACATACCACTTGTCCGGGACCTCGACATACGTCTCGCTCGTCGTCTTGTCGTTCGGGTAGTCATAGATCGGCACCCACTCGCGGTTCCCCTCCGTTTCGCCCTGAGTGTAGAATCCCGGGCGGCGCGCGGGAACGTACTTTTGGGGCAGAATCCAGTGGAAGCCGTATGTGCCGTTCAACGAACGCCGTTCGTTCGCCGACGAGATGGATGTATAGCGAATACCTACGGTTACGATTTGGCCGCGCTTCAATGGCGACGAAGGGAAGACCTGGAGTCGATTCGGCTCCTTTGTGAACCTGACGGACACGCCATTGACACTGCAAGACTCAACTCGGAGCGTTGCTCCGGCATCGAAGTCGATTCGCTTCAGATCGGTGCGCAGCGGCGCGAGCGTATGCGTCACCAACCCGGCTATAGTCTTTTTTGTCCAGTCGATCTTTATTCTCAGCAGCACTTTCTGAAGGTCGTAATCCCGCTCCCGCTCGTATTGCAGCTTGGCGCGCGGCAGCTGAAACGGGCTTCCCTGCGTTAGCGCGATACATGGCAGCGCGAGGGAGAGGGACAGAAGTACGAGAAATTTAACGGGACGGCGATTGACCCACCCCCCGGCCCCCTCCCGGGACGGGAGGGGGAGCTTGGGCGAGAGTTTCAACCTTCGCCTAAGCTCCCCTCCCCGCTTCGGGGAGGGGTCGGGGGAGGGGTAAGCCACTAGCTCAGCGTATTTCGACATGAGAATCCTTTGAAGACGCGTTTGAAGATGCAACAGAAGCTACAACCGGCGGCATATCGACAGAATACACGCCCACGTCCCATCGCATTACATGGGCGAGCTTTATGCGCCGCGCCGGATCAACTAGTTGCGGATAGTGATTCAGCCAGTAGCGCTCTTTCCAGCGCCCGTCCAGTATCACGATATAGCGGGGCGCTCCGGCGTATCGCTCGACCGGCTGGCGGTCGTTTACCAATCCCGGCTGAACGTGGATGGCTCGGAACGGGTTGTCGAGACTCAGTCCCGGCGCGACGTCCCCGATGAGCACGCTTCCTATAGGGAGTGAATCGGCAAGCCAATGCGACATCTCCGTCTGCGTGTAGGCAAGCCGCCGGGACCAATCCACCAGCCACAGGCAGTTGACCAGCGCCCATGCCGCGCACGCCGCCATGATAAACCTATTGGTATGACAACCGATGAGGTGCTTCTCAAATCGCGCGCATGCCACGGCGAGCGCAACAGCAAGCGGAAACCCATACAATACGACCGTGGTTGCCAAACGTGGCAGGGTTCCGCCATAGTGCACGACCGACAGAAGGGCATGGAACGTCAAAGAGCTCGCCAGCAGTCCTCGCGCTATTCGAGCGCGTGGCAGAGGCGCTCCAAGAGCTTTCAGCATGTCCGGCAGACGCCACAAGCCTATGGCCGCGAGCGCCGCGAACGCCGGATAGGTGGTCACATAGTACCTGCTCGGCGAATAGCTTATCACCGCCAGCATTGCCCACCCCAGCAGAAGCCATGCGATGAGATACCGCAAAGCCGCGGAGTCCACCGAATCCGATACATTCGGTTCGTCCGATTCAGGATTTCTGCCGCGCGCGACCGTCGCGCAAAGTAGCGCCAGCGTCAGCGCGAACAGGATCGGTGTGTGGCGAAACAGGTAGGGTGCAATTCCGCGAAAATCTCCCACTACGGCGTGCCGGATATTCTCCAGAAGATGGATGATCGACCGTGGCTGAATTTGATGCGCCCGATAGTAGGCGTTCATCGGCGCGATTTCAGCGCGGTGCGGCAGGTACCAAAAGCAGACGTAGAGAACACATACTGCGGCTAGTCCGGAAGCGATAAGAACCCATCCACGTCTCATTACCGACGCGCCGGTCTGCTCCCTTTTACTTGCTCTGCCTCCACCCAATTGCAGCGCAATAAACGGAACGGGCAGCAGATAGGCGCAGAGCATGCGGGAGACTGCCGTGACTCCCAACAGAATCCCGCAGATCCCGAACCACTTCGCGGAATCGCTCAGCGCCTTTGCATCCTCGCGGGAGACACTGCCGCTGCCACACTCTCTGGCGCGAACGAAGGCGAGGAACGCAGCCACGGCGGGCAGGGACGCGGGTATGTCCATCAGCGCCATGCGACTGTACAGCAGGCCGCAATGGTCGAGGCCGAGAAAGATAACGGACGTGAGCGCTATTCGATTGTCAAAGGCGCGGCGAAGCGCCGCGTAGAGCAGCGTCAGCGTCAACAGGCTGCAAACGACCGAGATCATGCGCGCCTGAATCGCGCCTGCCCCAAAGACTGTGAATACCCCCGCCTGCGCATAGTGCAGTAGCGGCGAGAGCAACATGTTGTTGAATTCATCAGTGTGCGCGTGGCCGAACAGAACGACGTTCCGCGCATTGTGGACGTAGAATCCCTCGTCCGTCAGCAGGCCGGCGCTCCAATCCAACCGCAAATAGGGGTCCGAATTGAGAGCAACAATTCGCAGTCCCACCAGCAGGAGACCGAGAACAATGAACGCTGTAACGCGCAGCAGGCGCGGGCGTGAGCTGCCGGCAGTATGATCGGCTTGAATCGGTTCGCCGACGCCGGAATGTCTGCCGATCAAGGCTGCCGGAGCTTCCATCCCATCAGGGGATTCTGCTGTGCTCCATGCGCTTTAGGCATGGGACGCTTTGCCTGCCCGCTGCGATGGAACAGTATGGACACGAACCTTCCGCGTATGTCCTTCAACTTTAGCGGTCCCCAGAAACGAGAATCCTGGCTCACTTTTCGGTTATCGCCCATCACAAATACTTCGTCAGGCCCCAATTTCACCGGGCGCTCGCCACCATAGACGTATATTTGATCGAGAGCTATAACAGACGGTACAACCTCGTAAGTCTCTGTGAGCGGCTTTCCGTCGATTTGGGGAACGCCATTCTTGAGCGTGACGGTCTCTCCGGGCAGCCCAATGACCCTCTTGATCAGAACCTCGCCCGGCGGATCGCGGAAAACTCCGATAGATTTTCGCCCCTCCTTTTCCGGAGGCGCTTCCGGGTCTGTCTCGAGCATTCGGGTCTTCTCCGGCGGGAGGTTGAAGATGATAACGTCGCCGCGCGATGGCGCGCGCCCGCCCAGATACGCCAGCCACGATCGCATCGTTAGAATTTGATCACCCGGATGCAGTTTCGGCTCCATGGATTCGGATGGTATAAAGTTTGTCGTGAACGCATATACGAGCAAGACAACGACCAGCAGAAACGGAAAGAATCGCCGCAGCCGCCTCAGGCGGCGCTCTTCCGCTTCCTTCTTTGCATTATCCTTGTCTTCCTGATCGGGCTCGTTCGGAAGTGGCTGCTCCTGATACACGTAGATTCACACTCTCTTATGCGTTTTCAATCATCTCCACGAACTGCTTGAAGAAGTAGGCGCTGTCCGTTGGGCCGGGCGAGGCCTCCGGATGGTACTGAATCGAAAAGATGGGGAGCTCGCGGTGGCGCAGCCCCTCCACCGTTCCGTCATTGAGATTGAGGTGCGCAACTTCCATCCCGTTTTTCAGCTCATTGGGGTCAATGGCGTACCCATGATTCTGGCTGGTGATATAGACCCGGTCCGTCGTCAGGTCCTTCACAGGATGGTTGCTGCCACGGTGGCCGAACTTCAGCTTGAACGTGCGGCTCCCGAACGCATAGCCCAGCAGCTGGTTCCCCATGCAGACACCCATTATCGGCTTCTTTCCCACCAGACTCTTGACCGTTTCGACAATGTAGCCGAGCTGCGAAGGGTCGCCCGGTCCGGGCGAAAGCATGATTCCGTCCGGGTCATGCTCCAGTATTTGCTCGGCGGAAGACGTACAGGGAAATACGGTCGTCTGGCAGCCCAGGTTAGCAAGGCTGCGCATAATGTTATATTTGACCCCGCAATCGAGCAGCGCGATTCGGCGCTTCGTTTCCCCTTCGGCGGCCCAAACGTAGGGCTCGTTCGTCGTCACTTTACGCGTAAAGTCGATTCCCTCGTATCCGGGCGATGAATGGATTCGCTCCTGAATCTCATCCGCCGATTCGTCCGTGGATATTGCGCCCATCATGACGCCCCGTAAACGGAGCGACCGCGTGAGCGCCCGCGTGTCGATGCCGCGAATCGAAACGATTCCACGGTCTTCCAGAAACGCGCCGAGAGTCTTGCCCATGCGCCAATTGCTCGGCGCCTCATTTGCTTCGCGTACGATAAACCCCTCAACCTGGACCTGCCGTGATTCGAAATCGTCCTCGTTCACGCCGTAGTTCCCGATGAGCGGGTAGGTGAGACAGACCATCTGCCCGGCATAGGAGGGGTCCGTGAGAATCTCCTGGTAGCCGGTCATGCCGGTGTTAAAAACGACCTCGCCGTAAGCGCGCCCCGCTGCGCCCAGCGATTCTCCTTCGAATATCGTCCCGTCTTCCAGTACAAGAATTGCTTTCATTCAAACTCCAAACAGCTTATTTCACCGCCCGCTCCGCTATAGACGCAGAGAACGGCAAAAATCTGTATCCACAGATTGACACAGATGTTCACAGATGAAAATCCTGTTATGAATTGCCGTAATCTGTGCCTTTCTGTGCAAATCTGTGGACAAAATCACTGAATCTGCTCTTCGCCGAATACGAACTGGCCGCCGATCATTGTCGCCGTGACCTGGACAGTGTCGAGCGTCGCCTCTGTCATGTCCTCACTCAGAATCGCGAGGTCGGCGCGTTTGCCCACCTGAATCGTACCCGTCTCGCCCTCGTCGAACGTGCTGTACGCCGCCCAGTAGGTATAGTTGCACAGTCCGTTCATGGGCAAGATTCGCTCATCCGTACCGAGCACGGTCCCTTTTCGCGTGGTGCGGCGAGCGGCCGCGCGGATTCCGTCCAAAGGCGCGCCCGGTACGATAGGGCAGTCCGAGCTGAACGGGAGCGGCAGCCCGGCACGCTGCATTGTGGCGTTCGGATTCAGCCGCGACGCCCGCTCCACTCCGAGCCCCAGGACATAGGCGTCTCCCAGCCGCGAAAGGAACTCCGGCTGAATGACCGGAATCACCTGCTGCTCCACGAACCGGCGAATCAAAGCGTCATCTACAATCATCGCATGCTCAATTCGGTGACGGCATTCATGGCGCGCACAGGCGACCCGGGCCTCGGCATAGCCGTCCAGTACCAACTCTATCGCGCGGTCGCCGCTGGCGTGGACCGCAATCTGCCAGCCACGCTTATGTGCGGCATGAATGTACGCCTTCATCTCATCCGCCGGGTGCAGGAGCATGCCTGTGCCGCTGCCGTCCACATAAGGCTCTTTGACCGCGGCGGTCCTGATCGTCAGCGCGCCGTCCGCAAAGAGCTTGATAGGTCCAAGGCGCACCACACCGATTGCGGATTGCGGATTGCGGATTGCGGATTGGCTAAAATGCGCCGATTCAAATTCCGCGCGATCAGGAATATCGTCCGGGCTGCCGAAGTTCGGCGCGTGCGGATAGAGCGTCGTGCGAATCGGCGCGCCCTCCTGGGCCGCCTCGTGGTAGCCCGCGATCTCGGTCTCCATGTCGTACCAGCCGGTATTCAGGTCGGACGCCGAGGTGATTCCTGCGCGGACAAGCACGTTGTTCGCGCGCCGAATGGCCGCGACGATTCCCACGCGGTCCGGGCGTGGAATGTGGCGTGTCACGAGACCGATCGCCGATTCGAGCAGTACGCCGGTCGGCCCGCCGGTCGCATCGCGTACGATCTCGCCGCCGTCGGGGTTGGGCGTCTCACGCGTCACCCCGGCCAGCCGCAGCGCAACCGTATTCGCCGCTCCCGCGTGCTTGCTCGTCTGCATCACGAAGACAGGCCGGTCGGGAAACGCGGCGTCTAGATCCTTCCGCGTCGGGTGCGCCGCGCCGGGAAAGGTGTTCTGGTCGTAACGGTTTCCCAGCGCCCACTCGCTGCCCGGATTCGCTTCATGCCAGTCGCATAGCTTTGAAATCAGTCCTGGCACGTCGCTCACGCCCTCCGCGAGTGAGAGATCGGCCTGCGCGAGATCCAGTCCATAAGGCAGGATATGCATGTGGCAATCATTAAATCCGGGAACAACGGTAAGCCCCCGAAGGTCGATCTTCCGTGCGCCGGGTGCGGAGGCCAGAGCCTCCTGGTCCGAACCTACTGCCACGATTCGCCCCTGCAGGATTGCGATTGACTTCGCGATGGGCCGAGCCGGGTCCATCGTGTGTATATTGCCGCTGTAAAGGACAAAATCCATCGGTTGTTCGATTCACTGCTGGGATAGTACGAATTATCAACGATTCACGAAAATAGCGATAAATTGGCAATAAAAATAGCAACAGAGGAGAAATCATCCGCCTGGAGAACTGATATTCCAGGAGTGCAAGAAAGGGAGGCCTCCATGAACATTCGTCGTCATGTCCGATTTGCCGCATTCACGCTTATTGAGCTGCTTGTCGTCATCGCCATCATCTCGGTTCTCGCGGCCATTCTGTTCCCCGTGTTCGCCCAGGCCCGCGAGTCCGCTCGCGAAGCACAGTGTGGCAGCAACATGCGCCAGCTTGGTTTGGCCATGCGCATGTATATCACGGACAACGACGAAACGTGGTTCGCCACGCAATCCGTCGCGCAGCTTGGGCCGGGCTTCGCGCCGGAGCAGTCCTGGATCGGCTACGACAATCTCAAGAACGTCAACGAGCCCGCCGCCAACCCTATCAAGCCCGGCGCGATAGACACCTATCTCAAGAATGAAGGGATCAAGCGGTGTCCCAGCATGCCGCACAGCTGGCAAATGTCCTATGCCATAAACTTCTTCTCTCCCGAAAAGCCCTCAGACTACTATGCGACCAACCCCGCGGCCAAGGGCAACGAGTTCGGACCATCGAGCCGCACGTCCCAGATCGACCCGTCCGGCATTCCCGTATGGCTGGGCGGCTCGGACTCGGAGGTCGAGGAGCCTTCGTCGACGCTCATACTCTGGGAGCATGAGTTCACGCGACCCTACTGCAACTTCCTGCAACCGCAGGACTGGCTGAACAGCCCGCCGGAAACGCCCGCGCTACGCGAACACTTCCACTTTCTGCACCGCCAGGGAACCAGCACATTATGGGCCGACGGGCATATCAAGCACATGGTCTACGGAATGCTCCGCCGCTCGATGTTCTCCTGCCGAAAAGACATCTATCCGGCGAATTGAGCGACACCCCACCCCCAGCCCCTCCCCTTGCTAAGGGGAGGGGAGCACGGCACCTGCACAGTCTATGGCCCCTTGCGAAGTGCTTGTCCTGAGCTTGTCGAAGGAATGGGGTTGGGGGAGGCCGATCCCCTCATAACTCCGGATGATTCTGTTTGAACTTCTCCATCATCTCGCGCCCGATTCGGTCTCGCAATTCCCGTGTCATGATGGAGCCGTGGTCCTTGCCCGGCTCAACTTCTACAGCTGCATCGCTGCCCAGTCGCGCCAGCGTCTCCTTCAGCAGCTTCACAGCGCCTTCGAGGTAGAAGGTGTCCAGGCCGCCGGTTATCACATGCAGCTTGCCCTTCAGCTTCGGCCCGAGAGTCGCCCAGTTGCGCTCCAGCACGAGGTTGATGTCGTACTTCTCCCACGCCTTCGCCACTGTCGGGTGTATCTCGCCCGTCTTCCGATCCCATAGTTCCAGAGGCTTGCCGTCCGCGCCGCGCGGGCTGAAGACCGCCTCAAACGACATCAACTGTCCGCCGTGCCCGAGAACCGTCTCCATGTCGGAGAACGGCTTGTAGAAGACCACCGGCTGCGTGCCCATACGCGCGAGCGGTCGCGGCTTGCCCTCGCGATCCTTGAACATGTTCTCGCCCGGAGCGTAGAGATCGATTTTCTGAAAGTCCCGAAAATCGACGGGATCGGGCGAGGTGGACCAGACGCCTCCAAAGAAATCAGGGTAGGCGACCTGAAGCCACAGGCTGCTCCACCCGCCGGACGAATGGCCCGTCAGGAACCGCGCGTCCGGCTTTCCCACCGCTCGAAATGTCTTCTCAATGTGCGGAATCAGCTCGGTCGTCAGCGCCTGCCCGACTGGCCCGTTGTTGACTGAATCCGCGAAAACGTGGTGGCCCGTGGGCGCATCGGGGTCCAGGACCGCGACAATTGCCGCAATGGGACCGGGCGGAATCGGCGAGTCGGGATTAGCCATAAACGACGCCATCGTGTGGTCGCCGCCAAAACCCGGAATGACATAGACCACCGGCCATCTGCGATTCGGATCCTTATCGTAGTCCACCGGCAGAATCACGCCCGCGCGCAAGTGCACCGGACGGCGATGGAATTTGGTGAGCAGGGGGCTCGGAAGGTCTACGAGCTTGACGCGCTCCGTTTCCGGGAATTTGCGCTCTTTGATCAGCGTGTCAACCCGCAGCTTCACTACGCCGGTCGTCTTAGGGTCGATATCGAGCGTAACCGGCTTGCTGTACGCGTTGCCCGCGTTCGCGCCGATTTCGTGGCTGGTCGGGTTCAGGTCCATCACGGCCTGCACGCTATACTTGCCGGCTGGAACGGTCGCAAGCGGTCCCGGAAATCCGATGGCTCCCGCGCCGATCAAGATGGGCGCGTCCGGCTTCGCGGCCTTTACTTCCACCGCGAAGAAGGGCTTCGGCTGGAACCAGTTGGGGCCGAATCGAGGCTCTCCCTGTCCGGGCATTCCCAGGAACACCAGCATTCGCCCCGTGAACGGTTGCGTGCGCACCGACCGATCGAACGTCACCTCAAACCGAAGCGGTCCCTCGGCTCTGGCCGTGGCGACGAGGCTCAGCGCCAATGTCGCGAACGCAATCGACCGAGCTTGAATCCGGACAGTTTTGGATTGCCGCGCCGATGAACTTCTTGCACAAATAGATGTTCCGTCCGAGAGGACGGTTGGCCGCGGTCCCTCCAGCCACGAATCCATTGTCACTTCAGTGCCTCGCGCGGATCGATTACCTGCCATAAAGCGCGCTATTTTGTTCATGATCGCAGTTGGACCTCCGCTACCAGTATCCAGTGAAACAGGCTCGGGTAGTTGGCGCACCACCACTTGTCGGCGCTCGACCGAGTCCCGTGGACAATGTAGATCGTCTCCTCATCCTTCTTTGCAAGGATCGGATTCCCGTCGAAGTCCACGCCGATGCGCATAAACGGCTGGCTCTGCGCGCCGGTCTGCGGATTCGATTCGGACCCGAAGGGAAGCAGCGTCGCGGCGGGCCACTTGAATGCCCGAATCTCATCGGCACCCATTTTTGCGCCGCCGAAAGCCGCGCCCAGACCCCCATGCGCGCGAAAGAATGTCTGCTGGGTGGGCGTCAGCGCCTTCATCCGCCGGTAAGCATCCTCGGGCATCTCCATGCGCTTCCAGATCTCGGTATTTGCCAGGCGACTCTCGACCCGCGATCGCGCGTCATCGTGCGAGAGCGCCTCAATTTCGCGAAGCTCCGCCTCATTCGGAATCTCGAAATCCCTGGGCGGCGGCGGTGCGGCGGCAACTCGCGGCTTGGGCGCGGTCTGCCACGCATACAGTCCGTAACAGGCGGCCCCGTATACGACGAGCAGCATCAGCCTGTGGCGCGGCGGCAGCTCCGCGCTAAGCACGAGCAGCAGCACGCCTACGCCCACCAATGTCCACTGAAGTCTACGATCCATGGCTCCCGATTCCAGTTACCCCAGATTATTCACGTGGTGAGCGGCGCAACACGGAGGTTGCCCCCTACGAGGAATTCACCAATAATTCGGGTTAGGGTTTTATACTTCGATGATGCGTCCACCCAGCACCGTGAAGACAGCGCGGCCCTGCAGCGCCCACCCCATGAAAGGCGTATTGCGCGACTTGGAGCGAATCGATTCGGGCGTCACCCTGAACTGCGCGTCCAGGTCGAAGACGCTTACATCCGCGGGAGCGCCCACCGCAAGCGTTCCGCCCGGCAGATTCAGGATTCGCGCCGGAACCGTGGACATCTTTGCCACAGCGTTTTGCAGGGTGATCACGCCGGTCTTGACCAAATGCGTATAGGTCACCGGAAACGAGGTCTCAAGTCCCAGGATTCCGAACGGAGCTTGATCGAACTCGCGCTCCTTCTCGTACGGCGCGTGGGGCGCGTGATCCGTTGCGATGCAGTCGATAGTCCCGTCCGCCAGTCCCTGCTTGATAATCTCGTTGTCCTCGGCGGTCCGGAGCGGCGGGTTCATCTTCGCGTTTGTGTTGTAGCCCTCGCATGCCGAATCGGTGAGCGCCCAATAGTGGGGACCGCTCTCTCCCGTCACCCGAATCCCCCGAGCCTTTGCTTTGCGTAGGATATCCACCGAGCGGCCCGTGGACATGTGCAGCAGGTGAAGGCGGCATCCGGTCAGTTCCGAAAGCAGAATATTCCGGGCGACCGCGATGTCCTCCGCGACACGCGGGATGCCGGGCAGGCCCATCACGGTCGCCGGATAGCCCTCGTTCATCGCGCCTCCGCTGGTCAGGTCCTGATCCTCATTGTGGGTCATTAAAACCATGTCGAACTGCGCGCAGTACTCCATGCCGTGCCGCATCGTCTCGGCATTCTGAATGGGAAACGCATCGTCCGAGATTGCACATGCGCCCGCCGCCTTCAGGTCTGCAATCTCGCAAAGCTGGTCGCCGGCCATGTTGCGGGTCAGCGCTCCGATTGGATAGACGCGCGCGCTCCCGGCCTGCTCCGCCCGCTCGATAAGCTGCCGTACCACAGCCGCCGTGTCGATGCTCGGATTCGTGTTCGGCATGCAGCATACCGCCGTGAAACCGCCTGCCGCCGCCGCGCGAGTTCCGCTCTCAATATCCTCTTTGTATTCGAACCCAGGCTCGCGGAGGTGCACGTGAATATCGATCAGTCCCGGCGTAACCAGCCGACCGCGCACGTCGCGCACCACGTCGCCATTCGCGCCGCCCGCCGCCGTGATTCCAGCGATCTTCCCATCCTCGATGACCAAGTCACCTTCGCGGTCGATATTCTGTGACGGGTCGATGATCCGCCCACCGGAAAGAATTAGTTTCATTTCATAAAAGTCCGGTTCATATGTTTCCTGTAACAACACATTCTTCAACTCCCTGTCGGTCCAGGTAGACGACCAATCGATAGATCACGCCCCGAATATATACAAGAGCCTTCCCCCGGATAGGACGTTGAGGATTCGGTGCATAGCTTCCCTGGTCAAGCTTCGCCTCGTCACCCGGGAATATGATTCTTGTTGGGCGACCAACTCGACGAATGACCTCGGCTTCCGAAATCCCAAACGGTACAGCAATATGAAAGTCGATCACCGATTACACGAACCAGAGACGCACAATTAGGCCAGCAATAGCGAAAAGCAATAGAATAACCGCAACCCAGTACAGCGCCCAAAACCGGCGAAATTTCGTATCTGTGCATTCACCGCTCCTCAAGACTTTCAGCAGCAAGTTAGCTCCAGCATTATCTTAGAATCCACTCTCCCCAACCGTCTGCAGCTCTCCGCCCATCAGCAGATAGAGGCACGCCATGCGGACCGCGACGCCGTTGGTTACCTGCTGCTCCACAGCCGCCCGGTCCATATTTTGTGACGGGTCGATAATCCACCTGTAGAATACAATCAGTTTCACTCCTTGCCCTTTGCCTGGTAAATTCTAAGTCGGGACAGATCGATCACAGCGCCAACCTGAAGTAGAAAGTCCAGCCCGATAATTCCATCCATCGGAATTCCGTAGTCCATGCCGCCAACCTCAACCTCAAAATCCTCCACGATCAAACTGTCGACTTGCAGGCGCTCTATGTGCTTACAGAACACCGACTCCGTCCCGCCGATTCCTAGAACAGTAAGGTTGATGTCATCAGGGTGCTCTTTGATTCCGATATCCGCGAGACGATCCACGGAAAGAACTGTGCCCGACGAACCGGTATCGACCAGGACCTTTTCCATAAGCAACGATTGTCCGTTTGCATGCACTACCACCGATACGAAGGGGAGATTTCGCTCAATTCGCAGTTTCATCCCCGTATCCGAATTCCGCGCACGGGCAGTTCGTGGCGGACTCGGATGTCCAGTCCGACGCGGTCCGAGTGCAAAACATATAGCTCCCGGAAAGGGCCATCGTGGTGTAGAGAATTGTATTGGCGCCATGCGTCGAGAGAGTCCGCGTACGTTCCGATGACCCTCAGGTCGTCTACGATGCGGTTATCGCCCGATGTGTGCGCCCTGACAGCTTCAACCAACAGCCACTTGCCGGGGTATTGTGACCGTATCTCGTCCCACGTCATTGCAGTCTCCAAGCCTAACAATCAATGATATTGGTGAGTTCTCAGCTCAATAAACGGGATGAGTTCGCTCATCACGTCCACGTAGAACTGAGCGCATCTCGCACTAGTGAGGTTGTCTAGATCACTAGTCTCGAACTTTATGGCAAATAAGGTGCTATGTTTGTCACAGACACCGAGGCTGTTCGACGTTGCCCCAAACTCAGATACCTATACATCTGAACCCAAAACGACCTTCCGCATGTCCGTAAGAATCGCCGCCTTCAGATCTAAGAGTGGCTGGAGACACGCAACACGTGCAGGGGCTCTTCCCGGGCTTCCTTCGTAAGGATCTACTTCTATGTGAATATGGAGTACGCCGGGAATGTGGGACTCAAAATGCGGCAGCACCGTCTCTTTACCAATAAAGCCGTTCTTTACGTGCCACCGCTCGGCCCACAATTTGAAAACTTGGTTGCGGTTTTGGTATGGCTCGTTTGTTACCCGAATCTTATTCGGTGTGATAAATCCAAAGAAAACCTTATCCCAAAAGACTTGCTTAAAGAATTCTTCAGTTTCCGGGAGAGTCATGTCAAAGGTCACTTTCAACATCCAGAGTATTACCAAGGTTTGTAATGTAGATAGGGTTCACTCCCCAACCGCCTGCGACTCTCCACCCATCAGCAGATACAGGCAGGCCATGCGGACTCATTAGTGTCCATTGCGCGGGATGGGCTTCCCGCTGCGAATAATAACATCGTTTCTCGCGTAGACGGCGCAGTCTTTCAGCCTGGATGCGGCGTTCATGACTCCGAACGTATGGGTCCTGCCTCCGCCGGTATCTCCGGCCGCGCTCTTTTCATATTTCCAATCGGACTTATCCAGGAAGACAATATCCACCCGCCAGATTATCACTGGCCGCTTTTCATGGATCGTCTCGGTTGGGTCGACGAGGTATCTCCAAATGACATA
The DNA here is from genome assembly GCA_038229495.1 of Chthonomonadales bacterium. Taxonomy (GTDB): domain Bacteria; phylum Armatimonadota; class Chthonomonadetes; order Chthonomonadales; family CAJBBX01; genus JBBROJ01. The sequence continues at coordinate 22,671 of JBBROJ010000072.1, forward strand.
CCAGCCCGCGTGATCGTAATGCGATTGAATCGCCCAGGGACGCTTGCTTCCTTTACTCTCCAGGCATAAGTTAGGCGCGGGATGATCGCCCGATCCTCGGCGTTTCAGGTCAGGGAATCTTTGCTGGGCCGTATCCGCATGGCGGTGCTTTTCATAATTGCTGACCGAATCCAGACCTTTCGCTCCGAAAATCCCTACAATTCCGTTGAATACGTTTGCCTGCTCGTAATATATCTCCACGAGGTCAGGCAGATGGGTTTCGACATAATCGATAGCGCGGCGAATCGCTCCGATCTCAAGGCCGGGAGGAAGCTTGACTGCTGTATTGAAATCGTCTGCCCGCGCCACTAACGACCACCGCTTATCTGTAGTGCGGCCAGGCGCGGAACGGCCTGCGTTGCCAGTTGGAAATATTCGACATTCGATTCAAGCCCAACAGATGAAAGACCGGACGCGGCTGCGGCGGCAATGGTGGAACCGCTGCCCATAAACGGATCCAGGATCACGCCTTCCTCGAGTGGAAGCGCGGCGCGCACGAGCTTTCTCATAAAATGCTGCGGCTTGAGAGACGGATGGGGAGCCATTTCTCGCTCTTTTCCGCGCGCGACGGACGACTCGATCACATCTTTGAAAGGTTCGGTGTCCGATATTCTTCTCAATCCACCGGTCTTCCATTTGCGAAGGTTCTCGCTAACGCTTCCGTCGCACGGTTTACGAAAAAGGCCCCAGGGCTCCCAGCATGAGCGCGGCATCGCCGATACCATCGAGAACTCCTTCTCAGCATTTTTTGGCCTGTCCCCGCCGCGCAATGTCTGCACGAGGCGAATAATCTCGCCTCTCACTTCGAAACCTGAATCGACAAATGCACTGTAAACCTCAATCGATAGTAGAGGATTCGTTGCCACGAATACATGTCCGCCCGGCACGAGGACAGACACAAGTTGTGAGGCGAGCTGTCGAAAGAACTGGTGAAGTTGATTTCGCTCTCGCGTTCCGAGGACGCTAAACCTCGGAAGTGGCGAGCGCTTACAGCCGTCGAACGAAGGAGGGATGCGCCAAATGCCGCCGTTCACTTCCGATTTTTTTCTCAATTGCTCCGTGGAGTATTCAACCAGCCCGTATGGAGGGTCCGTAACTACTGCATGGATTGAATTCGGCTGCGCCTTCGCGAGCCATTCGAAAGCATCGGAGTGAAAGAGATCGTAGGTTACGGTTCTCTTATCCCCCGAAGCAAGCGCGTTGGCAGGAGACCAGACATCGGGCAGGACCTCGAACAGCTTTCCTGTCTCTTTGACTATTGGCTTGCCTGAAGACATATCATCCCTCCCCAACCGCCTGCGGCTCTCCGCCCATCAGCAGAGACAGGCAGGCCATGCGGACCGCGACCCCGTTGGTAACCTGCTGCTCCACCGCCGCCCGGATGCCGCCCACCCCGTCCGCCACTTCCGCCGAAATCTCCACGCCGCGATTCATGGGGCCGGGGTGCAGGACGAGCGCATCCGGCTTCGCGTACTGGAGCGTTCGTGGCGAAATGCCCCATACACGCGAATATTCGCGCAGGCTCGGCAGGAGACCTTTTTCCTGCCGTTCGGTCTGAAGCCGAAGCACCATAACCACGTCCGCGCCTTCCAGCGCCTCCTGCAGATCGGTGTGCACGGAGATGGGCAGGCGGGCCGCATCCATCGGAATCAACGTCTTTGGGCCGACCCACCGTACCGCGGCGCCCAGCTTCGTCAGCCCCCAAACGTTCGAGCGAGCCACGCGGCTGTGCGCCAGATCGCCTACGATCGCCACCGTCAGGCCGGAAAGGGAGAAGGGAGAAAGGGAAGAAAGGGGGAAGGGAGGAAGATTATCATCCCTTCTTCCCTTCTTCCCCTCTTCACTCCGTCCCTTCGTCCCTTCGTCCCTTCCCAGCAACGCTTCCCAGATCGTCAACGCGTCCAAAAGCCCCTGTGTGGGGTGCTCGTGCCGGCCGTCGCCCGCATTGATAACCGGAACGTCCACATACTGAGCGGCCATCTCCGCCGCGCCGCTGGACGCATGCCGGATGATGACGCAGTCCGCGGTCAGCGCTTGCAGCGTGAGAAGCGTATCCTTGAGCGATTCGCCTTTGCTGACCGACGACTGCGCGACCGCGATATTCACAGCGTCTGCGCTCATGTACTTGGCGGCCAGCTCGAAAGAAGTGCGCGTGCGGGTGGACGATTCGTAGAACAGCGTAATGACCGAGCGGCCCCGCAGCGTCGGCACTTTTTTTACAGGCCGCGCGAGTATCTCCTTGAAGGCGAGCGCCGTCTCGAGAATACGCCTTATGTCTTCCGTATTCGTTGCCTGCAGGCTCAACAGGTCACGCATGAAGGCGGCCTCAACCCTTCTTTATATACACAGCGTCTTCGCCGTCCACCTCTTGCAGGCGGCAGTCTACATGCTCATGGCGGGCGGTAGGCAGGTTCTTGCCCACATAGTCGGGACGGATCGGCAGCTCGCGATGGCCCCGGTCGAGCAGCACGGCAAGCTGGATAGTCGCGGGTCGGCCTAGGTCGACGAGTGCTGATATGGCCGCGCGCACCGTCCTGCCCGTGAAGATAACCTCGTCCACCAGCACGACCCGTTTTCCGGTAATATCGAACGGGACGGCGGTGCGCCCAACGGCGGGACGCCGCTCCGGATAGTCGTCGCGATACAGAGCGATGTCGAGGCTTCCTGTCGGAACGCACATGCCTTCGATCTGCTGAATCAAAACGCTCAGCCGCTCGGCCAGAGGCGCGCCCCGCCTCAGAATGCCGATCAGCGCTACATCCTGCGCACCCCGGTTCTTCTCCAGTATCTCATGCGCAATGCGCGTGACGGCGCGACGCATCTCGTCCGCATCCATAACCTGACGCTCTTCCATGCGATTCTCCGAAAATTGGTCGCCGGAAGGGGATTCACCCGGATACCAAAAACGCCCTCGCCAGCCGGACACAAAGGTCCGCCGGGA
>JBBROJ010000073.1:0-25125 GCA_038229495.1 Chthonomonadales bacterium
CCGCCCATGCCGCCGCCGCCCATGCCGCCGCCGCCCATGCCGCCGCCGCCCATGCCGCCGCCGCCCATGCCGCCGCCGCCCATGCCGCCGCCGAAGCCGCCACCGCCGCCGCCGCCGAGGCTGGAGAAGCGGGATTCAATCACACCGCCGCCGAACGCCGTCGCAATATCGATGGCATCCGCGTAGTTGATCTGAAGCTTGACTGTGCGGGTAGTCGAGGGTTTGGTCTTGTCTGTTTCGTCCGGAGTAGCAGCGGGGTCAACCAATGTCTCTATTTTGGGCGAGATGTTGTAGACGCTGTTCTCCACGCGATAGGTGAGCGGGACTTGCGACTGCGTGCCGCGCAGAATGGATTCGAGCGCGGTGCGGAAGGAGACGTCCGTGAGGGAGACGGTGACCGCTCCCTGAACGTTCTGATCCAGCGTGTAGTTGGCCCCGACGGACTGGAACAGGAGCTTCAGAGCGTAACGGATGTCCGCATTCTCCAGGTTCAGGGTCACCTTCTTGTTGTTGATATCCTGTCCCGTGCCCGCCGTCGTTTCTTGAGCGAACCCTGGGACCGCGGGACCGCCTACGGATGCGAGCGACAATACAACCGCCGCCGCTCCGATCCTCCAAGTGCTGTTTTTCATGTTTGCATTCTCCAGAGCATCTCAGATTGGCGAGGACCGTTCAGCGCTGGGCCGATGGTCTCCGCCGGCGCATGTACATTTCCTATGCAATGTATTACTTCATATTGCAGTGGGCAGCCACAGGCGCTTGCGATATCTGCGGTCAGCGATACGAGCTGACTAAGGCGAACAGTCTCCCAACATTTCGCCGCTGCTATTCAAACCCTACATCCTCTGCACCTATTGCAGTATTACGGAAATCTGACAATGCAGAGTCTGACGTTCGGACAATCTTGTTAATTCCAGCTTGTAAATTCCGGCTAATTCTCCATCCCTCCTGCTCCACCGACCGATCTTCCTCCACGCTTTCCGCCGGATGACGCTCCCGGTTGTACGCCGGGCATGCCCATACCGCCCTGTGGCGCGCCGCTAAACCGCGAGGTAGCGCCCGCGTCCGTCAGCGGGACGACTTGCGTATAAGTACGGTTGTCGACCACTTTCTTCAGCACGACCGAGTTAGCGTTGATCGATACTACGCGATAGCCATCGTTCAGAACCTGGCCCGGCTTGACCACTTCCGCTCCGCCGGCAAAATCGTCGATGAGCGCGTACACTCCATTGCCGGTGAGGATACCCGCGACTCGCCGGCTCGGGACTTCCTGAATCTCAACACCTTCGGGCTTTTCTTCGGCGGCGGAATTCACAATCGCGATTCGCACAGGGTCTACGTAGGTCAGAACAGGCGGCGGTTTCGGCGTCGTGTCCCACCAGGGCCGAAGCGGATCCGACCGGAATCCGGGGGCCGGCGCTATATTTTTAGGCTTCTGTGTCGCGGCGGCAGCCTGCTGGCCCCCCGCGCCACCTCCCATACCTCCGGACATCATGCCACCGGGCATGCCCCCGCCGCCGGACGCCATACCCGTTGGCGCTGCGGCGGGCGCAGCGGACGGTCCGCTCGCGCCTCCGCCTTCCGCGTCCGCGCCAATGTTTTCCTGCTTGCTTCTTGCGCTGTTGGCGGGCGGGGTCCCTTTGTCATCGCCGCCGCCACACCCCGCCAGGACCAGCGTGAAAGCGATCGCTCCACATAGCGTAAATAGTATTTGATTCTGTTGCGATTTGCGCTGCAACATCGTAATGCTCCTGATATTCTCGGATGTTCCGGTGAAATTCCTGCGCTTGAGGATCTCGGACTCCCCTTATTTACCGCCGCTCATCATGCCGCCGGACATCATGCCACCCGAACCCGGGCCGCTCATGCCGCCGCCGCCGGACATCATGCCACGACCGCCCATTCCTCCGGGCATCATGCCGGGTCCGCCCATCATTCCGCCTCCGCCACCGCCACCGCCGTTCGCAGTTCCGCTTTCCCCTCCGACCCGTGGATCCTCCGGCGGCATATTCTTAACGTCTTCATCGGTCAAAATCAGAGTAAACGTGAGGCGATAGGTCATTGTGAGGTTGGGGCTGTTGCCAACAATCTGGACACTATCGACGACAGGCACGCCCGCTCCGGTAATGCTCGGCCATCCCTTTTCATGGTTGATCAGCGAGCCCAGGCTCTTTCCGCTGACCTGCATGTCGTAACTGTAGTGTAGAACCGGGCCAAGCTTGTCGCCCGTCGCCGCCTCAATGGTGTTCGGGTTCGGTCCATACGGCGGCAGGGCTGTAACCAGCGGATTTGCCCAAATGATTCCGTTGCGCCTTCTTTCGGCGGCCATATAGGTCGCTATTATTCGGCGGTAGCGCTCCGGCCACGACTTGCCGTTGTTCGGCCAGAAGAGCTCCTTCATCATGCGGACGCGGGCATCGGGACCCGTAAAGCGGGCATAGCCAATCCGGGGCATGTAGACTACTTCGTATCGCCTGTAGGCAACCTCCGCAATCTGCTTATCTGAAATCGCCTTCTTTAGGGCGGCGGCGGCCGTGGCGGCCTTGTTCGCGCGATCCTCGACAAGCTTTTCAGCCGATTCGGCCTTCTGCCTGTCTTCTTGCGCGCCGGTTATTAGAGTAAACCAAATGCCGAGCGCGACAATGATGGCCACTACCACGCCGATAATATTGATATGGAGCAGCGTAAGCTTACCCATGACTACATTCCTCCCTGCTTGCCGCCTGATCCCATGCCGCCGCCGGACATCATGCCGCCCGATCCCATGCCGCCGCCGGACATCATGCCACCGCCCCCTCCCATGCCTGGCATTCCACCGGGCGCGCCTCCGGGCTGGCCACCCCCGCCGCCGCCCCCGAACGTCGGCCCGGCGGGAACCGGTTGATACAGGTTAAGCGTTACGAGGAAGTTGTGGCCGCCTCCGCCTTCAGGGCGCACTCCGGGCGCTTGCTGCTGCCCACCCTGCTGGTTGTCCGTCGCGCCGGGAGGAAAACCCGGAATTGAGTTCATTCTAATATCTACACGCGAAATGTTCGGGTTGCGTTCCATCGCCATGATATAGTAAGCCACATCGGAGAGAGTTGGCGTATAGGCGCTCATGCCGACCGTGTTACCTTCGGGACGGATGTAATCGTAGAGCACGTGATTCCACGTATACATCACGACGTTGCGGTAGAGGTTGGGGTAGACCTCCTGATCGTGCTTGATCGCATTCCCGACGAAATCGGCCTTGGAGCGGACCACCGCGCTCGCGGTATTGGTTTCATTCGCCCTAAGCTGATCGGAATCCGCCTTCTTAGCGGTCGGTTCCAGCTCCTGGGCCTTCTTGTCTATGGCGGCCTTCTCCGCATCGATGGTCGTCTTAAAGAAGAAGAGACCGCCGATGACGGCGACAAGGATAAGGACCCAGAGGGTTGTCACCCGGCCCTTTGCCTTGCCCGCATATATATAGGGTGGTAGGAGGTTAATTCGCAGCATCGTAAGCTCGTTCTCTCCTTAATTCTTCTTCTTTTTGCCGCCGCGACCCGCGCCGGCTCCAACGGGAGCGGGCACGGACACAAGATCGCGCGACGCAAGTCCGATGGCAACGGCAAACGTGGGCGCGATACTCTCCAGGTATTCCTGAGAGTAATTCTTGGTCGCAACCGTTGTATATTGCAGCGGGCTGGCGACCCGCGTTGGAATTCCCAGCTCCGTCTCCAGAAACCGGTCCAGATTCTTAAGCCCGGACGTGCCCCCGCAAAGGAGAATCTCGTCAATGCGCCCGTCCGAGCTTCTGCCCCTGTAGTACTCGAGCGATCTGCGAAGCTCGGTCAATAGCTCGCTGAGCACGGGAGCGATAGCGGCAAATACTTGAATCTTCGCGGGATCCGCGGGAGCGATTGGAACGGGCACATTGGACGATTCCGCGGCTATCGGATCGGTGGTAGGCGCGGGGGGAGTTTCAAAGTCGTAGGCGGTCTTATCTGTATCCGGGGCAGAACCGGCAAGGCCGCCGCTTTCGGTCTCCGGCTCCGAAAAGTCGAATGGCACCCTTCCGGAAGATGCAGGCTCATCCGTGGGGGCTGCCACCGAAAAATCGAGGAATCCGGCGTCCGAGACGGGCGCGGCGGCCTGCGGCTGCGCGAATTGGTCCAGGATTACTTCGCCATGGGTCCTTTTCAGGTCCTCGGCCTGCTCGTCGGTAAGGCCCATATTGGCCATCAGGGCCCGCGTTATCTGGTCCCCGGCAAGCGGGAGCGTTCTCGGGAATGCCAGGATGCCGTCACGGAATATTCCGATATCGGTATTACTAGCGCCGATATTGACGATTGCGATGGTCTTCTGCGCCAGTGGGTCTGGGCCAAGCTCAATAAACGAGCGGGCGGCGGCGAGCGGCTCCACGTCGATAGCAGAGGGAGTCAGGCCGGCGGCAAAAAGCATTTCCACATGGCGGTCCACCATGTCCTGCTGCGCGACGGCGAGGAGGACTTCCATGTTCTGAGCGTCCGGAGGTGTGTCGGCGCGGACGATGGGTTGAAAGTCCATGATGACTTCGTTGGCTGCAAAGGGAACATGCCGCTCAACTTCCCACCGCATGGTCTCCGCGAGCTCCGCATCCGACATTTTGGGCACTTCGATGACGCGGACAACGAGCGCGGCTTGACCGGAGACGGAGCTGACCGAAGACCTTGTGCCGATGCCGGTTTCCTTGAGGAGCTTCTTGACCGCCTGCCCCAACAGCTGAGCATCGGTGATAATGTTATTCTCCATGGCGTTCGGCGGCGTGGGCGCCATTCCGAGCGCGCGAACCGTTACTCCGCCGCGCCCCGGCGCTACCTCCGCTACTTTTATCGAGTTCGAGCCAATATCCAGCCCGACCGTCGGTCCACCCGACCTGGCCATACGCGTTATTCCCCCAATTAGACCCAGATAGACCTGTTATGTGGTTGAGTTGTTAGATTGCAATGCGCCTGCGCATGTCGGCAGGTTGATGCCTCGTTGACTTCAAGAAGAGGCTTATGGAGGCGAATTATGGGCACAATGCTTGATTGTAGCAAGTTTGCCGAGCCGTGTCAAGCATAATTGCTCGTTGTTATGTCCGGTTCCTTCCTCATACCATTAAAAATGCCGTTAAAAGGGGGCACTTAGTCTACTGGACGGCCTTTAGACGAGGGGCGAAGGCGGTGGGTTACACCGCCTTCATGAGCAGGCCCGGCGATGAATCGCCGGGCTGTAAAACGAAAGCCACCTGCGTGGCTTAAAAATCCGAAGCCAACTTCGTTTCGCAGCCCGGATATAATATTCGGGCATTACACGCCAGCCGGGCTAGAATCCCGGCTGCGTGTAGAACTGCGGGTTGATCGCCATGTAGTAGAGATCGGTCGTCCCCGCTCGCGTACTGGACCAGAATATCCAGACCTTGTCCTGGAACGGGTCCTTGAAGGCGCTGATCTGGCCTTCGTTGACCGGTGTGGACAGCGGCAGCACCCGCTCGTTCGTGGTGGCGTCGCCCGGCGTCAGCGAGCTGCTGATCTCGTCGCCCCACATAACCCGGTAGAGCGTGGCCGGCACCGCAAAAGCGTTACCGTTCGCGGCTCTCGCGTAGTTGAAGGCTATGCTCACCAGACGCCCCTCATCGGCCTCCGTGAAGTAGACGCGGCCGCGAATCCAATCCACTTCATACGGCCCCGTATTTCCGGTTACCGTGATGTTGCCGAGGACGTTCCAGTTCGGCTGTTGGTTTCGGACAACTCCACGCGGCAGGCGGACCATCAGGCGCATCGACTTGTAGTAGATTGTCGATGACGCCGCCGTGCTGGCGTCGCTCTTTCTGAAGAATGACCAGAGCCGGGTGACCGGCACGCTCGTCGCGCCGTTGGGCACGGATCCGACCGTATTGTCCTCCTGCCCAGGTCTCCAGCGCGGGTTGTTGGTGCGATCCAGGAACGTTACCGGTCCGGTATTGCTGCCCGTGGGCTCTATGTGGGTGCGCGGCGTGAACGCGGCGTCATTTATCCAGGGCACGCCGGACTGCCCGTCGTTGCCGGCCGGAGGAACTATGACGCCCGAGTCGTTGCGGCTCACATTCACGCGGAGGGTCTGGGGCGTGTAGGAAAGCAGCAGCATGTCCGAGTTGCGCGGCGCGACGCCGGTGAACGTAATGGTGCCCCCCTGCGGATCAATCGCTATCTGGCCGCCCAGCGCCGACGCGAAGTAGACGCGCCCCGTAGCCGAATCGAATACCGGAGCCGGATTCGTGAGCAGCAGGTCGGTCGAAACGCCGCCGCGATCTACCATACGGAGCCGCATGTAGGGTTTGCCGGTCGCGTCCAGCAGGTCTCTGCGGAACCGAGCCGGTGTCGTGGTCGTGTCCCAGCGGTTGGCGCTGAAGAGGAACGCCAGGTCGCGCGCCGCAAAGGTGGCGCTCGCGCCCTGCCGGGCAAGCATCTCGTCCACGACCCCATAATTCCACGCGGTCTGCTGGGTGTCTACGAGACCGGGCGGGTTGTTGGGCTTGCCCTCGGTAACGCCAATAGGAATTACGACGAGCCTGCCCGTAGGCGTCTGGTTCGTGATTACACCCGAGGCATCGCGCCTGTACTCAAGCGCATAGCGCGTGAGCAGCGTTTCGGGCTGCTTGCGGTGGCTGAGCACGCCGGTATAGACGACATCGATGCAGTCGAGCGTTTCGCCCAGCGGATTGAACCAGGTCGTGTAGATGCGGCGGTGAATCGGCGTCGGTTCCGACTGAAACTGGAGCGTTCCCGGCGTCTGCAGCGGCGTATCCGCCGACCACGTGGTTACGTTGTTCAAGTTCGTGGCCGAATTGAAATAGAGTCTCGTGCGGCCCTGCGCGCCGCCGTACCAGAAGAGGAAGGAGACCTTATTCAGATTCACATCGGTGATGATGAGCGGCTTCGGAGCGTATTTCGGCAGTCCTGGATCGTTCAGGAACGAGTACGGGGCCGTCACCGTGGGATCGGGCGCGATTCCGTTCTGAAGCTGAACGTAGAAGGTGCGCGTGTCCTGCGCGAAGCTGCCGCCGGACGCGCCGCTCTTGTTCGCGGCCCCCTGCCAGAAGAGCCAGTAGCCCAGATTGGTATTGTTTACCGGGTCGTCGTCCTGGATAAGGGCGGGCGTGGCGTGACGCACCGACGAGACGTTCAGCGTGCCGGGCACGAGCGGCGTGGACGGCGGCGCGGAAGCCAGGACGTCGGACGACTGGGACGGGAAGAGATTCCGGGCCAGTGACGCCGTCGGGTACTGCTGGGCTTGCGCGACCGGATTCCACCACTGCTTCAGCAGGCCGGAGATCGGCTCGAACTGCCAGTCGTAGTAGGCCTGCGCGTTAAGAGCCACGTTCGGATCGCCCGCCATGTGAAGCTGCGTGGAGTACAGATACCAGGGCGCGTCCGGCGTGCCCGGATCGAGCCACTTGGCGCCGTCCCACGCGCGGTTGCTCGGCCAGAATAGATTGATGCTGCCTGTCTTTACGTCTCGCATTGCTACGGGTGTTATATTCGCTCCCGTGGGAGGCAATGCGACATTGCCTGCTTTCCGGTTGTCGATCTGGACATATGCGCCACTGGATGAGCCGTTTGTGAGCCGCGATTCCGCAACCGTCACCTTCAGCGTGAACGGGTTGGATCGCGATTCAGGCATCATCGCCGGGTTGTTCTGCCCCGTCAGCACGGTGTTAATTACGCCGTCGTCATCGCCTGCGCCTTGCGTAATAGGAGTCGGGTCCGGGTTGTTAATGCCGCCGCGCGTGTAGTAAATCCATGCGCGCCACTGCTCAGGAACGTGGTCCTCGAACACGTAGACGGGCATGGTATAGGTTCCGGCAGGCGTTCCGAGCGGAATTGCCACGCTGATTTTGGGCCGCACGTCCCGTTGGTCGAGCTGCTTCAACTGGGCCAACTCGTTGAGCGGGTCGCCGTAATACGTATCAGGAATGGACATAGTACGCGACGCGGTGTCGCCGGGGCGCGGCTTGCCAACGGTCGGCCTGCGCCGCGAGCTTGCCGTCCAACCCAGTACGTTGCCATTGAGCACATAATCTCCCGACGCCAGGTTCGGAATCGGATAGCCGTTGAACTTCGACGGCCACAGATTGTTGTCGAATTTAACGCCCTGGTTGGGCCAAATTCCCAGCGGGCCTGCCCAGTGGTCCAGGCTCGTAACGACGCCGAGATTACCCGGCCCGTTCGGGAACGGCTGATAAGGTACCGCGGCCAGCGACGGGTTGTTGAACGTATAGAACGGCTCTACCTGGTCGCTCAGCAGGGAGGACCAGAAAGCGTGCTGGTTGTCCGGTATCGGCAGTCCGCCCGAGTTCTGGAATACTTGATAGCTGTAGTCGCCCTGCACCTTCGCCGCGCGGACGTTTACCAGGTTGACGTTACCCTGATTGCGCACCGTGAACGGCTTGAAGAACTGGAATCCAAGCGGCGAATCCCACAGCGACTGCCCGTTTGGCGTAATAGCCGTTGTGTACTGCCCAAGGAAGCTCGGCTGGAACGGCCGATTCAAGTTCGATGGCGAGTAGCCCATGCTGTGCGCCACATTACCGATATCGACCGTCTCCTCTTCCGTGCGCAGATTCACGTCGGGCGGCACGGAGAGGCCCACGTTCACCTGGCGGAATACCTCTTCCTGCGCTTGCAGGACAACCCGCTGTCCCTGCGACACGCCGGGGGCGAATCCCTGGAAGATTCCGTCGTTATTGCTGTCCACGTAGACGGCATAGCTGCCGACGTAACCGGCGCTCGAGCTAGCCGCCTGTTGGGGAACGCCGCTTCCGGGAATTCCGTTCGTACTGTTCATCGGCGCGAGCAGTATGGCGCTCTGGATTCCGTTCAGATCGTAGTAGTGCGCGTTGATGTTGGCCGGCTGGTATTTCGGCACGTCCACGACGAGATCGATCAAAGTTGGCCGCAGGAATTTCGTCCCCGGCGTCGTGGTGGTATCCGGCGGCAGCAGCGTTACACCACGCGCGGACAGATTCTGCTCGCCCTGCTTGAACGTCGCCCGCTCGCGGACGACATCCGGGTAGTCCGGAGAAACGTTCGGAATCGTATTCGGGAACGTCTCCCAGGGCAGCGGATTCATGGCATTGCCGGTCGCGGCTTTGAACGCGTCGGCGGTGGTCCGCTCCCATCCCCAGCGCATTTCCGTGCGCTCGACCCGGACGTTGCTCAGCCGCTGGTTATTTTTCCAGAGATTGCTTCGGTCCGCAATCTGCAGTCCCGGACCCGTCCTGCCCGAGTTGTCGATTGTCGTATAGGCGATGCTGGATCCATGGGTAGCGAATCCCAGCGGCGCAACGAGGTCCTTCATCGTAGTCGGCACGAACGCGCCCGCCGCGAAAGCCGACAGGCTGTTGCCGTTCGACATAATCTCCGTGAAGTCCGTCGTGCTGTTATCGGTCTTAATGTTGTCGGTCCAGCCTACGACGTTAAACACGCCGGGTCCCGATCCTGCCGGCCCTCGCGTGGTCATGGCGAACGGGTGCGCGATGGCGACGAGGCGCGGCGGCCCGATTCCCTGCACCAGGCGCACGTCGTTCGGGTCCTTCGGCGGGACAATGTTCGGCGGCGGCATGGGGTTAAGCACGGGCGGATCGAACTGTCCCGCGTATATGACCGGCGAGCGGAAGAACGTGCCGTTCGTATTAAGCTGCGCGAACGCGCTGATCTTGTACTGGCGGCCCGGCGTCTGCGCGAAGTCCTCCGCGCCTCGGCTGAGCGAATACTGCGCCTTTGCAACAAACGGCGTGGCCGGTTGATCGCCGGTGCCTGGAATAAACGTCGTGAGAGAGGCGCGCGGCACCGGAACTGCCGCCGCGGTGCCATAGGCGGCGTCCTGTGTCACAATCGCGGGAATCTGCTTGTTCGTCGCGCCGGAGATAGTAAACGTCACCTGCGGCAGCGCGTTCCCCGCGTAGAGGCCCCAGGCCGCCATGTAGATGGTGTCGCCCCACTCATAGATAGCGAATTGCGTCGCTGTACCGTTAACGGTCTGATTCGCCTTCTGGTGACCGAGAATCCGCTCGTCGAATGGTGATTTCGCAGTCGGATCAGGCGTAAACGGCATATAAGAGAGCGGAGGAAGGCCGAAAAAGTCCCACACCTCAAGAAGAGGTCCTACCTGATCGCGTCGCGCGCTCCAGAGGTCCACAAGCCGCAGCTCGACGCCGCCCGTGGCCGGCTGAATGTTTGGCTCGCCCGGCGTGGTGAGTCCGATGGTCACGGCGTTGGCATAGGCGCGCATCTGCCCGTTCACTTCGCCGGTGTCCTGGTTGCCCTCATCGCCCTCGAATACCCATTGATTCGCCGTGCTTGCGTCCGCGCCGCGATAGGCATTGGAGGTCGCGAAGAACGATAGCATCGTATTGCCCGCGGTATCGAGCGTGTTCAGGGGGACCGCGCCGATGAGCGCATCGAAATAGGACCAGATGATGGCTCCGCCGACTGTGGGCGAGGGTCCGCCTAAAACGTCGACCGCGGTAATCGCCCCGGTATCGAGCGGAAGCAGAATGCGGGGCCCATCCATATTCTGCAAATTGTACGGGGATTGCCGTTGAAGCTGATCGATATACGTTGCTGAGGCCCGGGTAGCGCCCTGTGACGTACTGGTCCAGATCGGCGGGTTGGCTATTGCGTTGGGCGGCGATCCGGTCAGGTTATCGAACGCGAATATCCGGCCGTCCCGGTTGGCAATGAAGATCGCCTCGCGGTCGCCGTTGAATCCCCTCTGGACGTTCCGCAGTGCGGGGGCGGTGAATTCCGTATCCTCGCGAATCTTGTCGTTAACCGGATCGGGGTTTCCAGGCGGCGTGGCCGTGAACGGAAATATCCAGCGTGCCTTCGGCGTTCCCGGCGCACCGTTGGGACCGGCGGCGGCGATCGTGTTAATGCTATAGACGCGCCCGCCCGCCGTGAAGGCGTAATTGCTCAACAGGGGCGAGAGAGCCCCTGGCTGCGTAATGCGATCGATCTGCGTCTTATCGCTCGGATAGAGCCAGAGCGGCTGCCCATCGGACGCGGCATTATTGACCGTCGAGCGGGAGATGCGCTCGTTCGGTGTGAGGGATGGGAAGCTGATGTCCACGGCGTAGACGTGCCCGTCGCCGGCCCCGGTGATAAGCTTCGTCGCGACAAACAGCGGGTCGTTGATCGCCACGTCCGCGGACGGCGAAGCCTGGATTACGCCTTTCGCCGCGTCGTCGGTGTACTTGCTGAATTCACTCACGAGATTTGTCTTGCGCATCCACTTATCGCGCGCCGTGGACGGCCACGTCATCATGCGCGAGCTCGTTCCGGGGACCCCGGGCGCGTCGCCCAGGGCGAAGGTGTTCGCGAACGGCTCGTTGCCCGCATTTGTACGGCCCACCGCGTCGAAGGCGTAGAGCCTGCCGTTCTGATTGCCGAGCACGATGTACTGCTGATAGATCGGCAGTGCCGGTGGATTGTTAATTCTGACGCGCACGAGCTCCGGAGACGAAACCCATCCGCCCAATTCCGGAGCTTTGCGAACAGGCGTAAATACCTGCTGGCCTCCCACTATAGACGAGATTAGATCGCCGTCGACGCCGAGGTTTGCGCGATTGTTATTCGGGTCCGCATTATAGTTGGGGTCGTCCTGCAGGCCCCGGAAAGCCGGTACGGCCGGGTTGGTGATGGACGGATAGACCCAGTACGCCGTGGTTGCCGTGAAAGGCTGATTCGGCTGAGCCGTGCCGAACGCGTCCATCGCCCAGACGTGGCCGTCGGTGGTAGCAAAATAGACGACTTGCCGCTCAGTGCCGGACGGCCACTTCACATTCGCAATGAGCGGGGCCGCGACGACGCTGCTGGACGTGCGTGATTCGGAGACGAACTGCACCGCGTCCGCGACTACTAGCCGCGTACCGCCGCCCTCATCGATGTCGCGCTGCGACGTCGTGAGCAGCTTTACGTTGCCCACCGCCGCATAGGCCGTGCCATTTACATTGCCGCCCGCGAACCGAACGCCGCCTGCAAGCTGCCGCCACATGCCGGTGCGCGCGGCGTTGGGGTTGTTTGGATCGACGTTACGCTGATCCAGCGTATAAGAGATAATCGTTCCCTGGTCCGTGGTGATCTGGTAAGTGGCGAAGTGCGCGAACTCTTCCGTAGGGTTCCCAGCCGGAATCCACACGTAGACCGACCACGTGCCGCCGGGCGTAATGTCCGGCAGCCCCTGCTGCCACGACGCGGATTCGACGGGCGCGGCGGTGGCGCTGACCGTCGCGGTCCGGTATTGCGTATTGTAGGGCTGGTTGGCGGGATTGATGACAGGCGCGCCGGGAGTCGTGTTGAACACAGCCGGGTTCGTCACAGAGAAGAAAGCCGCCCCATCCTCATCGTCGACCGTGACCGAGTTGACCGGATTCGCGCGCGCCGGAAAGCGCCACCGCAGCTTGCCATACCGCTGGTTCGCCAGGTCATCCTCAATACAGTAGAAGACCGCGGAGCGCACGCTGCTCGTCGGGTCCGCGATGAGAGGGTTGTAGTTAGGGCCTACTGTCGGATTCGGCGGCAGGGTGGGATCCCACGGAATGGTTGGGAATCCGGTCGTCGGGTAGTTGGCGGCGTTCGCTTTGTTCGTAATATAGATCGGGCCGGTGGTCTCGTCGCGGCCAAAATAGGTGAGCTGAGTCGTGCGATTCACCGGAGGGGTGTTGAGCGTCAGCGACGAACCCGGACCGGGAGCCCAGCGGGCGCTCGACGCGGACGCATGGATGTCGCCGCGCAACGCTTCGGGTACAAGGCGCACGGAGTCCGCGGGAACAATGGCGGTCGCGCCATAGAGCGTCGTGTCGTTCGGGTCGTCCGGCGTCTTGGAGTAGAGCGTGACGCGAATCGGACTCGTGCCGTCGTAGGGGAAGTAGCGGTCGTCACCGGGTCCGGTGCGAATCCGCATCCACGTGCCGCCGGTTCCGCCGAAATTCAGCATGAAGATGCGGCTGGTGATCGGATCGTCTACGTTCGCGCCATAGCTTACGCGGACCATGACATGGTCGACGTTCGGATGGGCCACGTTCTGCGGACTGTTGTCCAACGTTCCGCTGCTCGGGAACCGGATATAGACGGAGTAACGCTGATTCGGCGCGAGCGACTCCTGGTGGTAGTCGGTTTCGGCTACCGGCGCGGGCACCGTTGGCGTTTTGAAGAAGCTTACCTGGCGAGTTCCCTGGTAGGTGCCGTAGGGATACTTCGTTCCGAACGTCCAGCGCGCAAACTTCTTATCCAGCGCCAGGTCGTTGTGAATAAGCCTATACTGCAGCGCCCCGGTGGTTTGGTCCGCAGCGTTGCCAAGGTCCGGCAGGCGGCCAAGCGTGCTTACCCCGATGCCGGCGAGCACCGGGCTCTGGACAGCGTTGGTATAGATGTAGTCGCCAAGCTTGTCAAAGTTTGGATCCGTCGGCGGCCACGCCCCGCCCGTTCGGTTGGAGAGGGCCGGGTAGGTCCAGCTTGCCGGCAGCGGCGACACCTGAAAGTCCTGCGTCGGCGCGGGATAGTTGACGGCGGGCGGCGGGAACGCGGGCGCGGGAACTGGAAGAATCGTATTATCCACCACGATCTCGGCCGGCATGTCCGCGGTCCCCGGATATACCCAGGTGCGGCCCAATGGCTGGGACGGAAGTATACCCGTGTCGCCGTTGGCGCCCTCGCGCAGGGCCGAGCCCCGGTGGAGCAGCCAGTCCGTCGGCGAAAACGTGAGGATCTGCGCGCCGGCCGGCATCGAACAGCTGCATACCAGCGCCAGCAGCGTAATTGCCGCTAACTGCCTGGTTATAGACACTGTCACGGACGCAGAGCGGGCTAAAATTGAAAGCACATTTCGGTGCCGCATAATGTAGTTCACCTTATCAGCGGTCAGTGGACAGTGGACAGTTAAGACCTTTCTCATAGCCTGACTCTGAATCCACGTGCCTGCCGCCACCATACGTACAACTATATCCGCTGCCTCTTACTGACCACCGTCTACTGACCACTGACCACTGACCCTAAAACGGTCTATCTGCGTACGACGGTTTCTCCAGCGTGGAGGTCGACGTCGCTCTGTCGGGGGACCCAATAAAGCGCGCGACTACGCCGTTGATATTTTGTGGCGATCCAGCTACGAAATTTGGCACCAGTTCGCTGGGAGAGCGCCATATAATGCTGGCCTGCGGCGTGCCATTCAAACTGTTGTTCGCGACCAGGAAGTTGGCGCCGTTGATACTGTAGTCCCGGATATAGCCATGACCGTTCACGATGAGCGGATTGTACGTAGACGGATCGATTTCGAACACCTCGCCATTGAACTCGCTGCCCTTCGGCACATTCTGCGTGATTCCGAAAACCGCTGGTATCAGGTCGCCGCCGCTGAATCGGTTGGCTATGAGGAAGCGGTGGAGGCCAAACCCTGGCATGGCAGGGTCTACCACCGCGGTATTGAGCCGCCGGATGCTCGTGGCGTTCAGGCGCTTGCCCGTCATGGAGAAGTAGTCGTCGTTGGACAGTATCCACTCTACGACCATGATCGGGTTATTATTCGCGTCCAGCCCCGAGCGAAGCTGATAGCAGCCGTTGGCGTCCGACAATAGGTAGTGGAACACCGCCTTCTTCGTGTTCACGTCGTATATGTCGAACTTCGAGAAGCTCGTTGGGTTGTTGATGGGCTGCAATCGGTAACTCGTGGCCCCCGTGGGAATCGCCAGATTCGTTACCGAGGAGATGGGCGCGCCCGATTCGTCCATGACTACGATGGAGCCGCCGCCGCCTATCTCCGCATCCGCCGTGTTGTTGGCGACGGTGGAGCCGGAGCCCAGTCGGTAGTTCGTTATTGCGGCCAGCGTGAATCGCCGCAGCGCAGTGTCGGCCTTATTGGCGTCATAGAATGCGGTACCCTTTAGCGTACCGTTGAGCTGGACAGAGCGCTGGACGCCCCGGTAACGATAGCGCTTGCCCTGCGTCCCGAAGGTGCTGCTGGCGAAGTAGAGCTGGCGCAGCAGCGTGAACGATGTCGGATTGCCGCCAACCGACGGGCGCACGGGCTGCCCCGCCGAGTTATAGACGTCCACCAACTCAATGACGCGGAAATTGCCCGTGTCCGTTATGAGATAGTGCACGATGAATCCCGGCAGATTGTTGTAGGTGTAGGGCATGCCGTTAGCTGCGAACCAGCCGTTCAAGCTCGGCGTGTACTCCGTTGCATAGGCGCAGTCGCTCGGCTCGTTGAGCGCCAGCGGATCGCCGGGACGAAGCAGTCCGAGCATGTCGTCGAAGAGCCGATGGACTTCCCAGACGATGTTGCCGCCGCGGTCGATCTCCACGACGCGGTTGTTGCCGGTATCTACAACCAGGAAATCGTTCGTGCCGATCCGCCTTGCCACGGCGGGCCGCGCGAACGGAATCTTGTGCACGACGGGCACGCCGGTCGAAGCCTGCGGATTGATCTGCTGGCCGTTATTGATGAACTGGGCAATATCTCCGCCCGCCGCGCCGAAAGTCCGTGTTCCGTCGCAGGTCCATACAGCCTCGCCCGCGGAGTTGACCTCGATGAGCCGGTTGCTGTCCGCGATAATGGTAAACGCGTCTTCGTACGCGTGGGTTCCATTCGGCGAGTTCACAGCCAGCACGTTCTCAGATGCTACCGGCGCGGAAAGTACGGGTGCGCTGCCGACTCTCTGAACCCAGCGAAGGTGATTCAACTGCCCGATCGGAGTAACAAGCTCAATTTGAGCGCCCGACTTCTGGGCCGCAGGATCGTTCGCGCCGGGGTCGGCGTCAATAGCAAGTATGTAGCCCCCTCTAACCTGAATGGGACCCTGATCTTGATACGTACCCAGGAATATCGTGTCTCCCTGTACGGACGGGGACGAATAGACAAGGCCGGGGCTGCCGAAGGGACTGTTTAGCGCAAGCGAATTGGCGGGTATGACCGCGTACCAAAGCAGGTTGTCCACGCCCGGAGCGCCTATGGTCCGGCCCTGCTCCCCGCCGCCGATAACGTCGATCTGCGTACCCGAGACAATCTTCTCCTGCGTGCCAACCTGCACCACGAAGGGAAGCGAGGCGCTGAAGAAGTTGGTGACCGGTCCCGGATTCGCCATTGCATTAATGCGAATCGTTCCGCTGTCGTAGTCTACCGTCAGTGGCGCGCCGCCCCTGACGCCCGGCTGCCCCGAAGCTGCGACGACAATCTGCTCCTTGCCGCCGCTCCCGTTCTGCCTCTTAATCGGATTGATCTGGTAGACGGTCACTATTTGCGACTTATCGATCGGCGTGTTGAGGTGAAGCACAAACTCTTGATTGGCGCGGAATGCGCAGAGGACGGACGCCACCTGCGTTCCAATATTAGCCCGCCCAACTGCATAGACGACGTCCTTTCGGACGGCGGGCGAGCCAATGAATTGAACATCTGTAATATACGTTCCTATTGTCGAGCCGGTAGCGATCTGCGTCGCCTGGTCGAGCTGGCGGAGTCGCGGCGGGACCTGAAGGGTCGTGCCGTTATTCAGCTTTAGCGGGAACCCATTGTGCATCGAATAGGTCCAGCGTAGAATGGTGCGCGCGGCCGCCTGCTCGGCGACGGCGAACACGACGCCGCGTCCCTCGTTTCCGCCCGCAGTTCCGGATGTATCGACAGCGTAGTAGAGGGTGTCGTCCGCGGCAAGCGCCGGAGGACCTCCGAGGAGGTTGCCTGAGTTGTTGATATCCGGCACGCTTAGGACCGTGCGAACGCCCGCTTTGTTGAGCGTGGGGTCGTTCGTGTTGTTCAGCGTCCAATCGAGCGTATAGTCCGCGAAAATCTTTACGTTGGGGCTGAGGACTATGTCGGTGAGCAGAATCGGGCCGGGCAGCGAGTTGGCTCCGTTCGGCGGAAACGTGAGAGAGTTGGATACTATTACCACCTGGGGCTGATTTCCGGCCACCGGCTTGGGCGCGGCGTATTCGTTGTTCGGCCCCGGAGCTGCGGCGGCCATGCCCGTAAACTTCAGCTCCGTGGCATAGAAATTGCCGTTGGCCGGGTCGGTGTAAGTCGCGTAGACCCGCTGCCCGAGAGCCAGGCTCGCCGTGCCGGGAGCTGACGGGTCGGCGCGGAACCACGGCACGGGAGGCAGGGTTCCGGTAGAGCGCGAAATAAAGTTATTGCTGAGGGCCTGGCGAGTAAGCTGCTCGCCCTTCGATCCGAAGGGAATCGCGCGCAGGGACTGCGGCGCGGGCGAACCCGAAGACGGGCGGTCCGTGTGTACGTATATCATCTTATCGAGAACGCCCAGGGCGTTGTCCCGGACATAGCCTATCGTCGGCGCGCCAACAAACGGCGGAGTGCCCGGCTGAATGGGGACCTGCGAATCCAGGCCGCTCGGGCCCAGCCCGGCGCTGGGATTGAACGCGCTTTTTGCCCCGCCGTTACCCATTCCGCGCGGATCGATGGCGACCACGCGCCCGCTCACAGACCCGCCGGAGTTGGAATTGACCGCGACGAACAGCACGCCTTCGGACCACGTGGCCGCGGGCACCTGGGTCGTGGGCGACACAGGCGCGGGATAGTCGATAAGGCCGGTAACGCTGCCCGTATTTAGAACCCAGTCCACTATCATGGGATTCGGATTCGGAGGGCCGGCGTACTGGACGCCGATGGGAGCGAGCGGGAATCCATTCACGGCGAGGCGCGGCAGGGCGCGCAATGCGACCACAACGCCGTTCGACATCACGACTACTACCTGCTCGCGGTTCGGGAAGTTTTGAAGCCCCCCCGATACGCCGGTACTGCCGGGATCGTAGAACTCATAGCAGGTGGGCGTCGACGCGCCGATGGCTCCCGGCGCGACGGACGTCAGGTCGAAGTTCCATATTTCGTCGTACGGCAGACCGTATATCGCATCGGGCAGGCCGTCGTCGGGATTGTTGTCGCCGTCCAGGTCCTGGCCCGGCTTCGCGTCGTAGCAGTGGAGAATAAGGTTGCCGTCCACCGAGTAAATACAGTGCTTGAACAGGGTCGCGCCGCCGGAACGGGCTGCTCCAGCCGATGGCGGCACGGGCCATTTCTCGGTCAGCGCGCCGGCGATCCGTTCGGCTGTGCCGCTGCTGTGGCGCGTATCCGTCTGCGAGGTTGTGTGCGCGCCGGTCCACGCGGCCAGGTTGTAGCAAAACTTCATGTCCGTCGGGGAGGCCCCGGCGAGCACGTCGCCGCTAATCGCCGCGCTGTTTCCGCCGTATCCCGCGCTGGATCCGCCAACGTAATCGTTAATCGTGCATCCCGAATCCTGGCTTGCGAAGAGGATATGGCCCGCGCCCACCTGGCCCGCAAGAATCAAGGGCCGCCAGGCGGCGGGGGGAGTCGAAGCGTTCACCGCAGCGATGCCAAGCGAATTCCAGACAATTGGCACGAGCGTCTGCCCACCCGGCGGGTTGACGGCAGGCAGGCCGGGAGCAGGGTCTGCCGGGTCTTTCGCAGCATAGAGGTAGTATCCCGACAACAGGAAGCGTCCACCCGAATTCGGGTCGGAACGGAACTTGTCCCCGAGGTTCTGGACCTCTCGCGCCGCCAGAACGAAAGGATAGGAGAGCAGCGGGTGATTCGCATTCGCTACTACTGCGGAAGCATTTCCCGGCAGCGTGTAATCTGCCTGCATCGAGACGTCGTAGAGGAACGGGTTCTGCGAATCAAAGGTGAACGAGCCGCAGTTCTCCACCCAGAGCGTGCCGCCCGCCTCGATGAACTTGCGAAGCTTCTCTTTCAATTCCGGAGAGAAGATGGCCTTCTGGCGGTGCGAGTGCAGGTAGAGAAGGTCATACTGCCGCAGATCTTCGTCGGATGCGCTGTCGAGGTTAAGCTCCCAGTACGCTCCCATGTTCTTCGTGATCGGAGCGCCAATCCTGAAAATCTGGCTCTGGGCCGTATTGACCCCGAACGCGGGATCGACGAACCCTGCTCGGACTCGGTCTGCCCAGCGCTGGTAGATGGTGCTGGTGATAACCGGCGGCGCGAGGGGATTCACAAAGTCCATTCCCAGCGGCTTCAAGTCGGTGCGGGAGTCGAGCACGTAGAATACGTGCGGGTCCGGGTTCTCGGGGCTGATCTTGCCGGGCGCGCCCTGCACGTTGATTGCACTGGACGTGAGAATGGCCGCACGTATCTGGCGCTTGGTGGTCGTATAGGTCGTCGCATCGGCGGCCGCGCGGTTCGACGGAAGCGGGCCGAGCAGGGCGATTATGCCCGTGCCTAAA
The DNA here is from genome assembly GCA_038229495.1 of Chthonomonadales bacterium. Lineage (GTDB taxonomy): Bacteria > Armatimonadota > Chthonomonadetes > Chthonomonadales > CAJBBX01 > JBBROJ01. Next base: position 19,230 of record JBBROJ010000073.1, read on the forward strand.
GCGGCGAGAGCGGCTGAGCGCGCGATTTTGGTTATTAGCCGGATTTTCCTCATAATGTCACCTGAGCCATTTTGATACCGCAGGGTCCTGCGAGCGAGGCACTGAAGTGACCTCGCTGGGGGGCCTTCGGCCAATCGTCCTGCCGGACGAAAAAACAGATATGCAAAAGGTCAACTGTTGCCCGTGTAATTCGCATAACCGGAATCCTTAGCGAACCTCGCCGCTGAACACGAATCCGGGGCAGACAGGCAGCCTCGGGAGCGGCGGCAGCGTACGATCCGGGTCGGGCGCCGGGTTGGCCGGATCGAAGTTCGCTAGATCGAAGCGAAAAGCGGTATTTTTCTCATAGTAGCCGGCATAGGGCATCGCCAGCGCCGGATCGTAGATGAATCGCAGCCCGCGTGTAATTCCGACCCTGTTATTAGGGTCTCCCAGCGCGGCGTTCTTCTCAGCATCGGTCCGCATGTCCATCGCCAGCCCACTCACATCGTTCACGAGTAGGTGCTGCTTCGGAATCTCTTTGGCAGTGACCGCGCTATTGACATCCTTACCCGTCGATCCATATACCTGCGGAATCCAGCCCCAGAGTTTCATCCATTCAGCCTGTTCGCCGGGCGCGGCCGTCCTATTCTCAGAGATTGCGCCCACAAGTGTAATGCGGCAATCGTACGGCTCGTCCGCCAGCGGAAAAAGGGGGTCCGTAGAGCCGAATCGATACATGGAACCCAGGGGGGCTGCCGGATTATTGCCTAGCGCTCTCCCCATCGCCGCCTGGCGTGAATCGTAACCGCCATTATTGTTTACCGGGTAGCCGGGAATAATGAAAAACGACTTATTCTGAGCATATACAACCGCTTCTATTCGCATGTCCATCGGCGAAATAGCCGCTCGGCCAAACTGGTAATCGCTCGGACCAAAGCTGCCGACATGGTTGACGTCTACACTGGGCCGGATTACGTTCCGCAGCCCCTGAGGCCATGCGTATCCGGCATCCCCGGTAAAGAGATAGAGATTAGTCGGATCGCCTGATTTGGGGAGAATCTGAATCGCTCGATTCTCGATGTTCATAGCTGTAGAAGTAGATGTAAGCGGATACGTCCAGCTCGGCAGCGTGGGGTCATTCGGGTCCGCTATATTGAACCAGTAGAGCGGCTGCGGGCCGGTACCGGGCGCACCTACCGTATGCGGAGCCCATTCGTTCAGCCAGAGGTTGAGGTAGGTTGCGGCCTGCCCGTCCACCCCATGGCGAAGCAACAGGTTGATAGGCACTTTCGCATTGGCCTGATCCACGTATCCGCCGGGATTTTCTCCAAAGAGAAAGTCCACCGAGAACGGACTTGTTCCGGTGCCGATAGGCCCATGCCCAGGGGGGACCGCGTCGTCATTGGACGTTGAAAACTGAAGGTCTCCGCCGCTCGATGCTACGAAAAGCGTGGTATTGACGACTACGTAGTCAACGGCAAGCAGCGCCGCCATCGACCTTGGATCTTCTCGAATCAGGCTGCCACTAATGTGGATGTTCGCCCCGGAGACAACGCTTACGCTCGTGCTTATCAAATCGCGAACCTGCGTGTCGGAGAGCGCATTCGGCTCCCCTGGATTCTCGCGCCTGATCTGAATGTTCTTCGTTCCGGGAAGCAGCCCTCGCACCTGCAAATTGCCTTCGCCGTAAATAACGCCGTTGAAATCCGGGAGGAACTTGTCGATGGCCTTCTCGGACATGTTATACGGAGCGGCTCGCAGCGGCTCGCGATAGAAATCGGACTCTATCTTCAGGACCGGAGCCAGGCCCGCCGGTTTGTAGATAAAGTAGGTAAAGTCCATTGTTTTCCTGGACAGGCGCTGGCCTTCCAGGTCGCGGAACGTGCCCGTGAAATGCTCGATATGAAATCCCGGATGCGGCGAGTAGGAACCCGCGGTAAGATCTGACGTGGCGGGATCGCGGTCCTGAACGACAGGATAGCCGAATTCCAGCTTTGTCGCCGGCGGTACATAGTAGGGACCGTGCCAGTTGCTGACGGCACGCGTGCTGCTGGCGCCAGGATGCAGCCAGATGTATTTTGCCGTCGGCTCGTTGGACACGTTCTGCGGGTCCGGCTCTATGTCGTCGGGATTGTCGATATACAGCCCTGATCCCAGCCCAATGCGGCCCAGGTCGAACGGCTGATTGGCATTGTTCGGGTTGGGCAGGAACTTACCCGAGTTCCGGGTCAGCTGTTTGTAGCGAGTGAGGCCGGTCGCCTGATCCGGCGCGTCGAGACTGGGCGGCTCCTGGCGGGAGATTGCGCGCACATAGCCAAAAATGTCGGGGACGCCCGCCGAATCGCGAATCAGGCCCTTATAGCTGTTGAAGTTGCCGTCGCTGGGAATGATCAGCGGCGGAGTGGTTGCTCCCGCGGCGGTCGGGTCGGTATTCGCGGCGTACTGCTCCAGGTCGTTCAAGCGCGCGCCGAACCGGGTCGGGTCGCCGTTCACTTCCGGGTCCACGATGATATCGTCCGATGCGCGAATCGCTTCGCCGTTCCGCCGGTCCACCGCGAGAATTGTGTTGTTGCCCAGGTGCAGCTTGCCGTTGACCATAATCGACGCGCCGGGCATGCGGTTATTGCTGAATATCGAGCCAGGATCGACCACGCCCAGGTTCAAGGGGAGCCCGCCCATCTGCATGAAGACGGGCACACCGAACGGCTGGATACCGATAAACGCTTCCACCTTCGTGTCGTTATTCTTGTTCGTCACGAATCGAAGGTAGTCGATTAGCCCGATGGCTTTGTAGGCAACGTACTCGCGCCGCAGCCGCGGAGAAGGCGTGTTGAGGAACGAAGTCGGGTCGTTCGGATTGAGGTTGCCCACCCGGCCCACGGATTCGATCTTGATATATTTGCCGAGCGGATTCAGCACCTTGTTCAGCGGATTTTGCGGATCGGTCATCGTCCCCGGCCGGTAGGTCACCTTGACGAGCGCGCGGCCGCCGTTGAGCTCGATTCGCGAGAATCCCCTGCGAAGCCAGTTCGCGTCGGGATCGTTGGCATTGATGGATGCAGCGAGAACGGGAGCGGGACGCCAGTCAGCGCCCTCAGGGCTGTTTTGCAGGTTGAGGTCGGCATACTTGATTCCGGCCTCCGCGAACTGCCCCGCGCTCACCGTATCCTTGGCGCGGCCACTGTTCAGAAGGTTACGCGCCACGATGCCAACGAAGATGGACCCGATGAGCAGCAGTACGAACATTACTATGACGGCCACGATGAGCGACTGCCCTCGCCTGCGGGCCTTTAGGGACCCCTGCCGAAGCATCCGGTCTACACTTATTGTTCGCTGCGCGCGCTCTGTTCCGCTCGCTATCATGTTCGATTCCTAGGTAACTGAGCGAGGGAATGAATTCCCTCGCTAGGGGCCTTCGGCCAATTGACCTACCAGCGTCGGCCGAGGGAATGAATTCCCTCGCTTGGGACTTTCGGCCAATTGTCCTGCCAGCGTCGGCCGAGGGAATGAATTCCCTCGCTAGGGGGCCCGCGGCCAGTCGTCCTTCCGGACGAAAAACTCTTTGCAACAGGTCCAGTGTCCAAACGCGTGAATACCTGAACACCCGAGGCCGCTGCCGCCCCGCCTGCCTCAGCCTATCTTTGCAGGTTGCGGACCTTGATCTTCTGTGTCAGCGTCACCTGCTGCGGCTGGCCCGAGTTGAACTCGTAGAGCCGCACGCCCAGGGAAAATGTCATTAGCTGGCGGGTGAGATAGTCCGCCTTCACGGAGTAGCCCGTTCCGTTGCTCTGGAATTGGTAGGTCGCCGTGATCGGCGCCGCGATCGTCACGCCGTCCGCCAGCTTCGTCGGTAGACCGTGGTGGTCTCCCTGACCCACATCGGGCGCGCTATCGAAGATGATCGTGTTCAATTCCTGTTTGGCGTTGAGCATGTCCTGGAGCGCCGGGTCCGGGCTCGTCTGATTGACCGGGTAGGTCGGGTCGCCGAATCTGTACTCATTCGGTCCAACAACGTCGCTCATCACCTGTTTGTAGACCACTTCGCGTCCCTGATTCGGTCCTCCCCAGTGCATATCAGGTCCCTTCACGACCAGGGATCCCGGCACAACAATTGCATTCGGGAGCAGGTTCAGGGGCGAGTTGCCGCCGTTAGACGGAGGTGACGCGAGCCGTATGTACCGCATGATGTTCGCGCTATGAGTGGAGAACGCTGGATTCTTGTACAGGCGATCCGCTCGATCGTTTATTTCGGAAACGTTGGGCATCGTCAGGCTATTGTTCGGCACGTCCGTATCGTTGAGCCACTGGGACGGCGTCGGGCGGTAATTGTTCGCCTTGGACGCGTGCAGCATGACCGAATCGGGGAACGCGCAGTTCACCGCGCCGCGCCGCGCGTCGGCCGTAAAGAGAATCTTCGGCGGCTGCGCAAAAAGCTTGGTCTCAGATAATGGGTTTATCTGGATGCCCGAAGTCGGATCGAGCAGCAGCGTCTGCTGCGCGTTGATGCCGTACGTCTTCGGGCTTTGATTCGGCTCCAGGTAGGCGTCGGTGGTAATTATATTGCCCGAGGAGGGATCAAAGCTCTGGTCCTGGACCGGGTCCGTGGCCACTCCCTGATTTAGCCAGTAGAAGAGCGGAATCGGGTTGGCATTCAGGTTTCCGCGATACATATAGAGGCGGAACGGCGTGGTCCAATGCCCGTACTGCTCGATATAGGCGCTGGCCGGAACCGAGGGCGCTCCGCTGGCCGCATCCGCGATACTCGTCGGCGTCCCCGCGTCGTTCCCGACGTAGGTCGGCTGGAAGCGGACCAGCGGGTTGAGGCGCGGATAGGTAATATTGTTGAACGTAAAGAAGGTCGGCTTCCTGTCATCGTCCAGAAGCTGAACGACTTCATCCGCGCGGTCGGTCGGCACCATGGCGCGAGCAACGGCCTTCCAGTTATCCCAACGCTCGCCATAGCCTCGCGCATTATATGCAGCAGCATCGCCGGCATTGGGATCCTTGCTCGTGAACCCCGGAATGCCCGGCAGGTTGGCGGGCGAGGGGGTGGTGTCGTAGAAGAAGTTGGCGTCGTATAGTATTGGCGCTTTAGTGTTCACGTCCTTGGCGAAAAACCGCTCGTCCACCCGGCCATCCGGCAGGTAAGGAGATATGACTGCGCGGTAGAGTATGACGGGATTGTGATCCAGCAAGTTGAGCGTGTTAGGAGAGCTGTAGTAGTTCGCATAGGGCTTGGTGGGCTGATTCGCCAGGACTTTGTCATTGCAAGTGTTGTCGCGCAGTCCCAGGAAGTAGCGGGTGATGACACGGCCCGGCGCCACGGGCAGCGCGAGGTCGCCCCGGCTGATCGCGAGGCCGGTCGTCGGGTCCGTATCCTTCGGCTGGAGCGTGGCGTCCTGGTCGCTGTAGCGAGCCGGCGGCACCATATCGACCATCGCGTAGGTAAACGGCATTGCGGTGACGATGGGATTGTTCGAGGCATCGAAGGCGCGGACCCAGAGATTGACAGGCTGCTGGGCGTTATCGAAGACGAAGACGCCGTTGGAGATGTCCCGCATCCCGATCTCCATCGCGCGGCGGGCGGTGTCCTGCGTCAGCACCTGAACCCGGGCCCGGTTGGTCAGGTTGAATCCCTGAATTAGCGGACCGAAGATCAAGCCGAGCAGGATGGCCGTGATCGCCATGACGACGAGCAGCTCAATGAGCGTGAACGCCATGCTATTCAGTTTCGCCGCGAGCTTCCGTGGCCGGTAATCGTGCCGAGTCATATGCTCATTCGCCTGTGTGTCGGTCAGTCAATGGGTCAATTAGTCAATGGGTCAATTAGTCAATGGGTCAATTAGTCAATGGGTCAATTAGTCAATGGGTCAATTAGTCAATGGGTCAATTAGTCAATGGGTCAATTAGTCAA
>JBBROJ010000074.1:0-24520 GCA_038229495.1 Chthonomonadales bacterium
ACCGGCGTCAGCGCCAACTTCACCGCTGCCAACGGCTCGGGCAGCATTGTCTTGACGCAGCAGAATTACGGCGGCAACTTCAAGATAAATGAATCCGAGAGCGCAACTCTCATCAACGGCACGGCGGGCGTAAACGTCACCGGCTTGAACGCAACCGTGACCGTTACTGCGTTTGCTGCATCCGGCGGCGGCGCGGCTTCTTCCCAGACCGTGACGTTCAGCGGCGGGCGCGCCACGACCGATTCGGGCCTTCGCCTGTCGGACACGCAGGGCAACAGCATCCTGTTGACCGAATCGGGCAACGGCCAAACCGGCAGCACGTTCGCTGTTGGGCAGGTGACCGCGGGCAACGTTCAGTTCCAGACCGGCTCCAACGCGGGCCAGTACGTGAACGCCAGCCTGGGCAACATTCAGACCAACCAGTTGGGCAACACGAGCGTGTCGGGTCTTACGCTGAGAACGCTCGACGTTACCACGGCGACCGGAGCATCCAACGCTCTTAGCGCGGTGGACGAAGCCATCAAGCAGGTATCCAACTTGCGCGCCGCTCTCGGCTCGTTCCAGAAGAACACCCTGGACAGTACCATCCGAACATTGGGAGTGGCGGTAGAGAACCTGTCCGCTTCCGAGTCGCAGATCAGGGATACGAACGTGGCTCAGGAAGTGGTTCAGCTTACCAAGAACCAGATCCTGTCACAGGCGGGCACTTCTGTATTGGCGCAGGCCAACCAGGCGCCGCAGTCGGTTCTCTCGCTGCTTCGGTAAGTGCAGCGGTAAGTGTAAGTGTAAGTTCCTGTGTAGTTACTTTTCGCAGCCCAATGGCCGGTAGAGGTGTTCGTCTCTACCGGCCATTGTTATGACTTTCCCATATGACGCAAGTGACAAGCGCTATCCGTGAGGCTGCGCTGTCAACGATTCCGAAATTATTTATCCAAAATGTTGACAGACATGCAATCGCCCGTCTATAATGTTGCCATTCTAGCCGTACCATCCTACGAAAGGAGCGGGCGCCGTTAGCGCGGCCCCGGTCAAGCAAAAGTGATATACAATCGATTTATGTGCGATATGCACAGCGCGCAACCGGGCATCATTGCGACTCCGCGTGGGTGGCATTTTGGTGCCGGCAGCACCCGCGCGACGACCAACCGCCCGTCCTTCGGAGGACTGAAACGCTAGGCTAACCCCCTCGCCAGACACAGATTTCATTCATTCTCCGACAGCTGCGGGCGCTGCGCACATCCGATGCGAAGCTGAGGCCTGCAGCTTTATTTGCGCCTCACCCGTCTCCCCCCTGACGCTCTTCGTATCGGTTAACTCAGGTTTCAATTTGTCTGCAAATCCAAGCGCTTTGGCGCGCGGGTGCAGGACGAGACAGGAGGAGCTGATGTCAACGCTTCATTCGACAAGCCAAACAGACACGGAAGCGGAACAGCCAGCCGAGAATGCGAACGAGATACTGATTCGCCTTGAAGGCGACTTCCGCGAGGACGGATCGTTCGGCCACCGGACACTCGAAGTAACGGCGAAGCATGTTCGCACCCTCGAACCCGGCGGAGCCGTCTCCTTTCAAATGCCGATCACGGACGTCACAGCGGCCCGCAACGAGCCGTTGGTTGGCGGCGGGAGGCTGGAGATCACGACGACGCGAGGCGAGATCGTTCCGGTCATCGCATACTCGCTGACCGTGGCGGCTAAGTTTTCGGAGGCGGCGCGTGGTATCGAGCAGCTTGCCAAGGGAGAGCCTCTTTCCATTACGATCAAGGACGAGAGGGTGCGCTGCGCGAAGTGCAGCCGCTTGCTTCCGGAGAAGGACGGCGTCTGCCCGGCTTGCGTGAACCGAAACGCCACAATGCTTCGAATCGCGGCCTACCTCAAGCCGTACAAGAAGCAGGCGGCGGTCTTGGTCGGCCTCACGGTCGTTACGACGGCGATGAATCTGGCTCCGCCCGAGATCCAGGGACGGCTCGTCGACCAGGTGTTCCAGTCCCACCGCAACATTCCGCTGCTATGGGGGTTGATGGCGGCTTGGCTGGCCATGCTGACGACAAGCATTATCGTGCAGGTTGCGGCGAACAAGCTGGTCGCCTACCTCAGCGCGCACATCGCGGGGGACCTGCGGTCGAGCTTATATAGGGCCATTGAGTTCTTGCAACTCACTTTCTTCGACAAGAAGCAGGTGGGCGCGATTATCAGCCGCGTGACTCAGGACACGGATCGCGTTTGGGGCTTCCTGGTGGACGGCGTTCCCTACTTCGTCTCGAACGCGCTCTTGCTCGTCGGGGTGGCGGTGCTGCTGTTCATCACGAATTGGAAGCTGGCGCTTTGTATCCTCGCGCCGATTCCCATCGTTGTGGCGATTAGCGGAGCGGCATGGAAGCGGGTATCGAATCTCTACTACCGGGTCGGGCAGAAGTGGGCGCGATTCCACATGCACCTGAACGAATCGCTCACCGGCATCCGTGTCGTCAAGGCGTTCGCGCAGGAGGACTGGGAGCTCGAGAAGTTCCGGGTTCGCAATGACGAGCTTGTTGAGGCCGGAATCCGCGCCGACGTCCGCTGGTTCAGCGTATTTGGTGCGATGTCGTTCTTCGCGAGCCTGGGAACGCTTATCAACTGGACAGTCGGCGGCTATATGGTCTACAGGCGGGAGATGTCGCTGGGCGATTTCTGGAAGGCGCATCAGCTCCTGACCCTGATCTACGGACCGCTCCAGTGGTTCGCCATGGTCAACAACTGGTTCAGCCGGGCCATGGCGGGCGCGGAGCGAATCTTCGAGATCATGGACATGGAAAAGGAGGCTTACCTCCGGCCCGGCGTCGCGAAGCCGATCGAGGGCGAAGTGCAGTTCGACGGCGTCCGATTCGGCTATGACAAATCGAATCCGGTCCTCAAGGGGCTAACCTTTACCGCGAAGCCCGGCGACATGATCGGTCTCGTCGGTAAATCGGGGGCGGGCAAATCGACGACCATCAACCTGCTCTGCCGGTTCTACGAGCCGGACGCGGGCAGCATAAAGATAGACGGCATAGACTATCGAGATATATCGCTCACCTCGATGCGCCGGCAGATCGGAATCGTGCTTCAGGAGCCGTTTCTGTTCAACGGCACGATTGCCGAGAACATTGCCTACGGCAAGCCGTCCGCGACGTTCGAGGAGATTGTCGAAGCGGCCAAGGCGGCCAACGCGCACAACTTCGCGCTCGGCAAGCCGGACGGCTACGACACGATGGTCGGCGAGAAGGGCGCCAAGCTTTCCGGAGGCGAGAGGCAGCGGGTCTCGATTGCGCGGGCCATCCTGCACAACCCGCGAATCCTGATTCTGGACGAAGCGACCTCTTCCGTGGACGTGGAGACCGAGAAGCAGATACAGGAGGCGATAGGCCGCCTCATCGTGGGACGAACAACCTTCGCCATTGCTCACCGGCTTTCAACGCTCCGGAACGCGAACCGGCTCATCGTGCTGGACAAAGGCGAGATTGTCGAGATCGGCAGCCACGCCGAGCTGATGGAGAAAAAGGGCGTCTTCTACAACCTGGTCGAAACGCAGAGCGCGGTCAGCCAGATCATCGGAATCGCGTAAAGTCAACGGCTTATCCACAGATGTCACAGATGGACACAGATAAGGGTGAAGGCAGAATTTGATGTTATCTGTGAACATCTGTGACATCTGTGTACACTAGCCGTTTTAAGGAATTGAACTATGAAACCATCCGACATTCAACTGTTCTATCAACCGAAGGACCGTTTGCGAATGACGGTGGGCGATGAGCGTTCTTACCCCACGGTCAAACCCGCGTGGGCCGCACCGCTCTCCAGACCAAATGCTCATTTGGCGTTGCTCGACGGCAAGGGCGAGGAGATCACCACGCTCGTCGACCCGAATGCCCTGCCTCCCGATTCGCAGGTCGCTGTGAGGGAAGAGCTGCGCAGGCGATATCTTACGGCGACGGTGACCGCTATTACCAGCGCGAAATTCGAGTACGGGGCGACCTACTGGAAGGTCCAGTCGGATCGCGGCGAGCGCGAGTTTGTAACGCAGAGCCTACAGGAGAACGCTCTCTGGCTCTCGCGTACCCACCTGATGTTGTTGGACGTGGACGGCAACCGATTCGAGATTCTCGACATCGAGGCGTTGGATGCGCACAGCCGGGCGTTTATAGGCGCGATTCTGTAATGGGGACCGACGGCCCGCGGCTTGGCGGTTAGGCGTTCAACAGTTTGTATGTGGACATATCACCTTCGTGGACGCGTTGGCAGGCGCAGGCCAGGTGTCCGCGTTCAACAGTTTGTATGTGGACATATCACTGCACAAAGCCGGATTTAGGTGGCAAACGCAGGATTCGCGGTTTCGGTGCCGTATCGAGAGAGTGGCAAGCATTTTGATTCGAAGACTAAGGGAAAAAGGATGAATGTCCACTTTCGTAATTCCAGCCTCCTCGCATTGCTTCTCGTCGGCTTGTGTGCAAGCCGGGCGGATTATGCAGCGGGACAAACGCCAGATGCGACCATGCTGGCTGTGGCGGGTATGGACCTCACTGCGGACGCCGCCCGGAGACTGGAACGCCAGGTCGTGGCCAAGCCCGACGCTGTCACGGCACGTATTAAGCTGCTCGGATACTACATGAGCCACGGATTAATGTCAGCGGAAGCGCGAACTGCCCGCCAGAAACACGTCCTCTGGCTGATCTGCAACCGACCAGAGAACTCTATCCATAATTCCGGTTTCGTCAATCTCAATACGGTTCTGGATGGCTCCGCTTACGATGCGGGCAAGAAGGCGTGGCTTGATCTGGTGAACCGCCGACCGAATGCCCCAACCATTCTCGGCCATGCCGCCGCTTACCTACTGCTGAACGATGGCAGCATAGCGGAAAAACTCTATCTACGCGCGGAAGCAGCAGGTCCGCACAATCACGAATGGCCTGCCCGTCTCGGCCAGCTATATCAGCTTGGCCTTTCCTCCAAGACTGGCGAGGCCATGAAGAAAGCTGCGAAGGCTGCTCTGGATGCGTACGAGCGCTCTCTGTCGAAGATGAAGGGAGATATGGACCGTGAATCCCTTCTCGGCGATGTAGCGAAGGCGGCGCTGGAAGCGGGCGATATCGGGAAAGCACGGACGTATGCGGAGGAGATGCTGAGGAGGGTCGGCGATTCGAGTCAGGGCCATTGGAACTATGGTAACTTGATTCACCATGGCCATCTCGTTCTTGGGCGTATCGCGCTCCGCGAAGGTAAATTGGACCAGGCTAAGCAGCATTTGCATGCAGCCGGCGAGACACCGGGATCACCACAACTTGATTCGTTCGGACCGAACATGACGCTTGCCAAGGAGTTGTTAGAGAAAGGCGAACGCAATGCCGTGCTGGAATACTTCAAGCAGTGTGGAAGATTCTGGAAGTTACATAGTGATTACCTTGACTCCTGGGCCAAGGAAGTTCGGGAAGGTAAAGTTCCGGATTTCGGAGCGAATCTGGACTACTGACGCTTTCAACTTCGCGGCATGCAGCCCCGGTGCATAGGGGCTTATTAAGTTCAGCCGACGGTTATGGGGGCTTCGCGATTGGTGGCTCGTTCGCCCTCTCGAATCGCTTGCGAAGCGACGGCAAGTCGAATTCCCAGCCGTTCTTGTAGACGAAATGAATCTTGCGGAGGTTGTGGATGTCCGCGAGAGGGTCGGCGTCGAGGATTAAGAGGTCCGCGAAGCGTCCTATTTGAATCGTTCCCACGTCCTTTGCGCGCCTGAGGACGACGCCCGCGCGGCCTGTGGCTGCCTGAATCGCGGACATGGGCGTGAGCCCCGCATCCACCAACAACTCCAACTCATGAATCAGGCCGGCGCCGGGCAGGACCCACGGGGCGGGTGTATCGGTTCCGGCGATAATCGGAATGCCGGCCTGCTCCAGCAGCCGGACCAGCTCCTTAGATTTAGCATAAGCCGCCAGCGCGGTCGCAAAGTCGCTCTGCTTCCAGCCTGCTGTCGAGATAAAGCTCCAGTAGCTGCTCTTCCAGTACCTCGCCCAGCCTTCCGGCACATCGGCCCATCCCAAATATGCTTTGGCCGCGCCTCTCGCTCCCTCTACGGGCATCGTGGAGACGGTAAGTGTCGGGGTGATCGCCGTGCGGCCCTTTAGTATTGCAATAAGAGCCTGCGCGTGTTTGCCCGACAGATCGACTGCGGGTATTCGTTCAAAGCCGCGCAGATAGCCTGTGGCGCTGGTCGGCTCGGGGCCGCGCAGTTCTTGGAGAAGCGTCGAGACGTGCTCCAGATTGTCTATTCCCATCTGCGCCGCATGGCTTGGGTGCGTTCTTTCCAGGTGACCGGTCACTGGCCAGCCGCGGTCATGCGCCCCTCGAATCACAGCGCGGACGACGCTGGGACCCGCGGCCGTATACAGCTTGAACCCGTCTGCTCCCTGCCGCGCCATATCGTCCAGGAGAGCGGGCACTTCTTCCGGCCCTTTCACCGCGACGGCTCCCCACCAGCTCGGCTTTCCCTCGTCGATGTTGCGGCCCATCCAGAAGATTCGCGGAATCGGATCGCCCTTTGTCGCGAGAGCGCGCAGCTTCTGAATCGAAACGAGCCGCGAACCCACGTCGCGTACGGAGGTGACGCCGAACAGGGGAAAAGCCCACGGAGAGAGGTCTTCGTCCAGGTGGACGTGCATGTCTATCAGGCCGGGGAGAATCCATTTACCATGAACATCGATTATATGGGCCATCGGGGGAATCGGGGTCGTGGCGCGCGGTCCGACCGCCCTGATTCGCTTACTCTCGAAGATTACCACGGCGTCAGGGATTGGCGCAGCGCCCGTTCCGTCGATGACGGTCCCTCCGACGAGTGCAAATGCCTGCGGATCAGGCGGCTTGGAATGAAGGATCGGCATCGCGAGAAGGAGAAGCAGATTGGCGAGGATCATGACGGGATGGCGCCGCAGGCAGAAGGGTTTAATGCAACTATCGCATTAGGAGTTTTCGACCGCGAGGACGGTTGGCCGAAGGCGAGGAGTTCTGGGGCGCGCCACTGGTCCGAGCGCCTGAGACAGCTATGAATCCATCGTCACTTCAGTGTCTCGCCCGCTGCCTGCCGAATCGTCTTGCTGCCCCGGATGTGAAGCATGTCCGGAACCGTAGCGAAACGGAAACCGCGCCGCGCCAGGCCCGTCACAATGGCGTCGAGCTCTGTCAACGTTGGGTGTCGAATATCGGCGTGCGGATCCGTGGAGCCATCGTGCATTAGAATAATGTCGCCGGGCTTTGCAAGCCTCACCACGCGGCGGCGCAGGATGCCGGAATCCTTCACGGCCTGACGGTCGAAGGCGAGGCTCCAGAGAATAATGGAATAACCTGCGCGCCGCGCATCTTCGAATACAGCGGGATTCCAGAGTCCTCGCGGGGGCCGGAACAGAAACGTTCGCTCGCCGGTAACGGTCTCAATCTCGCTCTCGCACGCGGCGAGCTCCATGCGGGCGGACGGATTCGACATCCTTTCGAGATGCGGGTGCGTCTCGGTATGGTTGCCGAGCACGTGTCCTTCCGCAACTAGGCGGCGGCCCAGCGCGGGATTGGCTTCCAGCATTTTGCCGCAGACGAAGAAGGTCGCATGAATCCTATGCTCGCCCAGAATGTCGAGCACGCGGCCAGTGTAGCGGGGGTCGGGACCGTCGTCGAAAGTGAGCGCGACCACTCGTTCGGTTGTCCGCGCCGAATGGTAAATTCTGCCCGATCGCATCTCGCGCCACCGTTCGAGGTAGGACATACCGTGCCACCCATGCCATGGGTAGGCACAGACGCCCGCGATTGTTAGCAGCGAGGCGCAACTAAAGATCACAACTAACAGAGGCTTGCGCATAGATACTTTTATCACATTTCTTGCCGCATTTCTCTTCATAGAGACATTGACTATTATAACTCCTCCGCGCCGAATCTACAAGTCCCGAATTCCGTACGGTCGGGAATCCCACTTAGCGGAATAGCAAGGGTGCGAAATCCGCTAGATACCTCCGCCAAACCAGCCACGTGTGCGCGCCAGGCGTCTCCACGAAAGTATGCGTGATTCCTTTAGCCTTGAGCCATTCATCGAGCTGGTGGTTGCTGTTGATAAGAAAGTCGTCCTTGCCGCAGCCAATCCAGAGCAGCTTCAGCTTTGCGTTGGCGCTCGAATCCAGCGGAGGCAGCGTTTGATTCAAGTCATTCCCGGCCATGATTACCGCGCCGCTAAACGAGCCGACCCACGAAAACGTGTCGAGGTGATTCAGTCCGGTGGTAATCGATTCTCCTCCACCCATCGAAAGCCCGCAGATTGCCCGCGAGTGCGAATTCGCATCAACGTGGTAGGCCTTCTCCACCGCGGGAATGACTTCCGTAATCAGCGCTTCGGCGAACTTGTCAAAATTCCGCTTTCCCAGGTTAGGATCGCGAGGCCCGGAACCGCTTCTCCCAAGAATTTCGGGAGCGCCATAACCAAGCGGCATCACGATGAGCATCGGCTTCGCTTTGCCCTGGGCGATCAGGTTATCCAGAATTACGTGCGCCCGACCGACGTCGGTCCATCCTCCCGCGTTATCGCTGAATCCATGCAGAAGATAGAGAGTGGGATACGGCTTCCGTGCCTTGACGTCGTAGCCGGGCGGAGTGTAGACGTAGAAATCTCGGTCGTCACCAACTACTTGCGACCTATAGAAATGGTGATGGACCGTTCCATGCGGCACGTTGTTTACTTCCCACGGAATGGAGCTTGGGCCGGGCACGTGCACAAGGCTTTGCGTATTCAGGATATTTGGCTTCATCTCGGGATTTAGCGGATCGATCAGCCCGACACCGTCCGCTATGATTGAATAGCCATACAGGTCCGGCTCAAGAGGGTCTGTCGTAACGCTCCAGACCCCTTTATCGTCCTTCGCCATGGCCAGACGTTGAGCGCCCTCGCGAGCCACGAATACCTCTTTGGCATTAGGCGCGCGAAACCGAAACGTAACCCGCCGGTCCGAAAGAACGTCTGGTGAGCGAATCGGCTGCGGTCCCTGGGCAAGCACAGCCGTTGAAGCTGCCAACAACAGAGCGCAAATCGTTGCAGCGCTATTGAGATACCTATCGAATCTGAACATGACTACCTCCTGAAGAGAAGAGCGGACTTAGAGGCGCGGGGCGAAGCTCGCATAACAAAGGGCCGGAATCTATCAATCCCAGCCTGCAGCCTGGAAGGTGCGGCGAGCGGCGTCAGACGAACGGCGTCTTGCCTGGGACCGCTATCGGAACGATTGCCAGAGAACCGTTCCACTCCAGATTGGCGGGATAGAGGTTCTCCTGGGACCTGGCCGCGACGTACACCGAAAACGACTGCCACCGGTTGCAAGTCTTTCTCCCCGCCCGCCCGATTCATGCCGGCCCGTTCATGCTACTCGCGCGGTAACGAATTCGCTGGAGTGGCGGGAGAGGTACTGTAACACTTCGTGATGCATCTTTTCGACTTCGGCGAGCCACGCCCCAGCCATATGAGGGAACTCCGCAGGCATACACGTTACACGCATCTGGGCGACGGTCTTTTCAAAGAATTCGATCCGTTCCTGCGTCGCCCGAAGCTCCACATCGTTCTGAATCACTCCGTCACCTCCATAATTCCGCGCAAA
This sequence comes from Chthonomonadales bacterium, assembly GCA_038229495.1. Lineage (GTDB taxonomy): Bacteria > Armatimonadota > Chthonomonadetes > Chthonomonadales > CAJBBX01 > JBBROJ01. The sequence goes on from JBBROJ010000074.1 coordinate 9,627, forward strand.
GTCTCTTCTCTCGTTCTCTGAAAGAATGCAAGGTATTCGTCGACCGACATGAACATAGCCTTCGGACGAATCCAGAAGAGGCTCGCACCCACATAGTGCTCCGTAGCGTGATGGTTGAACAGCCGCCGAACCTTCGCAGACTGCGCCTCCATCTCGAAAGTATCGTCCATCACGAGCAGTATGTCAACATCTCGGGGAGCGGACTTCGCCGTGACGTAGCTGCCAAAGACGATGCATCGGGTTAGCGAGCCCGTCGAACGCGCCTGACGGAAAATCGCCTTCAGAACCTTCGTCACGCGAGCCCGCTGCGGGCTGTCCGAACCGAATCTGGCTGCGGCTTCGTTCAGAGTTGCGCGGTGGATTCCGACCGGCATGTTACCGGATTCGTCGAAAGGTGGCAGCGGCATCGTCCGTCAACTCCAAACCGGTTGTGCGGGGGACAGGACACGGCTGCTCGGTGACCAGCAAGAACCAGGCGGTCCGGTTTAGTCGGTCGGGCGCGGGCTCCGAGTGATTATCGAACAAAGTCCGTGTCTCCGTACGCCTAGACAATGGGCGTCTTGCCTGGGACCGCTATCGGAACGATTGCCAGAGAACCGTTCCACTCCAGATTGGCGGGATAGAGGTTCTCCTGGGACTTTGTTATCTGATCCCAGGTGACGGCAGCGCCGGTATAGGCCGCCATGCGTCCCATGAGGCCCGCTATCGTGCTCTGCGCCATGCGGCTCGCATCGTTTATCGGCACCTTGCTTCGAATCGCCGCGAAGAGCGCATCGTGCTCCAGGTGGTACATGCTCTTTTTGGGCTGGTCGGTTCGCCAGATCTTCTGCCCGCCGCTCATCTCGGCTGCAGCGAAATGTACCGTGCCGGTCCCCTTCGCGCCGATAACGTAGTCCGTATTGTCGTTGTGAGGGCAGTTGGGAATCTGCCTCTGCGCCATCGTCGCGCGCGTCCCGTCGGCCCATTCATAAAATACATCGATGTGATCGTAAATGTTTCCCTCATTGTTTGGAATGTCACGGCCTCCCGTCGCAACGCATCGAACCGGGGGGACGTCCTTCATGGCCCACATAATCTTGTCGATGCTGTGGCATGCCTGTTCGATGAGGCCGTCTCCGCCAATCCACACGAAGTTGTACCAGTTACGAAGCTGCCATTCCACGTCGCTCATTCCTTCTGGCCGTGCGGAAGCAGGCGGCATGGGCTTAACAGGTCCCGTAAGGTAAGTAGCATGAACATGACGAACGGGGCCGATAGCGCCGTCATGGAGCCTTTTGTAGAACGCCCGGTGCGTAGTGGCGTAACGATAACAGAATCCGGAAACGAAACATTTACCTTTTCCCCGCGCAGCTTTAACAGCTTCGAGTGCGGAGCGTACGCCGGCCACGTCAGTTCCCATTGGCTTTTCGGCAAAGATGTGCTTGTTGGCAGCGACCGCGGCTTTGATGTGGAGCGGTCGGAATCCGGGAGGCGTCGTCAACAGAACCACGTCAACCCCGCTGTTTATCACTTGAAGATAGGCATCGAGGCCGACAAACATATTCTCCGGAATGACCTGAACCTTGGATTTAATGTCTTCCTGGTCCTTGAGAGTTCGCAGGCTGCTATCCAACTGCGACTTAAGGATGTCGCCCATGGCCGTAAGCTGCGCGCCGGGATCAGCCTGAAGAGCGTCCGCCGCAGCGCCGGTTCCACGCCCGCCGCAGCCAATGAGCCCGACCTTTATCCTATCCGAACCCTGGGCGTGCGCATAGTTACCGGTAGCGAGGAGCGCGGCGGCCGCGCTCGCGGCCGTGGCGCTCTTAATAAAGTCACGTCTCGAAGGGGAAGTCTCGCTCGAATCGTTTAGGTTTGACATGCTGTCTCCTTGAAATACAAGCTCTGCATATAGTATATAGTTCCCGAGCTCTTGCGTTGTGATTGCCGGCTATGCCTTCACGCATTGCGCACACGATGCAAGCATCATCACTGTTCACAAACAACCCTGAATCCGCAAAAAGGACCGTCCGACAGCCACCATCGACTTTTTGGAAGCTGCGGGTCCGTTTCCTGCCATTTCGGCGTCCATCTTTTCCGCGTTCCAGGAGCGGTCAGGAGAGCGGGATCCTTGAACGTGCCTCCACAGAGCACGGGTTTGCCGCTCATATCGGTCGCCCACTCTCCCACATTCCCGAACATGTCGTAGAGTTTCCAGCCGTTCGGAAGTTTTTTTCCAACCGGATGAGCAAGCTTGTCGCTGTTTCCGGCGTACCATGCGCTCTTTTCAATCTGCAGCTTCGTCAATTTCAGGTCGCCGGCCACACCCGTCCGACAGGCATACTCCCACTCGGCCTCTGTCGGAAGACGATACTTTTTGCCGGTCTTGGAGGACAGCCAGCGGCAGTACATCTGGGCGGACAGGAAGCTGATGTTTATGGCCGGGTAGCCGTGGTGCCCCCAGCCGAGGTCCGGGAGGATGTAGGACTTGCTCGGGCGAGCGATGGCGTCCGGGACAAACTCGGTCTGATCGTACGGCTTCGAGGGTTCTCCACTGGCTATGAATACGTCGAACGCTTCCCAGGGGGTCTCCGTGCCGGCGATCCAAAACGGCTTGATGGGCGCTTTCTGTCCCGCAATCGTGACCGTACCCGCGGGTATGGCAACCATATTTACCTTTACCACGGAATCCGGAAGAACCTGTACAAAGGATGTCAGTGCGCCAGCTGAAGAGGGCTTGACTGGTTGCGCGGCAGTGGGCGCTTTCGCGGGCGACTGGGGCATCATGAGCGGCAAAATCAGGACCGGCGCGATGCTTGCCAGCCCGATCGCTCGGAATGGAAAGCTCCATCGATTGTTGTTCGACGACCTCGTCTCGCGCCGGTAGTACGGAAGGCATGTTATCATTCCAGGGTTTTCTCTTTCGCTAATTTGTTGTCTGTCGATATCGACTGTGACATGTTCGGTCGCGGAACTCTTATACTACCCAGAACACGGTAGAACATGCGCCCGCTAAACAGGTTCCAGCGCCTTCAGCATCCCCGGAGTGTCGATATAGGGCTCAAATCGGGAGGCGCGGCTCTCTTTCACCGTCCATAAGTGTACGATTCGCGGGTCGAAATGGACGGCGTTGGCTCGCACTGTCCCGCGCATCCTTCCAATAGCCGCAACATGGTCTCCCGCTGAAATATACTCTTCGATCTCGACCTTCGAATCAATGCTGCCGAACAGATTTTGGAAGAACGTCTGGAGTCCCTGCACCCCTTCATAGGTTCCGCCCCACGGAAGCAGGTCGGTTTGCTTTATGGTGAATTCCGGCTCCACCAGCTCCGGTATTGCCACCATGTCCCGATTTCCAAATGCCCTGTATATCTGTTGAACAACCTTGCTGTTAGAATCGCCCATTTTGTACTTTCAGCAGGCGTCGCGATAGACCGGATGTTCGTAGGCGAAGCGGCGATTTGGCGATACCAGCTTCGCGACCAGCCTCTTCCGCGCGCCCGGCTTCATCGGCGTAAAGTTCTGGGCGGTCTGAAGGTTTTGCTTTAGATTCGCCAGACTCCCCGGACCCACAATCGCCACGCACACTCCGGGCTCGCTCATGGCGAATCGAATGAGTGTTGCGACGTCCGCTTTGCCTGGTCCCTCGCCGATGAGCTGTCCCTGAGCGGTCGTTTTCATGGCGATAATGCCGAGGCCGCGCGCCTTTGCTGCGGGGAGGAGAGTCTGCTTGAAATGACCCTGCGGGTTTGCCGGCTCGTGCAAGGGAATGTAGTGCCGGCTGTCCTCGGCGGGGTTTACGGGACAGAGAAGCGTGTCCAGCTCCTCCATGCGGTCAAGGAGCGATTTCATTTTCAGGACGGACGCGTGACCCGTTATCCCTACCGCGCGCACGACCTTCTGCGCTTGAAGCTCGAAAAGCGCGTGGTACACGCCATCTTTCGCGAGAATGCGGTCCAGGTCTTCATCCGGATGAATGTCATGAATCTGAATCACGTCGATGTGGTCGGTACGTAGATTCTTCAGGCTGATCTCTACTTCTCGCAACGCTCCATCACGGCCGCGTTGGGCCGTCTTGGACGTAAGGTAGACCTCACTGCGGCGAGCGCCGACAACCAGTCCGTAGCGACGAAGGCTCTCCCCACTGCCGTACCCGTATGCCGAATCGAGATAGTTGATTCCTCCGTCGATGGCAGCCGTGACCAGTTCTATCGACTCGTCGTCATTCTTGCAGGCGTTCAGAAACTGGCTTCCGCCGCCAAGCCCAAGGATGGAGACCTTCATGCCCGTCTTGCCGAGCGCCCGCCGCGGAATTTTGGGTTTTACACCCTCTCCATGCTCCTGAAGTGGTAGGGCAGCCGCGCCGGCTGTCGCGGCAAGGAACTCTCTGCGGCTGAAATCGGGCATATCAGGATTCCTTATCCAACCCGGCGATAAATGTCCGGGAAGTATCTATACGAACAGCGCCTTCTGGACGACTGCTTCGGCGGATGGACCTATTAGACGGTTATCGAGACCCTGATATTTGTACGTGAGTCGGTAGGGATCCATGCCCATTGCGTGGAGAATCGTGGCTTGCAGGTCGCGGATGGTAACCTTGTCTCGCACGATTCGGTAGCCCAGCTCGTCCGTCTCGCCGTAGACCATTCCCGGTTTTATTCCGCCTCCCGCCATCCAGAGGCAGAAGCAGTGCGGATGGTGGTCGCGTCCAAGATATTTCGAGCCGCCGCGAGCCTCGTTCATAGGAGTGCGACCAAACTCGCCTCCCCATACGACCAGTGTCTCATCCAGCAGACCTCGCTGCTTAAGGTCGCGGATCAAGGCTGCCGCCGCTTGGTCCGTCTCCTTGCACTTCTTCGGCAGCGCGGTCATAAGGTCGTCGCCGGTTCCTGTACCGTGAATGTCCCAGCCCCAGTCGTAGAGCTGGACGTAACGGACCCCCTGCTCGACCAGCCGCCTGGCAAGAAGCGCGTTGTTTGCGAACGACCCCTGCCCGGGCTTTGCGCCGTACATATCCAGAATGTGCTGCGGCTCGCGTGATATATCCATGACCTCCGGCACCGCGATCTGCATTCGATAGGCAAGCTCGTATTGCGCGATCCGGGTCAGCGTTTCAGGGTCACCATATTCTTTGGCCTCAATTTCGTTAAGCCGGTCGAGAGCGTCCAGGCTGCGCCGCCGGGAATCGCGATTCATGCCTGCCGGGTCGTTCAAATAAAGAATGGGATCGCCTACCGACCGGCACTGCACCCCCTGATAGACCGACGGCAGGAAACCGCTGGACCAAACGCTCTTGCCGCCGGTCGGGTCCGTGCCGCCGGAGATAAGCACCACGAATCCGGGCAGGTTCTGATTCTCCGAGCCGAGACCATAGGTGAGCCAGGAGCCCATCGACGCATTGCCTGCAATAGCGTTACCCGTGTAGAGGAAAAGCTCTGCGGGGGCGTGGTTGAACTGATCCGTATTCAAGGACCGAATGAGCGTAATATCGTCTACGATTCCGGCCGTATGCGGAAGAACCTCGCTCACCCACGTGCCGCTGTGCCCGTGCTGCGCGAATTTGTAGGGAGTTCCGAGCATTTTTGGAACGCCCTTGATGAACGCGAACCGCTCTCCCTTTATTAGTGAATCGGGACAGGGCTGCATGTTGAGCTTGACCAGCTCCGGCTTGTAGTCGAAGAGGTCCAGCGTGGGCGGCGCGCCCGACATGTGCAGATAGATGACCGACTTCGCCTTGCCCGGCAGCATGGGTTTGCGGGGCGCGAGAGGATTGGGCGATTTTGGATTTTGGATTTTGGATTTTGGATTGTCGGCGAGCGCTACATCACCCAACAATCCGCCCAGTGCAAGCGCTCCAAGCCCCAATCCGGTCTGCCCAAAAAAGGTCCGTCGCGTAATAGCGCGCGTATTTTCCAATCGGTAATCCATAGCGTTTCTCCGTCCAGTCCAAGGTCCTAACGGTCAAGTATCTGTTAATGATTCGTGAGCACAGAATCCATGTTCAGCAGGACGTTGGATACGACCGTCCAGGCCGCCATCTCTGCGGGGTCCATGCCGGCGGGCAGCGGGCCGAGCGGATCGGTCGTCAGCTTTTTTGCAAGATCGATGCCGGTTTTGTACTGCGCCAGCTCCTTCTCATAAAGCGCGACCAGCGGCTGAATCTGCTCCGGTTTCGGCGGCCGGCCCAAAGCAAGCCGTAGGCCAAACGCCGAGCGCAATTCAGGGGTGGCGCCACCCTCTCGCGCGATTCGGCGGGCCAGAGCCTGCGCCATTTCGAGATAGACCGGATCGTTCAACGTGACCAGCGCCTGGAGAGGAGTGTTGGTCGGGATGCGGCGAATCGTGCATATCTCCCGGCTCGGCGCGTCGAATGTCGCCATGTTCGGGGGCGGAACCGTGCGACGCCAGAAAGTATAGAGGCCCCGCCGGTATCGATCCTCCCCCGTGCTGGTCGGATAGGTCCGGTCGCCGTTGAACGCTGCCTGCCACAGTCCTGCCGGCTGCGGCGGGAAGACTGATGGCCCGCCGATCTTCTCGCTCAGTAAACCGCTCAACGCCAGCGCTTGGTCGCGAACGCCCTCCGCTGTCAGCCGCCTGCGCGGGTAACGGGAAAGCAGCCGGTCACGCGGATCCTTTTCAATCGCTGAAGCCGCTGCCTTTGAGGATTGCCGATAGGTGGCGGAGGTAACGATGAGCTTGAGCAGCCGCTTTATGTCCCAGGGCGCAGGTCGTTGGGTCGTTGGTTCGTTGGGTCGTTGGGTCGGGGTCATAAACTCGGCGGCCAGCCAATCGAGCAGCTCGGGATGCGTGGGGAGCGTGCCCTGCTGCCCAAAGTCCTCCTCTGTCACAACCAGTCCATTCCCGAAAAGCTGCGCCCAAAATCGATTCACGGCCACTCGCGCGGTTAGCGGATTGTCGCGGCTTACGATCCACTCCGCGACACCCAGCCTGCTGGCCGGAGCGCCGGGCGGCAGCGAATTGAAGGCCGCCGGGACGCCCGGCAGGACAGGCTCGCCCTTAAGCAGGAAGTTACCGAGCGTTAGAGTCGTGCATTGCCGCCTCTTTTCCACGGCGACCTCTTTCATGACTGGCAGGTTGACCGGCGCGATAGCCGCCAGCTCCTTCTTCTTCTTTTCCAGAGCGGCTTTTGCTTCGGGAGAGGAGGGAACGCTCGATTCCAGCGTGGCCATCTCAGTTTTCAGAGCCGCTATCTGCCTTTGCTGCGCATCCGAATACAGGGGCATCGTGGGACGCTCGTCAGGCTGATCGTTGTCCTCCGTCTGATTGAAAAAGGCCATGAATCGGTAGAACTCTTTTTGGGTTATGGGATCGAACTTGTGGGAATGGCACTGCGCGCAGCCCATTGTCAGGCCCATGAAAACCTGCGCAGTCGTGATGGCCCGGTCCTTCACGGCGGCAGTGCGGAACTCCTCGCGATCCGTGCCGCCCTCGGTATTCGTCATCGTGTTGCGGTGGAAGGCGGTCGCGATGATCTGGTCCTGCGTCGGATTTGGCAGCAGGTCGCCCGCAAGCTGCTCCGTAACGAACCGGTCATACGGCGGGTTCCGGTTGAAAGCGTTGATTACCCAGTTCCGCCAGGGCCAGAGGTTGGGGCGGAGTGGATCGGAGCCGTAGCCCGCGGAGTCGGCATAGCGGGAAAGGTCCATCCACATCCGCGCCCACTTCTCGCCAAAGTGCGGAGACGCCAGCAGGCGGTCCACCAGCTTCTCATAGGCGTCGGGCGAATGGTCGTTGACGAAGGCATCGGCTTCCTGTGGCGTGGGCGGCAGACCCACCAGATCCAGGCTAACGCGCCGTACTAGAGTATAGCGGTCCGCCTCCGGCGAGGGAGCAATCCCGTCCTTCAGAAGCCGCGCGAGGACGAAGTTATCTATTGGATTTTGGATTTTGGATTTTGGATTTTGGATTGCAGGGACGGAGGGACGACGAATTGGACGGAACGCCCAGTGCGGCGTGTAGTCTGCCCCTTGCGCGATCCACCGCTTCAAAACGTCGATCTCCCCCGCCGTCAGCCGCTTGCCACTCTTCTCGGGCGGCATTTTGAGCGGTCCGGCCGCCGATATTCGCTGATATACTGCGCTTGCCATCGGCTTGCCGGCAACAATCGCGACATGCCCCCCGTCCGACTTGCCGTAGGCGGCGTCCCGCGCGTCGATGCGCAATCCGGCCTGCCGCTTCTTCTCATCCTGTCCATGACACGCGAAGCAATTGGCGGCCATGATTGGGCGCACATCGCGTTGATAGTCGAGCTTCGACTGTGCGGCGAAGCCTGTCTTTGTACCCGGCAGCGCGGCAATCGCCAGCGAACCGCAGGCAGTCGCGGCCAATATGCCTGTTATGATGTGAACGGGATTCATTTTCAGACGCATATAAGACGCTCCTCAAGCAGTCCTCTTGAAAGGATTAGAGGGTTGCACGGCGGTAATTGTTGCAATAGACGGGAGCAGCCCGGCATTCATGCGTGCATGGCTTGCGGATATACCAACAATATCCTATGATACATCATTCGGACGAAATCAACCCAAAGGCTACGGCTGTCTCACCTTCTCAGGAAATCGCCATTTTTCGTCGAAATAGCCTGCTTGCAATGCCTCCTCGGGTAACGGGTCGGAGGGGCTGGAGGACATCGCGCTATTGCCTATCTTCAGGACAGCCCAGTCGCCCAGCCGCGGGAAGAGAAGATAGTTGAGGCGGTTTAGCTCGGCCTCGTGGAATGTGTGTCCGCTGTTAACTACCACATAATGGTCCGGCGCGAAGGGGCTTTCGGAGATGAGCTCGGGCGCGTGATTGGCCGCCGGGAATTCGGAATCTCCCATGCGCAGCGTTTGGCGCGACCAGCGGATTGGCAGTTTAGAAAGCGATTCCCGGATGAGGCGGTTGCTGCCAGGGTCTCCGAACAGGATGAGGTTGCAGGTACGCCGGTCCCCTTCGGTAACTGCCGTGTCATCTTTTATCGGCAGATCGCCCCGGAAGTAGCGCGCCCACTCGTAGGAGAAACGCCGCAGATTTGCGTCCGCCCATGCCCCGATGGAAGGATTCCATGGCTTTCCCGTGCCCCGCACGCAGAGGAACCGCTTCGTGAACGCGTCATCGATTGGCCCCTGAACGCCGGGCCGCTTGCCCGATAGTTTCAAAGGCGAACCGTCCGTGCGCATCCCCGCAAACCGCCATCGCCCACCGCGCCGCTCGATGACTATGCCTCGTTTAGGCCCGCTACTCAATGGAACGCGGATTCGTTTGCCCTCAACTTCAATTACATGAATGCCTGTGCTGAACGGATAGATTGCCAGGCGAGTCACGTTCAAAGGCTGTTTCATCTGTATCACGCCGTCCGCCGCAACCGACGCATCCACCTCCGCTCGCGCGTAGTGCTTGTCCAGTCCGAGAATCTCTATCCAATGGCAGCGGTTGTACTTGAGCGTCCACGTAACAAACCGAATTCGGCGCGGGCTATGGTCTATTCCTCGCGCGGCATACTCGCCGATCCGCCGCATCTGCTCCCCGAACGTGACAGGTTCCTGCACGTGGCCGGTGCCGGGCGAGATGAGGTTCACCATCTTCAGTCCCTCTCGCCGCATCGCCTCGCCCATTATCACGTGCGCCTGGAAAAAGGGGTCCTTCTCGCCGATGGCCGCGATAGCGGGGACGACACCCGCATTGGCCGCGTAGTCCACCGAATCGAGCATGTGCAGCCCCTCTTCCTGATACTCCGGCAGCGGGCCGACCTTTACGAAGTTCATCCCGGGGGTTTCGGAAAAGCGGTGCGTGTCAACATATCCACAATAGGGACCGAGCGAGACAAATCGGTCCGGCCATTTCAGCCCGAGATGCCAGGTACCGGACGCGCCCATCGACATCCCGCGCAGCACGAGGCGGTCGCGGTCGACATTATAGTGGCGGCACACATCTTCAATCGCCTCGAACACGTCCGTCTCGCCTGCCCAGCGGTAGCAATTCTCGACCCGGCCCAGCGGATGAAGCTCGATGTAATCATTGTCCAGAGCCGTGTCGCCGAAGTCGCCCTCGTCGAACGACTGCATGAACCGCGTCTCGCTCATGCCAACGGGCCGCGTGCTGCCGTGCAGCACTACGTCGAGGCGGATCGGCTTGGCAGGATCGTATCCGTGCGGAATGATAAGTCCGTACGGCTGCACCGAGCCGTCCACCTCAGATCGATAGCCCCTTACCAGCCGGCCCCGCTTGCCGTCCCACTTTGCACTGCCGGATTCCAGGGCCGCAGCGCGCTCGAATCCGCGACTCAGCGTCTTGTTGACCTGCCGAATATCGGCCTCGACCAGAGACGGCTCGAACCGCAGCGCCCACTCCGCCGCCTTCTGGTAGATCGCCGCGTCCGCCAGATGATCGCGAGTCGCTGCGTCCTCCCGCCCGCGAAGGGTTTCGATGCGCGCCTTCAGGCGGCTCGATTCGCGTTCGACCGCCGCGCGATCGACCGTGCCCTGCTTATCCGTCTGCATCGTCAAGCAGGCCAGTATCAGTAGAAAAGTCTGAATCATCTCGTTAAACAGTGGTCAGTGGTCAGTGGGGTGCACTAGCAGCACCCAATCTGCTGCGCCTTTTGGCGCATGAGCGGAGAGGACGCCGGATTCATCGGCTTTGGCAGCGCCCAGGTCCGTCGTTTTGCCGGATGCGGGGTCGAACCACTCCAGGCGGCAATGCTGTCCGGCGCGCAGATTGCGAATCTGCACGTCGCGGGGCAGCGGGAGATAGAGAATTCGGATGCCGTTCGGAACACCGGCGATATAGGGCGTCATGTACGGCTGACTGTCCGCAATTCGGCCCCAGGGTCCTCCGCCGTAGGGAGCGGCGAGCAGAGCGGAAGGCCACGCCGCGTCACTGAAGGCGACGGTCTCCCATCCGGATTCAAGACGATTCTGCGATTTCCATGACGCGTCCGACAGAATGGATTCCACGTTGCCATCCCCAAACTGAAGTGTCAGCGCGCACAGAACGCCGGCCGGATTCTTTGTCACGGGCGCTTTCGCGTTCTCTCCCTCAATCGCTATGACGTTTCCGCCCGGCCTGAGTAGATTCGTAACATCCACGTCCTTGACAGCGGACCAGCCGTTCCCCGACCCGACGCGCTTGCCGTTCACATAGGCGATGTGCTTGTCGTCGGCGGCGACCCGCAATGTTGCACGAAGGACCGGCCGCTTTGGCGGCAGGCTGACCTCTTTTCGGAAGTAGCGCTTGGCGACCGGAGCGTCGGTCGCGGGGCTGCCCTCCGGATACCAGATCCAGTCGCCCCACTCCGCCTTGTTGGTGGACGAGAAGGCCGCCCAGTCCTGGTGGGGCTCCAGCTTCCACCACGGCAAGCGCAGGAGAAACTCTTTGGATTTTCCAAGCTGTCCCGATCCCGGCAGCTTCATCGCCACGTCCCACGGAACCGGGCCGTAGTCTCCGCCGTGCGGAGATTTGCCATAGGGAGTTCCCTGCCGATTCAACTGCCAGATTCCGTTCGCACCATACGAGTGGCCCGCCGCGCCTGACAGCACGCAGCTCCAAAACATCAGCCGCTGAACGTCGTCGTGGCAGGCGTTCAGAATCCCCTCGTAGCAGACCTCTGAGTTCAGAAACGGGAGGGGCGGAGTTCCGGCGTAAGCGGCTCGTGCCGCGTCTACGGTTGGCGGCAGCGATGAGACGTCGCCATGTCCGGTCTGAAGCATGTCGAAGTCCAACAACGAAACGTCGTCGATGGCGTGGCGCGAGTCCAGGTTGCCGAGGCCGGTGGGGTGAATCGAGAGCGGCCGATGATACCCATCTATCGACCGGATATAGGCTGCGACCTTCGTCCACTGCTTCACCTGCTCGCGGTCGTCGAACGGAAAACCGGGCGTCAGATAGTAGGGAAGGTTGGCCTCTCCCGCCACGCACCAGAAAACGGGGTAGGCCCCGTAGCGCGCGACCAGGTAGCGCCAGTGCTTGTCGAGCTTCTCCACGCCCATCCACGGAATGAAGTAGCCCCACGCGCCTACGAGGCACGGCGAAATGCCCGAATCCACGAGGTCCTTGATCCGCCGGTCCGCCGCGTCGAAATACTCCGGGTTTATGTGCCCATATTCGCGCGTCCAGGGGAAGCCCGCCTCGTTTGCTCCGCGCTCATCGAAGGGAGGCATGTCCGGGTAGAGGCCGGCCACGATTTGAACGACCGTGAACCCCTTCTTTAACCGATCCGCCTTCAGCACATGGAACTCATCGGGGAATACGAGCCGCTTGGTCAGCCCCATCCACCACGTGTCCGCCAGCCAGAAGAAGGGTGTCCCGTCCGCATGCTCGAAGTGCCTCCGATCCGCCGCCACGCGTACTGGCCCGTGCTTGTAGAGCGGATTGGTCCCCCGATAGGCCGCTATCTCGATAATGCCGGTCGCGCCGTTCAGACCGACGTTGCCCGCATCCGTGCAGGAGACTCGATAGGTGTACTTTCCCGGTTTCTCCGAGGCGTAGCGTACCTTCCACGTGCTGCCGCCCGCCCAGAACGCCGGAATGTCCTGCGTTCTGCCGTCGGGCCGCGTAACCTGCACGGTGACCTCGACTTCGTTGAAGGGGTCGGCATAGACCTTCGCCGACGTGAACGTCTGCTCGGCGACCTCATTGGCGCGGATTTGAATGGGCTTGTTCATGGGCGATTGTAGATGCAGCGAAGAGAGCAGAACCAGGGTGGCAAACGAGATCATCGGGTTACCTTTTAAGATGCGAGTTTTGTCCAATCAGCTGTGAAATAGGCTAAACCCTATGCCTTTCGGGCGCTGCGCGCCATATGCCAACCTTCGTCGGCGCCGCGGCCGCCGGGTTTCGCGCCCGCGAAGGCGCGGCGCATAGCCGAAGGCTCGATAGTGGCAGGGTTCAGGATGCCGGTCTATTTTCTGCCGGCGCTATTTCATTTCGGCAAGCGCCGAGCGCATGGCCGCTCCCATTCGCGCGGAGAAGGTCTCCATATGCGCAAACCCGGCGCGGATTCGCTCGAAGTTCGTGTTGGGCCTGCCCGGCGGCGGGTCCAGATCGTAGCGCAGCTTTGCGAAGCACTCCTCGATAGCCGGATGCTTCAGCTTTCGGAGAGCGAGGGCAGGCCGGCCCAGATCCATCGCACCGCCGAATCCGTGGGTCTTCTGCCACGCCGTAAACGCTTCGACATAGGCTTTGAACGATTGCGTGATATCCCGGTTCTGCTCCGATGCGGTGGCGAAATCCTCACCCGCCGCCTTGTAGCGAAGCATCATTACGAGGTCGGTCAGGAATCGCTTCGGGTCTCCGAACAGCAAACCTTTCAGCGATCCCGGCGTGATTTCCCCTGCTGCGATGGAAGTAAGCGAATCGGCAGCCGCCCGCATGGCAAGCGGGTCGGAGGCCGACAGCGCCGTCCAGGCGGACACGATAGCCGGGCCGTGACCGGGAATCAGGCCGTTCGCGAACTGCGAGTAGTCGGAGCCTTTGACCGGCAGTCCCTGAGCGCCCCGCGCGAATGCAAACGTATTCGGAAGCTGCGCGCAGTGGGTCTGCGCGTTCCCCATCACTCCTCGCGGTCCCGGCAAGCCCCCGCCTTCTCGCGCGCGGTCGGTCCCGAAATTCGTCATCGGAAAGGAGGGTTCCAGCTCGATCCGGCCATAGTTGAAGCTGATAACTTTGTTCTCGACGCCCAGCTTCTTCGCATATTCGAGGCCGTTCGCCATGCCCCACGGCTCCGGGTTCAGCTTTACCAGGCGTGAAAGCGTATCTTCGTACTCCTCCGGCGTGCCCAGCCTGAAGGCCGCGTTCTCAAAAAGTCGGCTCCAGCCGCGCCAGCCCGCGTGCATCCAGTAGATAAGTTCGATTCCGGGCCGGACGCTGTTGAATATCTTGCGGTGTTCGCCCAGCAGATTGACGAACTCCTGATTGGTGGAGCCGGGATAGCCGCCGGGATCGCTGTCGATAATGGCGACTCCGTCGACGTTCTTCAGCGGCAGCATCAGCTTCCTGCGCCACTGCATCATCTTCTGAACGGCGGCAGGGTCGCCGGGATTTATGAGGTCCTCGCAGTAGAAGTAGTGCCGCTTCTCGAACGCAGCCTTGCTCGCCTCCTCGTTGCGGGCCATAATATTCGGGCAGAGGACGATGTAGGCCCGCATCCCGCGCTCTTTGTGGAGCATGTCGATGACTTTGCCGATCTTCTTTAGATTGGCTTTGTCGCTTGGCGTAAGGGGATCGGGCATCGTCTCGAGCATCGGCCAGATAAGGACCGCGTTGTAGCCGAGCCGCTGCAGGCCGTCCGCATATCCCCGCCAGTCATCGAGCGTCCACGTGCGCGCGCAGTAGGGGTGGTTGTACGGCCAGTGCTGGTGAACGTACATCCCGACAATCTTACGGTTATCGGGCGGGGCCGCCAAAGAGTTTCGCTGAGCGGCTATCAGCGTGATTTCAAGCAGGCAGAAGAGAAGTGGAACGGCGCGCAGATCAATCCTCAATGACAACTCCCTTGAAATATCGGACCATAGCGGAATTTGAGCAGATATGCTTATACCGTGATTGATTCGCGCGGCCGCTTGCGAATCCTGCTTCAAAACAAATAGGACGGATAAAAAGCCACGCGCGCGCAGAGGAAACATTGGAGCGAATGCGAATAGTTGACTGTCGGAGCGGTTCGCGGTTGTAAGTCAGGCTCAAAACCTGTAGAAACCCCTCACCCCGGCCCCTCTCCCCTTCGTAAGGGGGATGGGAGACACCTACCTGGGCGAACGTTCATACCTGCGCCCAGTAAGCCCCCTCCTTACCAAGGAGGGGGTTGGTGGAGGTTTCTATACAATCTCTGGGTCTATGGGGTTTTGTGTGGGTAAAGTTGTCTAATGCATATTGGTCAGCAAGAATAGTTGTAGGACACGCTGTTGGGCGGCCCGGCGGACACCCCA
>JBBROJ010000075.1:0-24340 GCA_038229495.1 Chthonomonadales bacterium
GACGATTGGGCTACCGGACCGAGGCAGTCGCTCGAACGCAAGGCGGTCCAAATGTATCGCGACCTCATTACCGCGTTGATGGCCGGCGACCGCCCAAATCGAGCCATCGAGCATGCGGAGCGGCTTAGCGCATTGGAGCCCCTTGGTGACGCCGCTCACGCGGCGCTCATTCGACTCTACCGTCTCGCGGGGCATCCACAACGGGCACAGGCCGCTTATAACGCATTTGAGGTCCGCCTGATGGCCGACGCGGATTCCGAGCCTTCGGAAGAGGTGCGTCAAGCGCTCGCCTGCCCTTTTACGTCGTTAGCGCCTGTCCAGGCTTCGCCGGACGCGGTTCTTTCCGAGACTCCGAGGCGGCACAGCCTCCCCGGTGTAGATCGCGCAGGCATGACACGCATGACACGCATTTACCTAATGGCCGCGGTCGCTCTCGCTCTTGTGTTCACGTTTGACTGGGCCGCCACGCGCCGATTCCTCGTTTCTCCGCCTCCGGTCGCCAATCACGCCGTAATGACCGGCCAGGAAGCCGAAGCCGTTTTGGCGCAGATCCACTCAATATCCATGCCCGGCCTAAATGCCGGCGGCCCGCGGTCGCGCGAATCGGTCAGACTCTGCCGGCGGCTTGCCCAAGCATCCTGGAGCGCCTGGTACGGCCCCGAGGAACAGGTGTGGATTCAACGCATTCAGTCGGCCTCCGCATGGATGCGCGCGTCGCTGGCATGGTCTGTTGAGAACGATCCGGAAGCGTGTATCGAGTTGGCCGGCAACCTCACGCGCTATTGATATTTAACGCATCAGGAAGACGAGTCGCGGCGATGGACGGAAGCTGCGCTGCGCCTCGCCGGCCCGGCTAAAACAGGTAATCGGGCCCGGGCGCTGATCGGCTCATCACTGTACCTGCTCACTCGAAACGGCGCGCCGACGGCGAAAGCTAGGCTGAACGAGGCGCTTGCAATCTTCCGCGCTTCCGGCGATTTGTGGGGCGAGGCGCATGCCCTGAGGCACCTGGGATTAGCAATCAACGCTACGACTGACCCGCCTGCAGCATACAATGTATTCAAACAAGCTCTTGCGGGTTTTCAACGACTCGGTGATTCCCGTGGCGAAGCGATGACGCTCTACTGTATGTGCTTGCTACGCGACACGCCGATTCCCGGCAAGAACCTGAATGAAATGGCTTTGGGCTGGAGCCGGCGTGCATTGCACCTGTTCCGCCAGACTGGCAACGACTGGGGAACCGAAATGTCGTTCCGACAGCTCGAGCACAGATTCGATGCGCTGGGCGGAGCCACCCACATCGGTCGCCAGCGGTGGCGGTCCATTGGTTCGTGGGTTCGAGCCATGGTTGGCGAATACGCAGAACAGATCAAATCCGAAGAGTCCCACGGGAGATGGGTGGGACAATTGCATTCCCGCCGTTTGAAACTGGCGGAATCTATCCGTGACAACAACGCCATTGTCGAGGAGCTTGCGTGGCAAGCGTTCGACGGGCACTGGCGCGTAGGTCCCGATACCGCTTCCCGGCGCGCAAAGCTGATCGCGGCGTGTGAGCATCTCATGTCCGGCCTTGTCCAAAAGGTCGTATACGATGGCCGAGTAAGGATCGAGTCCGCCAAATTGGACGACGTGTTTCGCCATAACCGGGCGCTGCTCGCGCGCTGTCGCGCAGAGGGTCAAAAGCTCACATTGGCCGAAGCCGTGTCGCTCGCCGTCCGCGAATGACCCGTATAACTACCAGAATTTCACCCGAACACTGACCTTCACACTGGTTTTCCACAATTCTTCCCCGATTTGACGATCATTGACGCCCCCATTGACGCTTCGATGACGGCACGGTTGTTAAAGTGAGTGGCATACCCTGTCGGAATCCTCATGTTCAGCAGTTATAGCGGCTTCCCGGCGCAGGCTCGCCGGCGACAAGACACTTTCTCGGCACCCCATTTGCAGAATCGCCCGCCGCATCATTGGCTCCATTGGATGAGCCGGCTCACTTGCCCAGAAAAGGAGACCTCCATGTTCGTTCCCAAAAGGCATGTTCACAAATCGGCCATCAAAGCAATCTATCCATTCGCAGTTGTGCTCTTATCGCTTATCGTCTTGAGTGCGGATGCGTATGAGGTCGACACGCACCGAGCGATCTCCTACCTCGCCGCCACGAGCAAGTACTGCACTCTTGCCGATCAGCCCGATCAGTATTACCTATACGCCTATTACGGTATGGTCGAAGGGCTGCAAACTCGGGACGCATTCGGAAATACCTTGACTGATTGGTTGAAATTTGGAGCGGAAGAAGAGGACAACGCCATGGACAGTGTATTCGTACGCCCAGGTCGCCACTTCTATAATCCACTGAACGGCAGTGGGCTAACGGACACTGCCGTTGCCGGCCTGCCTCCCGGCAGTGTATTTACCAGCGCTCTTGATTGGGCGTGGAACGGTGGTCAGGAGGGCGGCAACGACTGGGATTGGACTAGCGCCCGAGATTACCAATACAAATGGCTAACGGAAGGACCCCCAATTTATCGGTCCCAATATGGCGGTCTGACATTCCGTGCGCTTGGTCAGGTCATCCACCTCATCCAGGACATGGCACAGCCGCAGCACTCGCGCAACGACGCGCATACTTACGGGTGGCTGGGCGGACAGGGAGCGCCATATGAGAAGTTCTGCTCTAAGAACTTCGGATCGCCGGGGCAGATAGACGCGCTGGCTCATGAGCAGCCTCCGTACCTTTCAGACGGTACAAGCAAGCTGTGGTCGCCGGACACGAATGATGGCGCTGGATCAATGGACGCCCATTTTCGCTCGTTCTGGGACAACGACAAATACACGGGCCAAAACCCAAATAATCTCGACACCGACTCGCTCGGATTGGCGGAATACTCAAACGCCTATTTCGTTACCAGCGACACCATGTTTACGGGCGAGCGGGCATCCACACTGTTTCATCTTCCTAACTCCAACGCTGTCATCAAAGTGGCTCTTCCCCAGGTAGGGGCTTCCGACCCACACAGATTCCCCTTTCCCATGCTCGCAAACACTACCTTCACAAATCAGTTCACGCAGTCCAGCGCATTCGCCGTCGCTCGTAAAGGACAGAGCATCAACGCCAATACGCCTTTAAAATTAATTGACCTCCAGTCCCCGCTCATCCCCAATCTGTTCAGCCTGAAAATGCCTTCGGGAAGCGTGCCCGCCGAGATCGGCCTGACGGACGGTAACTATAATGCGCACGCCAAAATGCTTCTTCCGAAGGCAGTAAGCTACTCGACGGGTTTGCTCAACTATTTCTTCCGAGGCAAGCTCAGCATTTCGTACCGCGTTGACAGAACCAATGTTGAATTTACTATCACAAACCGGTCGGGTGAGTTTATGGCACAAGGCGAATGGCGACTGTTCACTTCGGTGAATGGGCAGCGAACCGAGATTAAACCGAGTTCGGGGAACAGCTTGTTCAACAATTTCCTATCTAGTGACGCGTCGTTCATTATCCGCGTACCCATGCAACTACAAAGTGACATGGGAATTTCGATCGTATATCGGGGCAGCGTCGGCACCGAGCACGACATCGCTGTCGCGACGGGAGGCGCGTTTACAGGCAAACTGGGATCTGGATAGGCGATTCCCCGCAGTGAACGACCCAAAGCGCTTCCGCAGAGCCTTCCTTCGATTCGGCCCGATTCCGGGGACGGTATCGAGAAGGCTCTGCGTTTGCTTATTGCTCTGGAGCATGACGCGGTAGGCGCTGGCGAAGTGGTGCTGTTTTATGCCTACTCATATTCGGCGCACTTAATACCCAACACCAGTAAAACATTCGAAATCGACTTATGAAATGCCGTAATCTGTGATATAATCACAAAATACCCAACTATCATAGATTAGAGTAATAAAGGAAAGTCGATGCTTATAGAATTCAGCATTGAGAATTATCGCTCATTGAAATCCCGTGTGACCTTGAGTCTTATCGCTGCAGCAACGAAAGCACGCGACGAAGAAACTAACGCGAATAGCGTCATACATATCACCGAGCGGCTATCGTTGCTGCGGGGAGTTGCGATCTATGGCGCCAACGCCAGCGGCAAGAGTAACGTCATAAGGGCATTTTCTACTATGCGGCAAGTAATAAGCCGATCGGCTTCTTACCAAGGCGAAGATAAAATCCCTGTAGAACCGTTCGTGCTGTCACCAAATACTCAGGACGCACCTACTACTTTGGAAGCTGTCTTCCTGATTAACAACGTTCAGTACCGATATGGATTTACTGCGGATGAAAGTCGAATCCACGCCGAATGGCTATTCGCGGTTACCAGCAGCCGCGAAAGTTCACTCTTCACTCGCGACTATGATGACGAAAAGGCTCCTCGAGGAATTTCTGTCAACAGGACAAAATTCCGTGAAGGCGTGGGCACAGAAGAAAAGACGGGTTCTAACCAGCTTTTCATTTCAAAGGTTGCAGCCGATCAGGGCCCAATCGCTATCCAAGTACGCGACTTTCTTGTCAAACAGTGCAGGACTGTTTATGCTGCCGTAGATCATGCAAGCTATACCATGCAACGCGTCTACGATAACCAGGAGGGCTACTGCGACAAGATTGTTGAGCTAGTCCGACGTTTAGACGTAGATGTTGTAGACCTGCGAGTGGAAGAGGAGGACATGCCGGAAAGAATGCATGAACAGATGATCACAAGCGGCCAAATTCCTGAAGATACCGCAATTGCGAAGGTCCGACGCTTGTTTACCAAACACATTGTACGCGACGAAAACGGAATTCCGGTCGGAGAGGCAGAATATGATGTTCGTGACAGCGTGTCGGAAGGCACAAAAAAGATAATCGCTCTGGCCGGGCCGATCGTGGACTCATTGGCAAAGGGGAGAGTATTATTCGTGGATGAATTAGACTCTCGACTTCATCCCAAACTGACCCGTTCGCTTCTCGAATTGTTTCTTTCGGCGGAAACGAACCCAAACAATGCTCAGCTTGTTTTTGCCACGCATGATACCAATTTGCTGGATCGCCGCCTTCTCCGCCGTGACCAAATATACTTCTGTGAAAAAGCGCGAGATGCCACCCGATTGTATTCGCTGGCAGATTTTACCTTGCCAGTTACTAAAGGAGGCTCACGGCGCGTTCGTAACGATGCCTCATACGAAGCCGATTACATCGAAGGTCGATACGGTGCAGTTCCGTATCTCGGTGACATCCGTGGACTGTTTAGAGAGGAATTCGCTTCCTTGCAACCGGACGCGCCGCTTTAATGGGTAACCCACATTTCCGAAGACAGAACCGGCGAAGCAGCAGGAACCGCATACCCGCGAGGGTTCTTACTCCGCTTCCACGCATTCTAATTGTTTGTCAGGGAGAAAAAACCGAGCCAAATTTCTTTCGCTCATTCCATGTCGCCGATGTGGAGATTGTGCATG
Organism: Chthonomonadales bacterium; assembly: GCA_038229495.1. Taxonomy (GTDB): domain Bacteria; phylum Armatimonadota; class Chthonomonadetes; order Chthonomonadales; family CAJBBX01; genus JBBROJ01. Next base: position 5,425 of record JBBROJ010000075.1, read on the forward strand.
GCAATGGCGATCCGTCGCAAGTCGTTGAATTCGCCAAATTAGAATTTGAACGGAACCGCAGTCGTGACGAAGTTTGGTGCGTGTTCGACCGTGATGATTTCCCCCAATTTGATGCCGCGATTCAGCGGATCGAATCATTTCAGCAATTGGGCATGCCCTTCCGGGCAGCTTGGTCGAACGTTTGCTTCGAACTCTGGTTCGTCCTTCATTTCGAATATCTTCAAAGCGCGCTGGACCGGGAGCGGTATAGCTCCAAACTGGCCGATTACCTACAGTCCCCGTACGTTAAGAACGATTTCACTATACGCGACCGTTTGCAAAGATTTGAAGAGACCGCCTTGCGCAATGCCGCCAATTTGTGGCAGATGCATGACGACCGAGGTGAAATACTTCCCTCTCGCCGGTGCCCAGCTACGACTGTACACAAACTGGTTGAGGTATTAAGGCTGGCACAACTCAGGTGAGGGCAGCGACGTCCGAAATAAACATCCATTGTCCGCCGATATTCAAACCCCTGCCAGCGCTTCGGACGATTCGGGCTTCAGGTAGTTGAAGACCGTTTCGGCAGCGGCGCGATTCATGGTCGGGGCGGAGCCGATCTGCTCCAGCGTCGCGCTTCGGATGATGTCAAGCGAGCCAAAGTGCTTCAGCAGCGCCTTGCGGCGCGTGGGACCGATTCCGGGGATGGTGTCGAGGAGACTTTGCGTCTGCTTCTTGCTCTGCAGCATCACGCGATAGGCGTTGGCGAAGCGGTGCGCCTCGTCCCGAATCCGTTGCACCAGGTACAGCGCCTGGCTGGTTCGGGGCAGCGCGACCGGGTCCGGCTCGTTCGGCACGATGAGAAGCTCGAACCGCTTGGCCAATCCACAGACCGGCAGAAGCACGCCCGTAGAATCCATGGCCGCCAGCGCCGATGTCAGCTGGCCCTTGCCTCCATCCACTATAATGAGGTCCGGCATGCTGCTGAACTTGGGGTTGCCCGCTTTGCCTTCCAGGAGCCTGCGGCTCAACACCTCGCGAATCATGGCAAAATCGTCGGGCTTGCCGGCCTCGGAATACTGGAATTTAATCTTGAAACGCCTGTACTCGCTCTTGTTCATCTGCCCGTTTTCGCAGACCACCATCGAGCCGACAAAGTGGTCGCCCTGGAAGTTCGAGATGTCGAAGCACTCGATTCGCTTCGGCGGGCCCTCCAATGCCAGCGCGTCGGCAAGTTCGTTCAGTGCGCGCTCAGTGTTGCCCAGCTTGGCCCGCATCTCGGCGCGGACCTGCTCCATGGCGTGCGAGGCGTTCTCGGAGGCCATCTCGACGAGCCGCTTCTTGTCGCCGCGCAGAGGGACCGTAATCTCTACCTTGCTGCCCCGCTTCTGCCGCAGCCACTGCTGCACGATGACCGTCTCATCGATGTCCATCGGCAGCAGAATCTCCTGCGGCACATACGCGGCATCCTGATAATACTGCTTCACGAACTCCTGCACTGCTACATTTTGCGATTCCGCTTCGTCCGTGCCCTCCAGCAGGAAATGGTTCTGGCCGATCAGTTTGCCGCCTCGGATGTAGAACATCTGCACGAGACTGTTACCAGACCTGTCGTCTTCGCCAACAATCGCGATAACATCCTGGTCGATCATCTGCGTGGAGATAACCTTCTGCCGCGCCATCACCTCTTCCACCGCGCGCAGACGGTCCCGCAACCTTGCGGCGCGCTCGAAATGAAGCCCCTCAGACGCCTCCTCCATTTTTTTGCGCAGGTCTCGGATAATCTGGTCCTGCCTGCCTTCCAGAAACGCAACCACGTCCTTGACCGCCTGCTGGTACTCCGTTTTGTCCGCCAGGCCCGCGCAGGGCGCAAGACACTGCCCCATGTGAAAATAGAGGCAGGGCTTCTGCACGGCGCGCCCGGTGAACGGCTTCCCGCACGAGACGAGCGGAAAGATGGTCTTGATGAGGTCCATGGTCCCGTAGACCGAGCGACTGCTCGAATACGGCCCGAAATACTTGTTGCCGTCCTGTCGCACGCGTCGCGTGAGAATCAGCCGTGGGAACGGCTCGCTGGTCGTAATACACAGGTAAGGGTAGTGCTTGTCGTCGCGCAGGCGCACGTTGTAGTGGGGCTGGTGCTTCTTGATCAGGGTGCATTCGAGGACCAGCGCTTCCAACTCGCTCTCGACGACGATAGTTTCGAAGTCGCGAATCGCCTGGACGAGCCGGCGAGTCTTCGGCGTGAGGCTTGCGCCTTTTTGAAAGTAGGAGCGGACCCGGTTGCGCAGGCTTATCGCCTTGCCGACATAGATAACCTGGGCGTTCGCATCCTTGTAGAGGTAGCAGCCCGGCTTGGACGGCAAGGCTTTGAGCTTCTCGTTAAGCTCCGCTATTGTTGAGTATTGCGGGGTGTTGCTAGGCATACATTATTGTACCAGTATTTGGGATGGGCAGTTCGTAGGGGTGGCAAATAACCCCGGCGTAAAGCCGGGGTTATTCGTTGCTCGGTGCAAGTTAATTGCAGTGTATATCATAGTACATGTCATGTGTATTGGTCCCGGCGCAAACGCAGAAGCGCCTTCAGCGGCTTGCTATTTCGCGGGCGCTGCCGGATTGAACGGCTTCCCGTTCATGGTCATCTCAGGCATGCCAAGCGTTTCGCTTCTGTGAAGCTTCCACGCTCCGCCCATCTTCTTGAAAGTCCCCTTGTACCTGGACTTCATCCCCATATTGGCCGTCTTGCCGTTAGGGCCGGCCACCTTCGCCTTCATCAGCTCCGTATACTCCGACTCAGCCAGATTGCCCTTTACGCTAAGCTTCGTGAACTTAATATTCGCGGATTCGATCTGCATGCCGGCGAACTGCTGCTTTAGCATCGGCTCGAACTCAGCGCGGGTCATCGTCTTTCCCATCTCCGTCATCGTGGCGTCGGGTGTCAACATGCTCATGACGCCCTTTACGTCCTTCTTCTTCATCATTGCAACAATCTTCTGATACCCCGCTTCAAGCTCTTTTTCGGCCTTGTGATCCACCTGCGCAAGAACCGGTACTGCCGTAGTCATTGCCAAAGATACAGCAATCACAGAAATCAAAGCAACACTTCGCATGACATTGTCCTCCCTATAATCAGAATAGTTTTAGCTTCGACGCTCACATGAACCCGAAAGCGCCGTAAGTGCGTGCTGTCCATGCAGGATTCGCCCTCGAACGCTCAAGTCCTCCTGACATTGCCGAATCCGCAGTATTTGCAGTATTTGAGGACGCGGCGCAAGCAGGATGTATCTCAAACATGGCGAATCTTTAGTGTTGCCTGATACATAGCGCGGTCGTTGCCGTATAATAGATGTATCGACGCGTAATGGGACCGGAAGGATGGGCGACGGATGACAAAGCGAATACTATGGGCAGCTGGAGCAGCGGGAATTATCACGCTTGCAGGATGCGGCGGTCCTGACCTCGGGGGGACCAATCGAGGCAGCGGCTTCGATCAGGGGCTGAGCGGCAACTACAGCGGGTATGGCGGAAACAATAACCAACGCTCCGGCTCCTCGACGAACGGCGTTGCCGGGCGCGGAACCTATCCGAAAATCGAGGCATCGTTCGAGCTTTCCGATGTAAAGGGCAACCCCTTCGATTTCACGGAAAACGACGTCATGGTCACCATCCAGAGGCCGGACAACCATACCGTCAAGGTACCGGCATTCTTCGACGGCGGCGCTGCCGGCAAGACCGCGAATACCGCGAATATGTGGAGAGTGCGCTATACGCCCGATACAACTGGCCGTCACGCCATTACACGCGTCACCGTGAATGGCAAGGAAGTCCAGCCGGAGAAGTTGGAAAAGCGAGAGATGGAGGTGACCGGCTCTCCCTCCCAAGGATTCATTCGCCGCGACGCAAAGGATAAGACCCGATTCGCTTTCGATAACGGCAGCAGCTACTACCCGCTCGGGCACAACGTCGCGTTCGTGGACAAGCCGGATGAGATAAGCGCCGTCTTCGATAAGATGTCCAAGGCCGGCGAGAACTGGTCACGCGTATGGATGTCGCACATGTCGGGCCTGAACCTGGACTGGAGCAAGGACCACAAATCCGTACCCGGCCAGATAGACATGGAGGCCGCGAAACGATGGGACACGCTTTTGGATGCGGCGGAGAAGAGTGGTATCTACCTTCAGATGGTGCTCCAGCACCACGGCCAGGTGAGCACGCGCGTCGACGCCAATTGGGATGCCAACCCGTGGAACAAGAAGAACGGCGGCTTCCTCAGCACGCCAGATGAATTTTTCAGCAATCCGCGCGCGATGTCTCTGACCAAAGCGAAATACCGCTACCTCATCGCCCGCTACGGCTATTCGCCCCATATTCTCGCGTGGGAGCTCTTCAACGAGGTGGAATGGACGGACGCCGTGTTCCACAAGCATCCGGACGAAGTTGCCGCGTGGCACAATGAAATGGCGGCCTTCCTTCGCCAGCAGGACCCCAACCGTCACTTGATAACGAGCAGCGCGGGCATAGCCGTCGCATCCCTCGGCAAGGAGCTGGACTTCTGGCAGCCGCATGGCTACGCAGCCGATCCAGTTTCCGCCATCGCCTCTCTTGACAACCGCAAGTTGGATCGGCCCGTCTTCTTCGGCGAGATCGGTCCCGGTGAAGGCATGAAGGACGACGGAACCTGGCTCCAGCGAATGCTCTGGGCCGGCCTGATGAGCGACCTGGGCGGCGCGCCGCAATACTGGTCGTGGCAGACGGTCGAGAAAGAGAATCTCTACGACCGCTACAGAGCGGTTTCCGACTTCCTGAAGCAATCCGGGCTTATGTCAAAGCGCGGCCTTACGACAGCCGCGCCCATAATCGAGACTGCCGAGCGTGCTCCACTGAATCTCAGTCCTGGCACAGGATGGGGGCAGGCGAAGCAGGCGGAGTTCACGGTCCTTCCGAGCGGCGCGGTGGAGGGCCTGGGCGCGATGCCGGCCTACCTCCAGGGCAGCGCGAATCGCTCGCTCTTCCCCTCCGCGACCTTCAAGACGACGTATTCCGCGCCAGGCACGTTCAGCGTAATGGTCGGTCAATCGGCCAGGGCGGGGTCTACATTGCAGATACTAGTAGATGGCACGGTAGCCGCAGAGAAGACCTTCAAGCCAGCGGACAAGGACAACGAGGTCGGCGCGACCCTTGAGACGAAGGTTGCCGCGGGCGATCACGCAATTCGCCTGGAGAATCCGGGCGCGGACTGGCTCACGATTCGCCAAATCACGCTCTCTCCCTACGCTCCGGCCGTCGGCTCTGTGGGCAGGTCGGGCAAGGACTACGCGGCATTCTGGCTCTACAACCGCCATCCCGGCAAGGAGAGCGCGAAGGCGAAACTGACGGTTCCCGGCTTGCAGTCCGGCCCCTACAAGGTTACCTGGTGGGACACGAGCAGCGGCAAGCAGCTATCGGAAGGTAGCGCCACGGCCGCCGCCACCGGCCTGACAGTGAACACACCCACAATCGAACGGGACATCGCGCTGACCATTGCGCGCGCAGGCGACAAGTCGGCGTCGAAACCCGCGAAAGAGAAGAAGGGCAAACCGGCGCAGGGCGCGGCGCTGCATTAACCCGTCCTTCTCCCATCGAAGTCGTTCCGTAGGAGCGGACCTATGTGTCCGCCCTTTCGCCTATGTGTCCGCCCTTTCGCCTATGTGTCCGCCCTTTCGCCCGCCTGTCCGCTGGTATGCAGCAGATTGACCACGCCGATGCCTCGTACCCGGCCGCCTTCGGCTCCGCTGTACTGCAACTTGACCATCTCGATAATCAGGTACGCTTCGGGACTGTCGTGCAGCAAGGGAGCAACCACTTCCCACAGGCCTCGTGGCGTGAGTTTTTCCCGACGTAGGTAGTCATTGATGGCATCATGGCTGACCGCCTGCTCGTCTTGGAGATGGTTCGCCAAGTTGGTACAGGTATTGTTGTTGGGAGTGGCAATCAAGTATTCGATGTACTGACGTTTGTTCATGGAACATGAATAGCCGAAAAACTAGGCTGACTTCAAGCATATAGCGAAAGTCCTATTGTTATTATACTCACTGAGTGCACCACAAACCGGCACGTTTTGTCCCCTGCGCATTGATGCAAATGAAAGCGTACACAGGCTTGAACTATACGGGTTTTGATTCAATCCCGTGCGGCAGCGCAGCAGGGGAACAGGCAGACAGGTAAGCGTTACGAATCGCAGCGTGTCCGTGCCGGGAGACTCCTCCGTTATAGTGCTATGTGAAAGTACCTGGCAAATATGATACGATCTATTAACACTATCTGGAGTCGCCTGTAGATAAGGAAACGGATCATGCGCTATTCAATGTGGCGTCCCGCTATGCAACTGCTTTATGTTGGGTATATCGGCAACCTGTGCCTGTTTATGTTGGGTATATCGGCAACCTGTGCCTGGATGCCAGGCTCAAAAAAAGCCACGTTGTGGAGACTGCTCTGCATGGAGCGGTTCTCTTTCTGGAGAACGCCTGGTCCAGGACGCTAAACAGCATGGCTGTGAGCGTACGGAATGGCTGCAGTGGAGCAACGCAACAGGTGGGAACAGGCGAGAGAAAGGCAGGTCGCAGAGAAGGGGGCAGCCACAAGGGAATAGCCACAGGAGACGCGACAAAAGCGTTTCTTGTGGCTTGATTTACCCTGACAGGCTATCATCGCACTGGGCGTGATCTTCCGGCGAGTCGGTGACTCCCGGCGCTCAGGCGGCTTTATGCGCCTGTTTTGCGGCGACGGGCGAGGAAGGCGGCTCCGGTGAGGCCGAAGGACGCGAGGAGGGCGATACTGCCGGGTTCGGGAACGGAAGGCGGAGGTGCGTTAGGAACGACCGTCAGGAAGTCAGGGGTGAACGAACCACTCAGCGCAAACTGATCCAGCAGCGTTCCCGTCAGAGAGTAGTGGAAAACGATCGGGGTGGTTTGTCCGCTCACGTACAGGCTGTTTCCATCCGGCGCGAAGCCGATGCCAATAGGATTGAGAGGTTCGATGGAAAACTTGTTCAGCACAGCTCCGGCAGCACTGAGATGCTTAACTTCGACATTCTTTACGTCGCTGACATACAATGTTCCATCGGCAGCCACTACCACATCGCCGGGAGTAAAATCCGTGCTGAAACTGCCCAGCGTGGATCCGGCCTCATTAACATGATAGATGCGCTTACCGTCAAAGTCCGCTACATACAGCGTATTGTCGGGCGCAACCGTGTTGCCAAAGGGGGAAACCGCTCCGGCAAGCGGAACGGTTTTGAGCATCACTCCGCTCTGGCTGTAATAATGAACGCTGGCGCCATCTTGTGCGCTGACGGCGAGGGTGCCATCCGCGAACACGCTCACATCGCCGGGTTTGGCGAACGTGTTACCCGTTCCGAAAGTGTTCGTCTGCGATCCCGCCGCATTGAAAAGGTCGATACCGGGACCGGGGCTGTTAAAGGTGGTGACCAGACTGCCGGTCGGCGTCAGGGAATCGCCTTCCCACCCCCTCCCTGTGCCGGTGAAGGTACGGACGAGTATTCCGTTCGGACGATACTGCTGAATGCTGCTGCTGGCGAACCCATTGACCAGAATATCGCCGGGCAGGAACTGCGCGTGCGCGGGAGCGGACAAGAGGGATAGCGCGACCAGACAGCAGGAACCAAAGAAGGCCGCTGGGCCGGAACAACGCGAGCACATAGTGAAGTCTCCTTTGACAGAGTAGAAAGTGAACACGGTGAATAACAAATCACCGTTATAATTACCTAATTGCAAGATTCATGCCGAACTGTCACTTTCCAAACGTTTTGCCTAAAATACATAAACTATTTTCAGACACCCACGAAACCAACACGGCAGAGAAGCCGGTTCCTGCCTACGTCCCGTGTCGATGTACCCTCTGGCCGCAGGCATCATGTCGCTCCTATTCAGGCGACTTCTTGCGTCGATCAATGATTAACGGCATCCAAATTGCTTCTGTGACAATGCGATCCGCGTTTGCCATATACGCCTGCGAAGTGAACGGCTGCGTTGGGGTCCTGCGGCGCGACGCAGCAACTCGAATGCGCTCAATGGGAGATGGGGGCAAGTCGCCCTCTGCGCCGATCCGGCGCAATAGGAAACTATGCGGTTAGTTTGAGATAGGAATTGCACAACTCCATTGAAATCAATGGAGCTAAGCTGATTCGAACCGCTGACCTCCTCGATGCGAACGAGGCGCTCTCCCAGCTGAGCCATAGCCCCAAGAACAAGCCAAATGCTACGATTTGCAGACCTAGTATTCTCTCTCCCTCCCAACAGAATGTCAAGACCATTTCTGTGGAAGCGCGTCGCGTGGTCTGCTGCAAAATCCTCCTGGATGTGCGAGCGCTGTGGGGCAGACTTCCGTCTCCTGCGTTCGCCCGCGATTTCGTGGATACCGCCGAAAAACTCATGCACTCCTTCCGCATAGAAGTACCTAGCTTGACCGCCCTCTCCCTCTACCTTCACTCAATCGAGGTTGAGGTCGCGGTGGGCAACATAGAGGCGATACGACGCTCAAGCGTGGAAAACTCGCAGTAGTGTTGTTCCAGGCGGGGTACAAACTCCTCGCTCGTAATAGGTTTGCTGATGATGCCGCATACGCCCGCGTGTCCGCCCCTATAAAGACAACCATAACTTATGAATCTCCCACTCCTCGAATCGGCGCGCGCGCTGGCAGACAAACATGACCTGCTGCCGCCGGGCTCGCTTATCCTTGTAGCCGTTTCGGGAGGGCAGGATTCATGCGCGCTTCTCCACGCCCTTGCCGCCCTCCGCGAAGAACGGGATATCACGCTGCACGTCGCGCATCTCAATCATGGATTCCGTGGCGAGGCGGCAGACGGGGATGCGGAGTTCGTTCGCGTGTTGGCCGAATCGCTCCACATAGGCGCTGCCGTCGAGAAACAGGATGTTCCAGGAATGGCGGAACGCCTCCGCCTCTCGAACCAGGAGGCTGCGCGCAGGGCGCGGAATGCTTTTCTCGACCGCGCGGCAGACGATTTGGGGGCATGCCGCATCGCTTTGGGTCATACCCGGGACGATCGCGTTGAGACGGTCCTGATGAATATTCTGCGCGGAACGGGCGTGGACGGTTTGGCGGGATTAGCGCCGCGAAGCGGACGTAAAGTGCGACCGTTGCTGGGAGTCTCCCGGGAAGAGACTGCCGGCTATTGCCGAATGCAGGGCATTGCATTCCGTGACGACGCTTCGAACCTCTCGTTCGCATACACTAGGAACAGGGTACGAGAGGAACTGCTTCCTTTGCTGGAATCGTACTACCATCCGGGCGCGCGGAACGCGCTGCTGCGGCTTGCCGACCTTGCCGAACAGGACTCCGCCGTGCTCAACGAGCTTGCGAACGAAAGCCTGATTCGTGCCTTGCTGAACAGAAGCGCGGACTCCATCGTCCTATCCTCGGAAGTTCTTAGCGGCATGCCGCGCGCGCTTCAGCGCCGTGTTATAAGAAGCGCTATCGCGGAGGTGCGCGGCGGCTTGCATAACGTGGACTCATCGGCGATTGAGAAAGCAGTGGAAGCGGTCGAAGCCGGCGGTCGTCCCCGATTCCAGTTTACGTTGCCGAAAGGCGATATATCTATAGAGGTGTCGGGCAGCGCGCTGCGAATTGCGCGCGCTGGCTCCGCTTCGATGATGCGGCGATTCGAATACAGCATTGACGGCTTCTCAATTGATGCGCCGGGATCGATTCATATTCCGGAACTGGGCGCGCGATTCGAAGCCGGTGTGGATCCGGCGCCGGCGAATCCCGGCGGAGATCGCAGGAACCTGCGTATCCGCGTGGACCGCGCGGCGCTGCGGATGCCGATTACAATTCGGAATCGCCGTCCCGGGGACCGCATACGCCCATTGGGCCTGGGCGGCACGCGCAAAGTCCAGGATATCCTCGTCGATGGGAAGGTTCCGGCGGACGAGCGTGATGCCGTGCCAATCGTCGCCGACCCGGAGGGAATACTCTGGGTCGCAGGCCATGCCGCCGACGAGCGGACGCGGATAACTGCGGAAACTAGATCGGCCATCTATATTGAAATGATTCGGGACGCGGAATCGTAAGACCCTCTGTTGCCGGCGCTCAGGTAAGCAGGCAGATCGAGCGAGCGGCGCGAAGAGGCCCTTATTCGCATCAAGACGCTAATCTCGCGCGGTCGACGAGCGCGCAATATGCTATAATAAGGGGCTTATGAGTGCCGTTTTGTCCCATTTGACGGGGAGGTTGCTTTGAACAATCGAAGCTTTCGGTGGATAATCACGGCGGCGATGATCGCCCTCGTGTTGTTCGCCTTGAATCAAAATCGCTTTGCTCTGGGGCCCACCGACCAGCCCCTAAACTATACGCAACTGTTGAACGAGATTGAGGACAACAACATTGCGAAGCTTGAGATGAAGAAGGACGTAATCAACGGCACGTTCAATCGGAAGCCGCTGAATCGGCAGGGCAACGAGTTTTCCGCAACCATTCCACCATCAACGAATACAGTGAACGATCTCGTACAGCTCGCAAAACTGCACAAGATACCGTTCGAGGTGAAGCCGCCGCTCATCTCCGATTTTACCCAGGGGATTCTCTTCTCCATCATGCTTCCGCTGGCGCTTATTGCGGTCTTCTGGATCATCTTTATGCGGCAGGCCCAATCCGGCGGGAACCAGGCGCTGTCGTTCGGTCGCTCGCGGGCCAAGCGCCTCACGGACAACGTGCCAAAGGTGACGTTTGATGACGTTGCCGGAGTGGACGAGGCGAAGCAGGAGCTTCAGGAGATCGTAGAGTTCCTCAAGAACGCCAAGAAGTTTCAGGCGCTGGGCGCGAAGATTCCGAAGGGCGTCCTCCTTCTCGGGCCTCCAGGATGCGGAAAGACGATGTTGGCGCGCGCCATTGCAGGCGAGGCGGGGGTTCCATTCTTCCACATTTCCGGTTCCGATTTTGTAGAGATGTTCGTGGGCGTAGGCGCAAGCCGGGTCCGCGACCTGTTCGATACCGCCAAAAGCAACCGGCCTTCGCTCATCTTCATCGATGAGATCGACGCGGTGGGCCGCCAGCGCGGCGCGGGTCTTGGCGGCGGCCACGATGAGCGCGAGCAGACCTTGAATCAGCTTCTTGTAGAGATGGACGGGTTCGATCCGAACGCGGGCGTCATCATGATAGCCGCGACCAACCGACCGGACGTTCTCGACCCCGCTCTTCTCCGCCCAGGCCGCTTCGACCGCCGCGTGGTGGTGGATGCGCCGGACAAGCGAGGCCGTAAAGAAATCCTGCGAGTCCATCTGCGCGGCAAGCCTCTAGAGTTCGACTCGAATGACGCGGACCGCGACAAAGCGCTGGAGACCCTCGCCAAGCTGACGCCCGGATTCACCGGCGCGGACCTTGCCAACCTCGTGAACGAGGCGGCCCTGCTGGCTGCGCGCCGCGATAAGAGCAAGGTCACCATGTTCGAGTTCGAGGAGTCGGTAGACCGCGTCATGGTCGGCCCGGAGCGCAAGAGCCGCGCCATGACAGAGGCGGTCCGGCGCCATACCGCGTATCATGAAGCGGGCCACGCCGTCGTCGGTGAGCTTCTTCCCAACGCCGATCCGGTCCATAAGGTAACCATTGTTCCGCGCGGCATGGCTCTCGGCGTGACGATCAGCCTGCCGACAGAGGATCGCTATAACCGTACCAAGAACGAGCTGGAAGACAAGATCGCCATGGCGCTCGCCGGACGAATCGCGCAGCAGCTAGTTTATGGCGAAGACTCACTCGATACGGGCGCGGCCAGTGACCTCGATCACGTTACGGACCTCGCGCGAGCCATGGTGTGTGAGTACGGCATGAGCGACCGTCTTGGCAATTTGCGCCTGGGCCGCCGCCACGGGAATCCATTCCTGGGCCGCGACCTGATGGAGGACCGTGACTACTCCGAAGAAATCGCGCAGGCCATCGACGAAGAGGTTCGCGCCATCATCGACCGGAACTACGATCGAGCGCGGCGTATTCTGACGGAGAATCGGGAGCTGTTGGACAAGATCGCCGAAGTGCTTCTGCAGAAAGAGACCCTTAACCGCGATGAGTTCCTGATGCTTATGAACGGCCAGGTCCTGGAGGATCTGCCGGAGACGCCGGAAGTTCCACCATCGACAGGCAGCCCGGTCAGCGACCCGGAGCCCCAGCGCCCGCCGCTTAAACCGAGATTTCGTCCGGAGCCCGGCCCGGCATAGACGGATGCCGGAAGCCGCAGCCATTCAAAGAGAGTGCCCGGTTGGGCGCTCTCTTTATTTTGTCTTGATCAAATGGAGAGTCGTGAGAAGCGCGGTTGTTCCTGCTCGAGGCTCAGCGGGTGGTCCGGCTGCTACGATTCGGGTTCTGTCTGGCGACCAGTCCATGTCGGCGGATGGCAGCTCTGCAATCGTGGTGACAGCCGAATACCGATGAGGATCAGGCGGCAGGTAAATAGACACCGCGGAATAGCGGGAACCAGGGTCTTTGCCCTGGGATATTCGTATCGCGCCCAATGTACGGCTGTCCATCCACACCGCCGCCGCATAGCCATCCTTATTGGAAGGGTCGATTCCCGGCGCGGCCCGCGCATTCGCCAGTGAATTATCAAGAGCCAGGGTCCAGAGCGAGTAGGTCACCGGGTCGTTCGGATCGCGCGCTACCGAAAATGCGAGCCGTTTGCCATCTTGCCACCAGGCGATACCGGCAATCTTCGGGTCGGAGCGTTCAGGACCGCCCTGCGATCCAACGGCAGCGATTAGCGGCTGTTGGCTTACAAGCCGGTCGTACCGTTCCGGCGTTGTCGCAAATACCCGATGGGCCTCCCTCCCGCCAGGCTCAATCACGCGAAGTGTCTCCAACGGGTCCGCGGTATATCTTCGCAGGATTCCCTGGCGAAACACCAGCCGGCTCCCGTCCGTAGACCACGCAGGCCAGCCCGCGTCGGAATAGGTATCGCTGCGCCCGAACTCTATCTCCGGCTTTGCTCCCATCGTGGGCCGCACGAAGAGCGAGGTCTCGCCATGCAGCCCCTCTCCAATGAACGCAATGTGCTTGCCGTCAGGAGAGTACGTTGGGGTACGGTAGAAATAGTGCGTACCGGTGTATCTTGCCGGGTGGGTTGCGAGAGGCGCAGCCGTCCCGGTAATCGTATCGTACTGCCACAACGCGAGGCCGGGAAGCTTCTCTCCATCCGGGAAGGTCATCCACTCGACGCGTGGGAAAGCAATATAACGATCGTCCGCAGACCATGCAAGACACTCCGGCGCGCGATATCCCGCCTTGCCGGTACGAAGAGGCCGGTCGGGGTTAATAATCTCGGGAGTCAGTAGGGCTGTTACCCGGTTGAGGTCGGCGGAAGCGATACATATCTGATATTTGCGGTCGGCAGTATGGCGGAGAAACGCGATTTGAGCCCCGGAATGAGACCAGCGTGGTCCCACATCCTCGAATACGCCCTCGGCTGGCAAGATTCCCGGCGGCAGGTCCGTGCTCCCCTGCAGCGAGCGTTTACCACAGCCACACAGAAAATAGAGATGTACCACAGAGACACAGAGACACAGAAATATTAACCACGGGGAGCACGGGGAACACGGGGGGAAATTGAATGGTTTTCCCCGTGTGCCCCGTGCTCCCCGTTGTTCAATTTGCAATTACCGTTCCACCGATTTTGCCAGGAGAGCGTCGAACTCGGCGGCTGTCAGAAGTTCGCGCTCGAGCACAACCTCTTTTATGCTCTTGTGCTCGCGCTTGGCCTGCTTCATTACTTCTGCCGCAGCGTCGTACCCAATAGCGGGGTTCAGCAAGGTGGCCAGCCCCGTGCTGCGGTCCAGGAAGTGGGCGCAGGCGGCGCGGTCTGCCTGAATCCCGTGCCGAGACACCGTGCTCCCATCCTCCAGGACCTCGTTCCAGTCGAGCAGCAAACACCGGTCGACAAATGCGTTGATGGCGTTCGTGAGAAAGGTCATGGACGTATTCAGATTGTGAGCTATGATCGGCATCATCACGTTTAGCTCCAGCTGACCGGCCTGCGCCGCCATTGCGATGCAGGCATCGGAGCCGATGACGTGATAACAGACCATGTTCATCATCTCGGCCATGACGGGGTTGACTTTGCCCGGCATTATGGAGGAGCCGGGCTGCACGGGCGGCAGAATAATCTCAGCCAGACCGGTTGCCGGGCCGGAGGCGAGGAGCCGAATATCGTTCACGATTCTCGTCAACTCCAACGCCAGCGTGCGAAGCGATCCCGAGAGGTGCGCGAAGTCAGCGGTCGATTCGCAGCGCTCGTAGAGGTTGTCTGAAGCGCGTACCGGCAGGCCCGTCTGCTCTTGCAGCATTTCTGCCATCCTGCCGGCGAACACGGAAGGCGTATTCAACCCTGATCCGATTGCGTTGCCGCCGATGCCCAGCTCGCCAAGCAGCCCCACATTCGACGCTAGCCTGCCCCGGCAGTTCTCGACCGCCTGCGCCCAGGCGCCGAACTCGTTTCCGAGACGCATCGGCACCGCGTCCTGCAAGTGCGTGCGACCGGACTTTAGAACGTCACTGAATTCGGCGGCCTTAGCATTAAATGCGTCTCGCAGCCGTTCCAGCGCGGCGTCGAGGCCCTGAAGCTGCCGCAGCGAACAGAGCCGGATCGCGGTGGGAATCACATCGTTCGTGGACTGGCCGCGATTCACATCGTCATTCGGATGGACGCGGCTCTTCTCGCCCCGCCTGCCCCCCAGAATCTCAGCCGCGCGATTCGCCAGCACCTCGTTCACGTTCATGTTGTGCGATGTGCCTGCTCCCGCCTGGAACACGTCCACCACGAACTGCTCGCTATGCCGCCCTGCCAATACCTCATCGGCCGCCGCGATAATTACTCCGGCAATCTCCGGTTTCAACTCACCGAGGTCTCGGTTGACGGATGCCGCCGCCTTCTTGACCGCCACGGTCGCCCACACGAAGAGCGGGTGAGGTTTCTGGCCGCTGATAGGAAAGTTGAGTATGGCGCGCGCAGTCTGCGCGCCGTAGAGCGCATCGACCGGAACAGATATTTCGCCCAACGAATCGCGTTCAATTCGGGTCTCCATCGCGAGAGAACCTTTCTAATCCGAATTATACATGTGAGGAGCGGCGCTGCGGTATGTGCCGGAGGTTGCTCCCTACGCGGAATTCACAAACAATCCGGTTACGTCAATGGTCGATGACCCACCGGCCGATATACAAGATGCTCAATGTCGCCGAACGACTGAGTTCAGCGACCCGGCCCGCGGGACGCGTGGATTGCAACCGGAGCGCGATGGCCGAGTTCGCTGCAGCGCGTGGTTAGGCGACTGGTCTCTCATACCGGAGTGCCCCATCCATCAAAATCACAGGCTCGCTCTTTGCCAGCCGTGACCATCCAAGTAACCCACTGGTCTAAAATCTCTGGCGAAACGGCTGTCTTCTGCGTCGTGCCCTCGACTCGCCACTTGCGGCGCAGAAATGAACCGCTCGACTCAACTCGAACGTCATAATCTGTCTGCTCCTTAATCAACGCAACCATCGCGTCGGCATTCTCACGACTTGGCGCGTTGTAGGAAAAATCCAACCGAAGCTGACTCTGCTCGCTCACGCCGTGCTGCTGTAGTACCGCCCAAGTCTGGCGATTCATCGCAAGCTGCTTGGCAAGTATCTTCGCGTAATGTGCGTCGGTCATAATAGTGTGAAGTCGTAAACGATGATACAGGTGACGATCTCTTCTTCGGAAACGGCGCTGAGGCGCATCTCCACACGCAGGGCATTCGCGCCGCCTCGCCGTAATATGCTCATGTGGTCCGTGTCGAGGAGGCGGAGATTCATTTATTCGTTCTCCTCATCGGGGGGGCAGTCGGCGTTGCGCCACTCCTGCCCAGGCCGAACGGCAAGAGTACAATACGGATCGGCCACATCAATCGCTCGGCTACCTGACACCGAGTTCAAACGGCGGTGGCTGCAAGACCGCAATAATGACCAGCGAATCTAACTCTCATCCTGGCCTGAAAAACCGGGGGCAGGTCACCTCGCCGTCATTATAGCAAGAGAGCGAAGGGATGTCACGTTGCACGAACGGCTTCTGCCTTCGGCAGGGCGACGGTCGGCTCGCACGGTTCTAATTCCTCTTCACGCGCCACGACCTGCGCGATGGTCACGCCATTCGCGTCCGAAAACTCCACCTCATACGCGCCATTGTCATAGACCTCGATAATGTAGCCGAGCGCGCCGCAGCCAACGCCTGCGTCCAGAAATCGGTTTGTGCCGAGACGCACGCGCGTGTAGTTGTCGATCATCTCGTGTTCGCTCCTTGTTGCGTGAAACCCGTGAACGGCGTGTTCAGCCTGTATCACATTTGTTCGAGTTGCACGAGGCCACCGTCCACATCTTCGATGAGAATACGGTAGCCATACATCAACCCCATCCCAACGAGCGGTTCCGAGTCGGACTCATCAACGGAAATCGCAATTGCCATTCCATCCCAAACGACGGCTGCATCGTAGACATCGAAAAATATCTGACTGCCATCGGCCAGAATCGCTGTGCCGAGTTCCTTCCAGGGCAATCCTAACGCCGTGATGAAGTCAGGTGGTAGGGTGAGCCAGCCTGTAAAACCGGTATCCAGCACGGCTTCACGTTCATGTTCCTGTCCGTTGATGTCACGCACCCGTATGCGAATGACGGGTTCGCGGTCAGCGTTGACAGTGCCGATTATCATGCGGCTCTCTGCACACGTCCTGCGCCGAAGCGTCGGATATAACCGTAGCCAACGCGCAGCATCCAGGTCTGTGCGTCGGGAACGCGCAGTCGGAGGCGGTCACCCGCAGCGATTTCGCTGGCGTCCATCTCCCACGCGCCTGTTTCGATGTCAATAGCAACGTATTTGCCCTTGTTATCGGCTTCCACCTGATGGCGAATGTCACGCTCGTAAATCTCATTTCCCCGTCGGGCGAACTCTTCTTTGGGATAACGGCGTTGGCGAACAGTCATCACTTTGCCTCCTATAAAGGAATGGGAGCGCGAACGGTTCGCGCTCCTTTCTATTATACACCCGGCGGTCTGCGCGCCGCAAAGCGCATCGGGCGGAACAGGTATTTCACCCAGCGAATCGCGTTCAATTCGGGTCTCCATCGCGAGAGAACCTTTCCAAGTTAATGGCCGCCGCCGATGACTTCAACGGAAACGTGATGGACATGGTTTGGCCACGCAAGCGCGATGAGAACGTTGACATCGAGAAGCGCCGCCACTATGCCTCTATCCCTCGTCCTCGAACCGCTGGACATCCTCCAGAGTGATTGGGCGCGCGCCAGACAATACGCGGAAGACAGGTAAGCCATCCTCCTGTTCAATGTTCGAGCGGGAAGCCAGCCCTTCCTCCCAATGCTCCGCCGAGACGGGACGTAGGAACATAAAGCGTTCCGGGTTATCGAGGGGTCGGAATCCGCACTCCGCGTAGACGCCCTGCGCGTCCGCAGTAGCCAGCAGCCACCGTCGCAGCCCCTGATGCTCGGGATGTGAGACAGCGTGCCGGACCATCGCGCGGGCGATTCCCTGCCCGCGGCTTCCTTCATCCACATAGACGTCGCAGATCCACGCGAAGCTCGCACGGTCCGATACGACCCTCAGATAGCCGGCCTGCACGCCGTGCACGTATGCGCCGAGCACGAGAGACGAGTTGCGCGCTGCGCGCTCCACCCGTTCCCTCGCTATACCGGGACTCCAGTACGTCCCGCTGAGCCAACCATGAACGCGCTCGAAGTCGGTTCGGTCGATCCCCTCGCTGATTTCGAACGGCGGCCTGACTTGTGCGGATGTCATTTCGCGACTGCCAGCTCCCCCAGGTGACGAAGCGATTCGGCTTCCACGTCTGCGTGAAGACTGTTTCCGTGCGAATCCATGGTCACTATGGCCATGAACTTCTCCGCGCGCAGATGCCACATCGCTTCGGGAATGCCAAACTCCTCGAGAAAGTCTACGCCCGTCACGTCGGTGATAGCTTCCGCGTAGACCTGCGCAGCGCCGCCAATAGCGTTAAGATAGACCGCTCCGGTCTCCCGCAGGGCTTCGAGGGTTGCTTTGCCCATCCCGCCCTTGCCAACTACGATTCGGACCCCGAACTTTCGCAGAATATCCGCCTGATAGGGCTCCTCGCGAATAGAAGTCGTAGGTCCGGCGGCCTTCACGTGCCAGCGACCATCGTCGTCCTGGAGCATTACCGGCCCACAGTGGTAGAGAGCTGCTCCGTCCAAATCGACCGGTGAATCGTGCGTGGTCAGATATTTATGCAGCGCGTCACGGCCCGTAAACATGGGCCCGGAGATTACCACCACATCGCCAACCTTCAAGCTTCGCGCCTGCTCTTCCGTTACCGGAGTATTCAATTCGATTTCATGGCCCGTTGTCGGCATACCCGATTCAGTCGCCATGCGCGCGGGATTCTCGTCGCGGAAGAGCCACTTCTTGATCGCGCCTGTCTCCACCTCGAGCCGGACGCCAAGACGCCGGAACGCCCAGCAGTTATATGCGACGGAGACAAAGAAGCTGGCTGGAAGGCGATTCAGCGCGCCGATCTTGCAGCCGAGAAGCGTGACAGCGCCGCCGAATCCCATCGTTCCGATACCCAGCGAATCGGCCGTCGCCATGACGCGGCCCTCCAGCTCCGCAAGCTCAGGGACCGGATTAGTGTCATCCACTTCGCGAAAAAGCTGCTCCTTCGCGCATGAATATCCGCTCGTGCGGTCGCCGCCGATGCCGACGCCGAGGAATCCCTGGCTGCATCCCTGCCCCTGCGCCTGCCACACGGCATGCATAATGCACTTGTAGACGCCCTCCAGATTGCGGTCTGCGCGGCCCAGCTGCGACAGCTCCATCGGCAACGAATACTGCGCGTTCTTGTTCTCGCACCCCCCGCCCTTAAGAATCAGGAGGATTTCAA
>JBBROJ010000076.1:0-24195 GCA_038229495.1 Chthonomonadales bacterium
ACCCGAATTTGACAGTTAAGCCGGTCAAGTTGGTCCTGCGTCCGGCATTTTGAGCGTGAACACAGCGTCTTTCGGCTGGTTTAGACTCAAATAGTGTAATGAAAATGTTTTTTGATGATGGTGGCGGAATCCCGCTCCCCTGTGGTATCGTTCATGTAATGCAAATGGACGACCTTCGGAGAACCTGCCATGTTTATCAGACAACAGAAGGTGCAGGTCGGGAACGAGACCTACACCTACCTGAAAGTTGTGGAAAGCCGGCGTGAAAACCGACGCATGACCCAGAGAACGCTCGTCAACCTCGGCAACGTCAACCGGTGGCCGGAAGGAAAACTCGAACAGGTCGTAGAGCTGCTCGCCGGCTTCCTCAAGATGGATATGCCGCAATTGGCGGACGTACGCTTCACAGACTGCAAACAGCTCGGCCCCTATCTGCCGCTCTCCCAACTCTGGGATGACCTGGGGCTCGACAACATCATCCGCCGTGCGTTGGCTGACCGCAAAATCGGTCTGCCTGTCGCCGATTACGTTAAAGTGATGGTATTCAACCGTCTGGTTGCCCCGAGAAGCAAGCGTTCGGTCTGGGAAAAGGCTGCCAGAGACATGCGGATACCCAAAATTGCAGCCGAAACCCTTGCGCTGCACGGCTACTATCGCGCTCTCGAATACCTGACCTCAGCGAAACGCCCCATCGAGCAGGCGTTGCACCATCGCGTCCAAGACCTGTTCAACCAGGACCTCTCGCTCGTCTTCTACGACCTGACATCCAGTTATTTCGAGGGCACCGCCTGCGCTAAAGCGAAGCACGGGTACTCACGTGAGCATCGGCCCGATCTGGTGCAGATTGAAATCGGCCTGCTCGTTGACGCGCAAGGCATTCCAATCGGGCACGAGGTTTTCGATGGCAACGTCGCGGAGGTGTCCACCGTTCTGGGCGCACTGGAGCGCTTGAAAAAGGACTTCGGTGTAAAGCGCTGCGTTTTCGTCGGAGACGATGGAATGGCTTCGGACGCCAATCTCGCCCACATTGAGGCGCAAGGTTACGAGTACATTACTTCGCTCGCGCTGCGCAAGTCCAACGTCAGTAACACTCTTCTTCAGCAACTTCCACCGCTTTGCACCTTCCAGCGATTGAGCGACAACCTCTGGTTCAAGCCGCTGCCAGCCGTCCAACCCAATGCGTCAACCGAGGGTCAGGTCCAAAGCGCCCGCTACATCGCAGCCTACAATCCCTCGCGTGCGACGACCAATCGACTGCACCGCAAACAGCGCTTGAGAGTGTGTTTGCAGGAGATGCATCGGCTTGCTAATCCGCCGAAAGGCCGCGGACGCAAGCGAACCCAGGAAGAGGCCGAACGGGCCGCGGACCGCTTCCTGCGGCAGAAGCACTGCCAGGAGTTGATCCGATTGCGAAGAACCGATGACGGCAGGTTCTGCTGGGCGTTGGAGCGCGCCGCGCTCAGACAGGAGAGACGGCGCGACGGAATGATGATCTTGAAGACGAACGCCCGGCATCTCTCTGACCAGGAGGTCGCAATAGGGTATCGTACGCTCTGGCGCGTGGAGAACGCGTTTCGTCACATAAAGGATGTGGTTCAGTTGCGTCCGATCCGGCATTGGTCCGACCCTCGGGTCCTTGGCCACGTATTCATATGTGTATTGGCCTACATGCTTGAGCGACTCCTGGACCAACGCCTGGAACAGGCAGGCGAATCGTTGACCGCCTGGGCCGCATTGGAACAACTGAGCACCATTACGGTTGCCACCCTGCAATTGAACGACCAGAGCATTCGGCGCAGGTCCGACATCAACTCCCGCCAACAAAGATTGCTGGCCGTGATGGGTGTCGGTGCAGTGCCGGAGCTATGGTAGCGCCAATATCACAATGCCCTGATCACCTACCTATGGAACACGCCAAACACGCGTGTAATGAAAAACGATGCCAGTCACAATCTCAAAATCCGGGCCAACTGTCAAATTCGGGTTATCATGTTCATGATGGCTAAAATTTTCCTATGGAGGCGCATCAGATGCTGCTGAATCGCAAAGAAGATATAGTCTCATTTACACGGCATAACCCGTTCGACCGGTTTCCGGACGGACGGCCTAAAGTCCCGGACGACATTCTGCGGCGTATGAAACTGGTGACGGTGGAAGAGGCGTGGGGAATTCTGAAGTCCCACGGCTATACTCATCAGTACGAGGGGAGCTGGATGAACATCCACCCCGACCGCGTGCTCGTGGGCCGGGCGGTGACCTGCCGGTATGTGCATACGCGGCCCGATCTCCACGAAGCGCTGGCGGACTGGGGCAAGGAGCGCGACGCGGTCGGCCTCCACAATTCCTGGGTTATCGACACGCTGGTCGAAGACGACGTCATCGTGGTGGACCTTTACGGCAAGATAAAAGAAGGCACGTTCGCGGGAGACAATCTTGGGACGGCTATTGCCAACAAGACGAAGACCGGCATGGTTATCCACGGCGGAATCCGCGATCTGGCGCGCCTGAGCGAGATTCCTGACATTTCAATCTTCGCGCGCGGCGTGGACGCCTCCGGTATCGCGGAAGTTACCTTGGAGGGTTTGAACTGCCCTATCAATATCGGCGACGCGACGGTCCTTCCCGGCGACGTGGTGCTTGGAAGCATCTCAGGAATCGTATTCATACCGTCCCATCTCGCCCTCGAAGTCGTCGAGAAGAGCGAACGCATTCGGCGAGAAGACGAGTGGGGTCAGATGCGCATCCGCGAAAGCAAATATTCATCGGGGCAGGTGGACGGGAACTGGACGGACGGCATGCGCGCCGACTTCGACGAATGGTTCAAGGCGGAGCCACCCATCTAATTCCCAACGACCCAACGACCCGCCGTTAACGGAGATTGAAATGGCCGAACTAAAAGAGGGAGATCGCGTCCGAATTGCCACGCGCGAGCAGAGCGAAGACGACGTGAAGTCGCAGATGTATTTTCCGCACTACGCCGGCATGACCGGTTCCGTGCAGAAGGTCTATAGCAAGGCGGAAGTCGCCGTCGAGGTCGAGCCGGAGAGCCTGACAAAGGAGATTCGCAAGCGCCACGACGACGTGCGCGATCAGATGAAGACGAAGTGGCTCGATGGACTGTCGGAGGAGGGCCGGAACAGGCTAACGGAGCGCGAAAAGGATTTCAATCTCCGGTACGTGATTCTCTTGGACATGGGCGACCTTGAGACAGCGGGGCCGCGTCCACAGCCGGCAGTTAAAGCGGCCGCGTCCGTTGCGGCGGTCTCTGCTTCGGAACCGCCTGCTCGCAAGACACTCGCCGAGATCGAGGCTGCGGAAGAGGCTGAGCTGCTTCGCCGCGCCCAGAAAAGCTCCTAGACTGCTCGAACCACATCTCTTTGTAGGGGCTGACCTGTGTGTCCGCCCTGCTCGTCACTGGTACAAGACTTTTGCAAGAGATCTATTGTTGCAATCTTTGCCCGCTTACCGCTCCTCGCGCCGTATCTCTCTTTGAGCTTCGAAGCAGTATGCAACAATGAGGTTTCGCGTATCCTCTGTCAAATGCAGGAACTGACACTGAGTCCGGTAACGATGCGGTCCAAAGTCATGCGCGGCGACGCAGCGCACCACGCGTGCCTCAAACGAATATCCGGCGAGCGCTTCCACCGGCAGCCTGACTCGAACTATCGCGCCGTCGCGGAGAGGCTCGGGCACGGCCATTCTGAATCCGCCCGCCGAAAGGTCTGCAATCGTGCCCCTCATGCTCTTGCCTGCATCCGCCCCCGGGTCGATAAGCGAGAGGATCGACGGCAAATTCGCGGCAACGCGGAAGTGCTCGCGCCTCTGTATCTTTTCCACCCACTCAGGCTTCGCGACAAAGATCGTCGGGACTCCTTCGACAATGCGCTTATCTACCACGGTGGCATAAAACCGGAATAGCGCCGCCGCGCTCGGCACTGTCACGCAGAGGGGGATTCCAACGGCCAGTGGCGCAGACTCGTTCGAGGGAGCGGCCAGCGCTATCCACTTTCGTTCGATGGCCCGGATGAGGGAGTCGCCAGACCACAGTCCGCTCCCCGCCGGCATCTGGAGCGAGCACGGAGAGCCTTCCGTCAGCAGATCGGGTGATACAATCTCCGATTCCGAAGGAGCAGTTAATCGGGTGGATTTCCACCGCCAATAGATACGACCGGCCATCAGCAGCGCGATCATGATCAATACCGCGATTATGACGGCCAGAAGCGCGAGCCGTCCCGCCTCATCGGCAAGATGACTAGAGACAGCGCTACCTGAGCTTAACCATGTTGGAACCAGATCACCAGGTACGGGCAAATCGATGGGCACGAGGCTTCCCCTTTACTGCTTAAAGCATAGTGCGGACTTCTGTTAGTAATGTCGGCTTGATGGGCCAAACGGCTTAGGCGGGGTCACGTGAATCGCATTCTGCAAGAAAAATATAAGACCTCTTGCACACGTATTTTTTCGTCCGTGAAGACGACTGGCCGAAGGTCCTCTAGCGAGGTCATATCAGCGGCTCGCTCGCTGGCGGAAGGTAACATATGCAAGCAGAATATAGAACCGTTGACCCACCACCCCTCAACGACCCATCCCCCGCCTCTATGCTATAATCCCGGTATGCAAGAGCGGCTGCGCGTGTCGGCGCCAGGCAGAATATGTCTCTTTGGCGAGCATCAGGACTATCTTGGACTGCCTGTACTGGCCGCCGCGGTGGATCTCCGGATAAGCATGACGGCATCGCCGCGAGTTGATGCGCTTTTCGCTGTCGAAATGCCTGACACGGGAGAGAGCCTTTGCATCGATCCCGCCATCGAACAGACCTATGCGCATCGCCGTGACTATCTGCGCTCCGCCGTGAACGTGCTGCGGCGCGAGGGTCTTTCGTGGGGCCGAGGCAGCGATATTGTGGTGCGCGGCACGATCCCAATAAATGCCGGCGTGAGCAGCTCATCCGCAATGGTCATTGCGTGGCTCCGCATTCTTCTGGAAACGGCCGACGGGCCGCCGACCTTCACGGTCGATGATCTGGCGCGCTGGGGGTACAAAGCCGAAGTCACGGAGTTTGGCGATCCGGGCGGAATGATGGATCACTACTGCGCGGCGCTCGGCGGGCTTCTGGGTATCGACACTCGGCCTCCGTTCAAGGCGGAGCGGCTGGAATCCAATTTGCGTGGATTCGTGCTCGGCAACTCACTCGAGCCGAAAGCGACGCTGGAGACTCTGGCTCAGACCCGCCGCGAAGTGACGGATGGAATCGCTCGCATGCGAGAGCTGGTCCCTGCATTCGATCTCGCTTCAACGCCGCTCGCGGAGGTAGACGGTCTTTTCAAGTACCTTCAGCCCGCTCCCGCTCGCCGGCTCAGGGCCAATATGCTCAACCGAAATATCACGATCGAGGCAGCGCACGCTCTAGCCGAAAGCGACAACGTCAAGATAGGGCACCTGCTGACTCTGCATCATGCCCAGCTTCGCGACGGCCTGGACATCTCCACACCAAAGATTGAGGCGATGATGGCGGCGGCAATAAAGGCGGGCGCGCTAGGCGGCAAAATGAACGGCTCCGGTGGCGGCGGGACAATGTTCGCTTTTGCGCCAGGCCGCGAAGACGCTGTCGCGGAGGCGATCCGGCGCGAGGGCGGCACACCCCATATTATCAAAATCGATGAAGGCACGCGAATCGACGCCCTGCCTGACCACTGACCGCTGACCACTGAACTCGAGGCTTCCGATGTCCAACCCGCTCGTCGCCGTCGTAGGACGGCCCAATGTAGGTAAATCCACCCTCTTCAACCGCCTGATCGGCAAGCGCATTGCCATCGTGGAAGATACTCCCGGCGTTACGCGCGACCGGCTCTACGCAACTATGGACTGGAAGGGGCGGTCGTTTACGGTTATCGACACCGGTGGAATCGTCCTCAACGAGGATGACCCTCTCACGGTCCAGGTTCGACAACAGGCTTCTATCGCGATGGACGAAGCGGACGCCATTCTGTTCGTCTGCGACGCCGGCGACGGCCTCCTGCCCGCCGACCTGGAGCTTGCCGATGCGCTCCGCGGATCGAAGGCGCCTGTTTTCCTGGTGGTCAACAAGGCCGACAACACGCGCCAGCTTCAGGAGGCGATGGAATTCTACTCGCTGGGGATGGGCCAGCTCTACGTAATCTCCGCTATTCACGGTCACGGCGTCGGCGATCTGCTGGATGACGTTGTAAGCGTGCTTCCTCAGACACCCGACGACGATGAGGACGATGAAACGGTCCGGCTCGCCATTATCGGACGTCCGAACGTAGGCAAAAGCTCGCTCACCAATGCCATTCTTGGCGAGGAGCGTGTAATAGTCAGCCCGATTCCCGGAACCACTCGCGACGCCATCGATACCCCGGTTATGTGGAACGAACAGAAGATGCTGCTCATCGATACGGCGGGAATTCGGCGCGCGGGGAAGGTTCAGGGCAATATCGAGTTCTATACGGTCTTGCGTGCTAAGACGGCCATCGACCGAAGCCATGTGGGCGTGGTGGTAATCGACGCGGAGGCGGGGCTGCTGGACGGAGACAAGCGAGTAGCGGGCTTTGCTCACGAGGCGGGCAAGGCAAGCGTTGTAGTGGTGAATAAGTGGGACCTCGTGGATACCGGAATCACCCGCGGCAAGCGTCCAAATCGCGATATGATTGTAGAGTTCACGCAGAATCTTCGCGACGAGATGCCATATATACACTATGCACCGGTGGTCTTTTCCTCGGCTCTGCTCCGATTCAGCGTAACCGAAGTGCTGGAAACCGCTCTGGAATCGGCCGCGAATCACGCGCACAGGATACCGACCGGCGAGTTGAATCGGCTGCTCCGCGATGCCGTTGAAGCGCATCCCCTCACCGTTCGAGGGCGGCAGTTGAAGATATACTACGCTACCATGCCGCGCGTCCAGCCCCCCACCGTCCTCATGTTCGTCAATGATCCCGAGTTGATTCACTTCTCCTATCTGCGCTACTTGGAGAATCGCCTTCGCGACACCTATCCGCTGGAAGGCACGCCGCTCGTCCTGAGAGCGCGCAAAGCTGAGAACACGGACGAGAAGCGCTAATCGCCCACCGCTCGCCGATAGTTCCTGAGTATGGGCGCGCGAGCCGCCACCCATGCCACAGAAAACAGGCAGCCAATCCCCCCTATGACAACGGACAGTGGTGCGCCCAACGCGCTGGCCAACAGGCCGGCCTCCAGGTTACCGAGTTGGGGGCCGCCTGTGAAAAAGATCATATTCACTCCCGTCATGCGCCCCCGCAAATGGTCCGGCGTGCCCATTTGGCGCACGGTTTGCCGGAGTATGCTGCTCACGGTATCCGCGCCGCCCGCCACAACAAGGGCCGCGAGCGAAAGCCAGAAGACCTCCGACAGCCCGAACACGACCGTTGCGGATCCATAAATTGCGACCGCAAGGAGCATTGTCAGCCCCTGCCGAAATATCGGGCGGCGGAATGCCATGATTGCGCCCGCGCCAACCGATCCGACCGCGGACGCGGCGGTCAATAGGCCGTATCCGCGGGCGTCCACTCGCAGGATGTCCCGTGCAAAAACGGGCAGAAGCGCCTCCGCGGAGGCGAAGAAGCTCGCAAGGAAGTCGAGGTAGATAGGCCACACCAGGATCGGCTTGCTCCAGACGAAACGCAGTCCCTCGACAAGCAATTCAACGCTGACCCGGCCTCGCGCGACCGACTCGCGCGCCATCGCTTCAGGCTTGATGCGCAGGACGGCGATGAGCACCGCCAGGTACGATGCCGCGTTGATCCAGTATATGAGAGCGATGCTGCCCTGCTGGAGCAGCCCGCCGGCGATGCACGGACCTACGACCGTCGCGACCTTGTACGCGGTGCTGTTGAGCGAAGCGGCGTTGGAGAAATGCTTGCGAGGCACGAGGTTCGGCATGAGCGATTGGCGCGCGGGGCTGTCAAAGGCGAGCGCCGCCGCGCCCAGCGCATTGACACCATAGATGCTCATCGCGGAGACGGTTTCGAACTGAGTCAGCGTGGCCAGCGCAATCGCGCCGCCGGCCAGGACAGACTGTGAGATGAGCAGGATCCGTCGGCGATTGTTCGCGTCCGCGACCGCCCCGCCCACAAGGGAGAAGAGGACAAGGGGGATAAACCGAAACAGGCCGATAAGTCCGAGCGCCACCATGGAGTGGGTGAGATCGTAGACATGCCACCGGACAGTCATGTCCTGCATTTTGGTCCCGACCGCGGAGATGGTCAGCCCGATCCAGAGCAGCCGGAACTGCGGACTCCGCAGGGCCGGAAACCGTCCCTCAGCTTGCTCGTCAAGTCGCTCTTCTACCCTCACTCCTCCGCCAAACCTCCCCCAACCCCCTCCTTGGTAAGGAGGGGGCTTAGTGGGCGAAGGCTCGAATCCTCCGCCAAAGCTCCACTCTCCCCTTACGAAGGGGCAAGCGCCAGCGCCGCCGAGCGACCGCAGGCGGGAAGGGGACGGGGGCGAGGGATTTCTATACCGCCTCTAATAACCCGCCGCGCTGCCGCTAATCCGGCGATCCGCGACACCGACGCGCGTGCCGTCACCCGCCATCCAGATCGTATGCGCATCGCCCTGAAACGGAAGTGGACTAGGCGCAGTCACCGCGTGCCCCATCCTTTTGAGCGCACTGACTGTCTCGGGCATGACTTCCGGAGATTCCATACGGATATGGTCGGGAAACCACTCCTGCGAAAAACGTGGAGACCGAACGGCGGCCTCCACGGACATTCCATAGTCGAGCAGGCTGACGAGGATGTTCAGGATCGTGTTGGGAATTGCGCGGCTGCCGGTACTGCCCGTTACGAGAACAACACGGCCTTCCCTCGATACGATGGTAGGAGCCATGGAGCTAATGGGCCGCTTGCCCGGCGCAATTGTGTTGGGTTCCGTCCCTAAGCTGCCTCGTGTATCGGTTTCGCCCGGGAACAGGTTGAAGGCCCGCATGTTGTTATTGAGCAGAAAGCCCATGCCCTTTACGACTACGCGCGAGCCCCAGCGTCGTTCGAGCGTATACGTGTTGGCGACCGCCATTCCGTTACGGTCGATGACTCCAAAGTGAGTCGTGCTCCGCGATTCGCGGCTTACAGAAAAGCCGCCCGCGAGAGTCTCACTGCGCGTTGCCCTTTTCAAGTCAATGGAATCCGCTAATTCGCGGCAATAATTCGGCGAGGTGAGCCAGTCGGGAATGGCGACGAAAGCCGGGTCACCAAGATGAATGGCACGGTCGCGCTGCGCGCGGCGCATGACCTCCGCCATGATGTGGAGCGTGCGCGCCGACCATCGCTCGGAATCTTTTAGGTCGAACGCTTCCAGAATGTTCAGCTCTTCGATCAGGCATACGCCGCCCGCGCTCGCCAGGGGCGGCACAAAAACATCGTGCAGTCCCCGATACCGCGTCGCCAAGGGTTTGCGCTCGATGGCCTGATATGCGGCAAGGTCCCCGACCGTAATCAGTCCTCCACCGCCTGCAATCTCGGTGACAATCCGTTCGCCAATCGAGCCAGTGTAGAAGGCGTCCGGTCCGTGATCCGCGAGTGTCTGAAGAGTGCGCGACAGGTCCGGCAGAATCATGCGGTCGCCGGCCTGCCACTTTCCTCCGCCTGGCTTGCCATAGACGCGCTGAAGCTCGGCATGGTCCGGCGCGGCCGCCAGCGTATCGTTCGCCGAGCCGGCAACGGCGCTGTCAACGATGAAGCCGTCACGGGCCAATGCAATGGCCGGCTCCAGAAGCATAGGCCACGGCAGGCCGCCGAATCGCCGGTGCGCCAGTTCGAGACCACGAACCGTGCCCGGCGTTGCGACCGCCCGGTGCGTGAATTGCGACTCTTCTTTTATGTACATCGACGGCCATGCAGCGGCCGGGGCCGTTTCGCGGTAATCGAATGCGACGGGCTCACCACCGCCCGGAGCCGGGTGTACCAGCATGAATCCGCCGCCGCCCAGATTGCCAGCGAGGGGATACGTGACCGCGAGCGCGAATGCCGTGGCAATGGCGGCGTCAACCGCATTGCCCCCCGCCTTTAGAATTGCCAGGCCCGTGTCGGAAGAAGGTCGTGAGACCGACACCACCACGCCAGATCTACATTCGACTTGGTGGGAAGACCCGGTCTCGCGCAAGGCGTCATTGCTTATCGAATTCATGGATATTCGCGCCTGAAAGCGGCCACAGTTCGCTGCGGCTCATTCGAGCTCGTAGAGGTCCGGCCAGGACGCGATCAGATCGACGCCGCGACGGACCACTTCCGCATCGGCGGATCGCAGCTCAATATAGAGCGGAGCCCGATAGCCGTCGCGGGCGAGCCCTACTGTCTGTCCGGCCTGACCGCGCGCCTCGTGATAGAGATACCCCGGAAGGCTGGAGACCTCGTCCAGGTGCCTGATGCTCCGAAGTGTCCCGTTGCGAGACGGGAATGGGGTTACGATAGCGGCGGCATGGTGATGTTTCGCGCTCAGATTCGGGCGCTGTCCAACCAGCACGTCGTAATAGGCATTCAACTCATCGATTCCGTAGGCCAGATTCAGAATGCGGGGGCGGTTGCCGCCTGGCCGGGCCGCAATCTCGCCCAACCGATTGCCGATGAACTCTACGTGGGCGGCACAGGTCGTCATGTCCAGCGCAGTCACCCCAGCCGCGGCCAGAGCGTCCAGCTCGCGCTGCTTTTTCGGTGGAACGAGGGAGGGTACGATTCGCGCGAAGTGATGGAAGTCGTCTATCCCAATGTCGCGGCCGGTCAGCACATCTACGATAGGTGTCGTGAAGACGTTCGCTTGCCCATCGATCACGCAGTCGATGGAGGTATTGTCTCCTTTCAAGAACTCCGACAAAACGACCGTAAGTTTCGTGCCCCTCTTTCCGAGCCGCTCATAATAGGCAGGCACCTCGCTCAGCATCGCGCGATAACTGCGCAGCAGCGCAGCTTCGTCCTCGTTGGATGTGGACCACATGCTGGCGGACACGTTGGCAGGCTGAAGGAAGACGGGATAGCCCAGCTCGGCGGCATAACGGAGAAGATCGGATTCGCCGGATTCGGCCGATTCGGATGCCACCACGTGAAAGCGGGCCGCAGCGCCGGGACTGATGCGCTCCTGGAACCGCCGCCGCATCACGCTTTTGTCCAGGCAGAGTCTTGCGGAATCGGGCGAGATGCTTGGAATGCCCAGCTTCGCGGCCACGTCGGCCGTTTGCGCCACGTAGAACTCGACCACGTTGAAGAGGCACGAGATTCCTAATCGGCTCTGGATTCCGCGCACGGCTTCTACAAGCTCGTCGAACGGCCGGGCGAAGTCGAACCGCTCCACGAGGGCGAACTGCGAAACGTCCGCTAGGCGCTGCTTGTTGTTAGTGTCAACCAAAACGCCCAGCGTGCAGCCGCGCTCCAGCAGACTCTCGCATTCTCCGCGCCGGACCATGCCCAAGAACAGAACAATCCCCGATTCCAACGCTGTCTCCAAAAAGTTTATGGGGGGGTCAATGAGACCATGGATGCGCGGCCTGCCGCGTCCAATCGCGGCTAATCGAGCGACTGCACGAAGCGATGGAGGTTCTCCATGCCCGCCGCGATTTCAGCCGGAGGTATAGCGTATGATATGCGGACGTGGCGGTCGGAGCCGAACGCCGATCCCGGCACAACGGCGATGTGCGCGTGCTGCAACAGCATCTCGGCGAGCATTTCCGCGCTTTCCAGCCGCTGCCCGTCGATAGTACGGCCCAGCAGACTGCTCACGTCCGGAAAGAGATAGAAAGCGCCGTCCGGCCGGGTGAAGGTGAGGCCCGGAATCTCCTCCAGCATCCGAATCGCAAGGCCCCGCTGGCTCTCCAACTGGCCTCGGACAGTCGCAACGAACGCATCATTGGAGGAATCGAGCGCGGTCAGAGCGGCGTACTGCACGAGGCTGCTCGCATTGGACGCCGTGTGGCTTTGCAGGTTGGCAACGGCCTTCACGAACGGTTGTGGCGCGGCAAAATAGCCCGCCCTCCAGCCTGCCATGCAATAGGTCTTCGAGAGAGAGCCAACCAGGATTGTCCGCGCTT
Organism: Chthonomonadales bacterium; assembly: GCA_038229495.1. Classification (GTDB taxonomy): domain Bacteria; phylum Armatimonadota; class Chthonomonadetes; order Chthonomonadales; family CAJBBX01; genus JBBROJ01. Next base: position 12,053 of record JBBROJ010000076.1, read on the forward strand.
TCATTTCCGGCACGAGCTTTACAATGTTGTGGTGAACGGACGGCGGGTAGACCAGCGCGTCATAACACTCGTCGAAGACGCAGGTCAGGTCGTGGCGCAGCACCAGATGCGCGATTCCCTGGATGACATCGGGACCGTATACCACGCCCGTGGGATTGTTCGGCGTGTTCAGAATGATACCGCGAGTGCGCGGCGTGATTAACCTTGCCAGCTCGCCAACGTCGATATGAAAGCCGCTGTCTACGGTATTCAGGAAGACGGGGGTCGCCCCGGCCAGGCGTACCTGTTCTGGAAAAGTGACCCAATACGGAGCCGGAATGATTACCTCGTCGCCGGGCCCGAAAGCCGCCATTGCCGCGTTGAACAGCGCCTGCTTGGCCCCGGCGGTAAAGCCCACCTCCTCCATGGAATAGGGCGTGCCGGCCTTCTCCGACATCCTTTGCGCCAGGCGCTCGCGCAGCTCGCCGATGCCCAGAGTGTCCGTGTACTGGGTCCGGCCCGCGTCTATCGCCTGCCGCGCCGCTTCCTTGATGACCGGGCTCGTGTCCTGGTCCAGCTCGCCCGCCGCGAAGTTGATGATTTGTACGCCTTCCGTCCGCAGCTTTCGGGCGCGGTTGCGCATGCCGGAGGTCTGCGAGCTGCCGAGCATCTGCACGCGCTGAGACAGCATTTGAGAATATCCTTTCGCGCAAATCTCAGCGGCCGGCCGATGCGGTGACCGAATCGGATGCCGGGGAATGCGAGCCGTTCGATTTGGGGGCTCCGCCGTTGGACCAGCCGGACGGAACCTTGACCAATTCATTGATGCCGCTAAGGGGCGTGATGAGGTCATCCAGTTCTGCGAGCGAAGCGGCAGACAGCATCTTTTCCGCCATCGTTCCGCATGCGCGAACCATGGAACGAAGCATCTGGTTGGCGTATATCGCGCCGGAGATCCCACACTCCTCCATCTCCTCGAACGTAGCCTCGCCAAACAGGGTCGGGACGGCGATCAGCGGCTTTTTGACCCTGCCGGACCGCGCGATCTCCCGCAGCGGCGCGAAGCTTTTCGCGTGTATCAGGAGGGCGTCCGCTCCGGCGTCAGCGTATGCGTTTGCGCGCTCGATGGCATCCTCGCTCCCGTGGCCCGCGATAAGAGACTCGACGCGGCCAATCAGAAAGATTCCGAATGCATCGGCTGCCCTGCGCGCAGCGCGCAGCTTGTCACACATCTCTTCAATCGAGACCAGCTCTCGCGGAGCGCCGGGATACAGACTGCAACGCTTCGGAAACGTGTTGTCTTCTATGCAAACACCGGCGGCGCCCGCCATGCCAAACTCGCGAATGGCGCGCGTGACATTTGTCGCGTCGCCGAACCCATTGTCCGCATCGACGATAACCGGAACCCGAACGCTCTCGGCCATGCGCCGCGTAGCATCCACGCTCTCGGTCATCGAGACAAGGTTTACATCCGGCATCGCGAATTGGGCTGCGGAAACGCCAAACCCACTTACCCAAAGAGCTGGAAACCCCGCTCGCTCAAGCAGTACGGCGGTCAGTGCGTCGTGCGCGCCGCCTATCTTCAGAAACTCTCCAGGGTTAAGCTCTAAGCGTGGGCGTGGTATCGACATTGATGGCTCCTTGAAACCGCTCCGCTCTCGAAGCGATGATGCGATGATGCGATGATGCGCTGATGATACTTGTCTGTTGATGTGATGATGCGCTGTGGCACGTGTATTCAGGCCGCCTGACGACTGCGGCCCGCAATTGTAATACGCGTCACCCCTTAACAATTCCTTAACAATTGCCTTAGAGTTACCTTAGAGTATTGGATTGCTTACGGTTCAAGAGATGACGGAACGAGGACTGTTGAGCGTTGATTCGAGCGCGCAATACCGGGGAAATGGACGAGAGGAGACAGCTCAATGAGCGGTCGGAGAGGAAGCAGCGTTGGCAATATGAGTCCGCGCGGTTATCTGGACGATAGCTCGAAGGCGAATGCCACAGCGTAATTACACGGCGGGTTGCGAGCGAGTGACGCCGGGATTTCGATGGCACATCCACCACGTGCCGAATGCCACGCCAGCGCCTTCTTGAATCCCAGCATGCGAACCTTCGAGCCGGGCCTCGGCGCGACAGTCGGCAGGCTGATCGTCGCCGGCAGCGACGTTTCTCCTTCCGGCCGCAGATAGATGGCGTACGCACCGCTGCCTTTTCGCGTGTAAGCTACCCTCCCCTCCTTGTACGGCGCTAAGGCGCGCGTGCCGTGAATTGCCTCGTCGTTCACTTGCATCCAGTCTCCTATCTCCTTCAGCCGCGAGAGCGCTACTGGAGGCAGCTTGCCATCCGGCTGCGGGCCGATGTTAAGCAGCAGGTTGCCACCCTTCGCCACCACGTCCACGAGCAGATGAATTAAATTTCGCGAAGACTTGTAGTCGTCGTCCGGTTTGTTGGACCACTGCGTGCCCATCGTGATGCAGGACTCCCAAACGTAATCGAGCGGCTTGTCCGGCACCTCCTGCTCTGGAGTGCGATAGTCCTCGTACTTGCCGCCGACCGTTCGGTCCACGATCAGAAGGTCCGACTGGTGGCTTCGCGCCATTTCCGCGAGCCGGTCCATTTGGATGTCCTGTTGTGGCGCACGCACCTGACCGGCGTCCAGCCAGAGAATGTCCACCTTGCCGTAGCCGGTCATCAACTCCTCGACCTGGCGGTGGGTGAAGTCGACGAATCGGTTCCATTTCTCCGGATTCTTGTGAGTGTCATAGTTCGGGTTACGGGTACGGGCCGGCGCGTCCGGGCTCCAGTAGTCAGGGTGATTCCAATCGGCCTTCGAGAAGTAGGCTCCGATTCCGAAGCCGTGGTTCCGAAAGGTATCGAACACCTCTTTCGCAACGTTGGCACGCGGATCGGAGTTGAAGGGACAGTCCGGCGCAGTGATTCGGAAGTCGGTCTGGCGTGTGTCGAACATGGAGAATCCGTCGTGGTGCTTTGTTGTAAAGACAACGTACTTCATACCGGCGTACTTCGCGGCCTCGGCCCACGTTGACGGATCGAAGCTCGTCGGGTTGAAGGAGTGCTTCAGCGCGCGGTAGCCCCGCTTGAACCGCTCCATGTCTTTGCCGCGATCGACCCACGCGTTGAGGTTGTCGGGGCGCGCCCACTTATCCTCTTCCACCAGCGGCCACGACTCAATGCATCCCCATTGACTGTAGAGGCCCCAGTGGAGGAATAGGCCGAACTTCTGATCCTGAAACCATTCGAGCCGCCGCTTGATACGCGCCTCATCGCGGCTGGAGTTTGGCGTGGGCGTTGCAGACCTGGGGACAGTCCTGATAAGCCTCCAGCCGGTCTCGTTGGCCGTCAAGCCGGAATGGCCCGCGTACCGATCGTAGACCCGATTCATCTCATCAATTGAGTCGAAGAACCCGACCAAATAGGCCGCTCCGAATGATTGGCCCGACCGTATCGGGCGTCCTCCAATCTCCTCGATCATGCAGACGTAGTCGCGCTGATGGCACCATGCCTCGGAGACAACAGCTGGGTCGAGCGTCATTCCTGCCAGCCAGGGGCCGTCTTTGCCTGTCTTCGGGTCACGGAGGTGGTAGGCACGAATGAACCGCTTCGGTGGCTTCGCATCGTCACGCGCGTAGAGGAGCTTCGCGTCCGGGGGAAAATTGTGGTCGAACTCGCTCGCGGGAATGCGGCCGGCGTAGCTGAGATAGACCTCGCTAAAGGTATCGCCGCCGTTGTGCCTGATATGGCCGGGCATGTCGAGGCGCAGGAAGAGCGAGTCGCTTGCGTTCACAGAATCAATGCGGTCGCTCGCGAGGAAGTATCGCTTGCCCTCCGGGAAGACAAGTGTCTGAGTCCATTGAGAGCCGGCTGTCTTGCCCGGAGCGGCGAGCGTATAGCGGTGGCTCATCGTGACTGCGGCGAAATCCTTGCCGCGAATCGCGCGGGGTGAGAGCTCCTTCGTCTGCGTGCATATCTGCGGTCCCTCGATTGAGCGTTTCGCCCGGCTGCCGTGAACTAGGTTGTTGTATTCGTAGGGGAGATCGCCCGGCAGCCGGTCGCGATAGGCGGCGTCGCTGCCCGGCTCCATGAGCCAGTCTACGATGTCGAGGCCAAAGCCGACGTCCCGAAAGCCTGTCTTCCTGTCCACAAGCGACCCGCCCGCAACTCCACTCACGTAACCACGCTTACGAATGGAGGCCGACAGCGCGGAGGTTTCGATATCGATCTGATCGGCCCCCTCGTTCACCTTGACACCCATCACTCGAGCATCGACAGAGTGTCCACGGACTGGAAGCGCCGCAAGAACTCCGGACGCGATCAGAACCGCTACATGTGCGCTCACACTCATCTCTCGCACCTCAGTCCCTATTGTTTACCACTTAGTCGCTCGTCGGATGCGGAAAATGCTGTTACTCTCATTCCCGCGCTTACACAAATTCCGCGTCTTACACGGTGCAGAGCTGGACTCCCTGCTTGAGCGAGGTGAGCGGGTCGCGCTTCGGAATGAACTCCTGCGCGATGTAGCCGGTAAAGCCCGTGTCAACGATAGCGTGGCAGATTCGCGGGTAGTTCAGCTCCTGCGTATCGTCGATCTCGTTGCGGCCCGGCACGCCGCCCGTGTGAAAGTGGTTGATATACTGGATGTTCGACTGTATGGTGGCGATTACGTCGCCTTCCATGATCTGCATATGGTAGATGTCATAGAGCAGCTTGAAGCGCGGCGAGCCGACCCGTTTCACCAGCTCGACGCCCCACGCGGTGTGATCGCACATGTAGTCTTTGTGGTCGCGCTTGCTGTTGAGAAGCTCCATAATGACCGTGACGCCGAGCTGCTCGGCCAGGGGAATGATTCGCTTCAATCCCTTTGCGCAGTTGACCAGTCCGTCCGCGTCCGACATGCCGCGCCGGCTGCCCGAAAAGACGATCATCTGCGGCACTTTGGCGGCGACTACGAGCGGCAGCAGCCGTTCCGATTCTTTCACAAGCTTATCATGGTCCGCCGGCAGATTCCACCCATCCGTGATGCCGCTCGGTCCGTTCGCCACGGCGCAGGTCAGGCCATGCTTCGCGCAGGTGGCCCAGTCCTTTTCGCCCAAAAGCTCAACCGACACAAGGCCGAACGCGCTGCCCTTCGCGCAAAGATCGTCGAGCGGTATTCCGCCATAGCACCACTTGCAGACTGAGTGCTTGAGCATGCCTTTCTCTTTCGCGCCCTGCGCCGGCTCCACTTCCGCGGCTACCGCTGATTCTGCTCCGCCTGCCATTATCAATCCTCCGGCCGCCCCGGCCAGGGTAGTCAACGCTTCCCGTCGAGTTATCCCGTCAATTTTTATCATAACCAACCTCCTGTACCGCTCGAAGCCCATCACATGCATCCCGGCATCTACTTGAGACTCCGATTCGCGGGCTGCCCGTCAATATCCTCTGAACACGCATCAGACAAATAGCCGCAAACGATAAGAACCCTCCCGGCCCGGCGGACCTGAATGGTCGCGGAAAGATTGGGAGGGTCCTGGTTCCTGGTTAGCCGAAAACTATTCCGAGATAGAGCGGCGGCTCATCTCCGCCCTCTTTATTTGATAGTCCGTCGCCCTAATGCGAAAGAGCGTCGCGATCATACGCACCGAATCCCTCAAGTAATCCACTTTGCTGCCTTCACAGTGGTGCCACTCGACCCCGACCTCCTGAACCGAATATCCGAGCAGGCGTCCGATGTAGAGCGCTTCTACGTCGAACGAGAAGTTATCCACCTGGCAGCGCGAGAAGATGTTCCGGGCGGCAGTGCGTGTAAACAGCTTGAAACCGCATTGGGTGTCGTGTATTCCGGGGACCGCCAGCATCTGCACGAAACGATTGAACAGCTTGCCTCCGGCTTCCCGAATCCGGGACTGGTGGCGGGTCAGCTTCGAATCGGCAACGTCGCGGGACCCAATGGCAATGTCGTGCCCCCGGCGCACGGACTCATAGAGCTTTTCCACCTCGCGGATAGGCGTAGATTCGTCGGCATCAGAGAAAAGGACGTAATCGCCCTCCGCGCGTACCATTCCGTAGCGGACAGCGAAACCCTTCCCCCTGTTACCGTCGTAGTGAAGGATGCGCACGTTAAGGCGCGCCCCGGCAGCCTTGCGTACAACATCCTGCGTCGAGTCTGAGCTGCCGTCGTCCACCACGAGGAATTCCACCTCGTAGTCCTGGCCGTCGAAGTAGGCGAGCATTCGCTCAAGCGTACCGCCGATACGCTCCGCCTCATTGTAGGCGGGAATCACGAGGGAGAGGCGGGGCGGCGCAGCATCTGAAGGGGCTGGGCTGTCGGTGGGCACGGATACTCCTCTATAGCGCCGATAAAGTCAGAACCGCCCGCATTTCAGCGAAGCGGCGAACATCAAAACAAGTGTGATGCAATCGCATGCGCAAAGCGCATTTGGAAATCGAACGCAATCGCGGCGGATACGGTTTCATTATATCGGAAAAGCGGTACAGCGTCAAATTGACCCGGTAATCGTGGCGCCAAAGGGCGCGCGCCCGAGCGAGTATGCAATACTCTAACACTACGACATAGAATAAAGTAGAAGAAAGTAGATATGCTGTGCGCTCGCCTGCTACTTATTCGCGGCAGTCGCGGTAATCGCTTCAGCAGCGCGAGACCTGTCTCGTAAGGAGAACCTCCGTGGCACATCCCATGCCGGAATCGAATCGCCGCCCCACACCGCTTTGGCTCCGCGCTGCACGCTATCTTGTCCTCGGCTCGATAGCGATTCTCGTCCTATTCGGATTCCAGATCGCGAGGCTCTACACCGACAGCCAGTGGTTCGGCGAGCTGGGCCAGTCCAGCGTCTTTACCACAACGCTTTCCGCGAAGCTTCAGCTCTTTTTCGGATTCGGGCTGCTCTTCTTTCTCATCGTCTATTTCAACCTGTGGCTCGCGCGGCGCATGAACGCGGACCAGCCCCGATCACGCCCATTCCGGGCGCTCCACCTCGATATCGAGCGGGAACGCATCACGGAAATGCTGCGGGGGAGCGCCAATCGAATCGCGCTGGCGGCGGCTATTCTGATATCGGTCCTCGTCGCTTTCAACGCCGCCTCGCAGTGGTCCGGCTATTTGCTGTTCACTCACGCGGGCAGCTTTGGAAAGACCGACCCCGTGTTTGGGAACGACATCGGGTTCTATGTCTTCCGCGTACCGTTCCTCAGCTTCCTACAGGGCTGGTTCCTCTTCGCGCTGCTGGCAACGCTTGTAATCACTTCGCTTTTCCATGTCAGCCAGGGAGCCGTGGACCTGAACGGGCAGACGCCGCATTTCGATGACCACGTGCGGCGGCACGTTCTCGCTCTCGCGGGGCTGGCCGCGCTCGTCTATGCGTGGGGAACGTGGCTGAACCGTTTCGACCTGCTCTATCGAGAGAACGGTCCCTTCTTCGGCGCAGGCTATACGGACCTGCACGCCCGGCTGCCCGCGATGAATCTGGAGGCGCTCGCGCTCATTCTCACGGGCGCGCTCTGCTTCGTCAACATCTGGCGTGGGAAACCGTTCCGGCTGCCGCTCATCGGGGTCGGCATGTGGGCGTTCGCGCTCCTGATTGTCGGCGGCATCTACCCCGCAATATTGCAAAACTACTCCGTTACGCCGAACCAGCAGGGCAAGGAGCGGCCCTATATCGCCCACGACATCGAGTTCACGCAGAAGGCATACGGGCTGGATAACGTGCAGGTGCAGGAGCTTTCGGCCGTCGAATCGCTCACCGCCGCGCAGATGGCCGCCAATCGAGCGACTCTGGACAATATCCGCCTGTGGGACTGGCCCCAGCTGGGGGCTGTCTATACCGTGCGGCAGGCGTTCCGCAGCTTCTATCGATTCAGTCTTCCGGAAGAGGGCGGGACACAGAACGAGTACAACATCGACGTAGACCGTTATCATTTTGGCAATGATTACCGGCAGGTGATGCTCGGCGCGCGCGAGTTGTGGGCGGACGGGCTGCCCGCCGGCGCAAAGACATGGCAGAATGAGCGGCTGCAATACACCCACGGATATGGCGCGGTTATGAGCCCGGTGCACCGCGTAGACACGGACGGCCTGCCGGAATACTTGATGAACGGAATGCCTGTGCAGAACGCCCGCCCGGAGCTGAAGCTGACCCGCCCGCAGATCTATTTCGGACAACTAACCAACGAGTACGCTTTCGTGGATTCCAAGGAGAAGGAGTTCGATTACCCGCTGGAGACGGCCGCCCCGACGGCCCCAGGAGCTGCTCCAACTGCCGCTGCTGCTGTGACCGCTGCTGCAACTGCCGCGGCGGATACGCGATATGCGGGCAAGGGAGGAGTGCCACTGGGGGGAGAGCTGAGCCGGATCGCCTGGTCCATGCGGCTCGGCGATACGAACATGCTCCTATCGAACGACCTGACGGACCAAAGCAGGATTCTCTTCCGCCGCAACATCCGCGAACGCGTGGAGACGCTGGCTCCCTACTTGAACTGGGACCGCGATCCCTATCTCGTCGTCGATTCGGGCCGCCTAGTATGGATGATGGACGGGTACACCATCACCAACCGGTACCCCTACAGCAAGCCGTTCCGCGCGGGCGCCGCGTCTCCCGATGTGGATGAATCGTTCAACTATATTCGCAACTCGGTAAAGGCGGTCGTGGACGCATACGACGGTACGGTGAAGCTCTACGTCGCGGACCCGAAGGATCCAATCATATCGACGTGGAATCGGGTCTATCCGGGCCTCTATACGCCTCTCGCCCAGATGCCCGCGAATCTCAAAGCGCACCTCCGCTACCCGGAAGACCTGTTTAGAATTCAGCGGGACATATACACCATCTACCACATCTCCAACCCGGACGCCTACTACCTCAAAGAGGACGCCTGGGACGTGCCCATCGACCCCACGATAGGAACCGATTCGAGCGGCCAGGCCTCGCAGCCAGGCAAGATGGCCCCCTACTACGTGGTTATGCGGCTGCCCGGATCGCAAGTGGATGAATTCCTGATCATGACGCCTTACACCCCGATGTCGCAGGGAAACTCGGCCCAGAATCTCGCGGCCTGGATGTCCGCGCGGTGCGACCCGGACGACTACGGCAAGCTGCTGGTGTACCGTTTCCCCAAGGGCAGCAACATAAACGGCCCGCAGCAGATGCTGGCGCTCATGAGAAAACAGCGGGATGTATCCGAGCTGGAGACGCTCCTTGGGCAGCGTGGCTCCAAGGTGATCTATGGCAACCTACTGATTATTCCCATCGAATCGTCCCTCCTCTACTGCGTACCGGTCTACGTGCAGGCGTCCGGCGGCGGATCGGTGCCGGGGCTGATGCAGGTGATTGTCTCGAGCGGCAAAAAGATCGTGATGCGGCCCACGCTGGATCAGGCGATCGCAGCGTTGGGCGCGGACAGCGGATCGCCGGCCGGCGGAAGTGTCGGGGATTCGTCGAACACGGGAGTTCCGGTGGTTATTGAAAATACTGCGCGCCCGAATGGCCAGGGATCCACGGCCTCGTCGACGTCCTCTACAGTATCCGGCTCGGTGCCGGAGCTGGTGGGACGGGCGAACACGGCCTATCAGCGCGCCCGGCAGAAGCAGAAGGAGTACAACGACTCTCTCGACGATCTGGGCCGCGCCCTCCGCGACTTGCAGGGGCGGGTTAAGCGGTAGGGCCTGCCCACCCCCCGAACCGACCCACCCCCCGGCCCCTCCCGGAACGGGAGGCGGAGTGTGGGCTTGGAATCGTGCGTTCGCCCGTACTACCGTCGCGCGGGGAAGTAGTTTCTTGGGATGGAGCCTGAGCGACTGAAGAATCCGGCTCCTTACGCTCTTCGGCCCGACCCTCCCACTCTGGGACGGGGCCGAGGGGTGGGTGGGGCCTCTACGCCGCGCGCCCAATGATTGCCGGCCGGTCGGTGGGGCCAAAACCGACGTTCATCTTCGTCGTTACCGTCACCTGATCCCCGGCGAAACGATAGGCAATCGTTCGGATGTAGGGCGTTTCGGTGAAACAGACCTTCATCGTATAGGTATCCGCTGCCGTCCAAGCGCCGCGTGCGGCAATCTTGCCGGTGAGATGGTCGCCAAGCCCGACGGAATGTCCATTCTTTGGCACGGACCCCTTTACCCATTCCGAATCACCGACGGTCACTTTGTGCTCGCCATCCGCATCCCGCAGAATCACTGTGCAGCCGTTCTTGTCGAACGTGAACGTCGCGGATTGCAAGTTCGGCGGATTCTCGTTGAATGTGTAGGTTTTGCCGGAAACCTGTTTTGCAGTCGGGGAAGACGCCTCGCCCTTCGGTAGCGGAACGCTCAATTTCTTGATTCTCTGCTTCAGCATAACATCGCTGCTCGTTTGTGCCGAATGCGCGGGCTGCATGGCGGGAAGCAGGTTGTCCCACGCCGCGTTCAGCACCGCCTGCATGTCGCCGAGGCCGCTGGTGATGGCGAGGACCGCGTCCTGTTCCGGCATGACGACGCAATACTGCCCGAACGCGCCGTCGCCGCGGAACGCACCGTGCCTGCTCCGCCAGAACTGATAGCCGTAGCCCTGCGCCCAATCGCTCGCTCCCCCGTCGCCATTCGGAACCTGTTTGGAGGTCGCCGCCGCAACCCAACTCGCCGGAACAAGCTCGCGCCCGTTCCACGTCCCCTTTTGCAGGTAGAGCTGTCCAAATCGCGCGATGTCTTCCGTCCGAACGCTCAGGCCCCATCCTCCGGTGTTGATTCCGCGAGGGCAGGTCTCCCACGTAGGCCCGTCTATGCCCAGAGGCTCGAACAGGCGGGGGCGCAGGTAGTCGAGGACCGTCATGCCGGTCAGCTTCTGCACGATGGCCGAAAGCATGTAGGTGGCAGCGCTGTTGTAAACGAACTTACTGCCCGGAGCGTGCTCCACGGGAAGCGACAGAAAAGCCTTCACCCAGTTACCGTCGGGAGCGGCGGTGGTCGCGCCGGTCGCGTCCTTATCGTGACCCGTATTCATGGTCAGGAGATGCCGCACGCGCATGGCGGATAGATTGCGGGTCGGCAGGGCGGGAGCGTCATTGGAAAACAACGAGATAACCGGGTCATCGACGGAGAGCTTGCCGTCCGCGACGGCAAGGCCGACCGCCGTGGAGGTGAAGCTCTTGCTGAGCGAATACAGCATGTGAGGCAGCGCTGGCGCATAGGGAGCCCACCATCCTTCCGCGGCCACGTGGCCGTGACGCAGCAGCATGAAGCTGTGAAGCCCGCCCACCTTCTGTTCGACGGCATCGATGAACGCAAGAACGCCTTCCGGCGAGATGTTCGCGGCCTCCAGGCCGGCGCGGGGCAGCTTCCGATTGTGCGACGCCTGCGCTGCCAACGCCGATTCGCCCGCATCACAAACCGCGGCAACGGCCGTGCCAACTGCGAATCCTCGAAGAACAGTTCGACGGTTGCAGCATATCCTCAGTGGCATGTCAAGACTCATTGGGTCTTCTCCTCAGACGCTTGAGATAACAACAGCACGATGGAGGGGCGATTCAGGGAATCTACAACGAGGGATACAGCCTTCGCGTATACGAAATCAAGGGATCGCGCCAGCGCAAGGTTCTTGAAGCCGGCGGCGGAGAAAGGCCTTGGATCACTGCACGCAGATGGACTGATGACTGTCGGCGGGCATGTCACTGCGCTTCCGGTTTACGTCCTCTGCGTGACCTCCCAAATTACCTCGCGAACCCCTTGCTTGCTCCGCAGTACGGTGGAAATGAGCTCCATCTCTTTGGTGAGGTCCATGTCGGCGTGGGTGCGAAGCACGCGAATAATCCCTCCCAGATACACGATTCCATGTGAAACCCGAATATTCAACATCGAGGCGTCAATGGAGCGGCGCGCAACCTGAGAGCGCACCATTCTTGTCATCGCTGCGTCATCACTGGCCATGCTTTTGTCCCTTTTCAGTCTGCTTGCCCTGCGACTGATAATCTCCAATTAGCCGTTTAGCCGGCGAATCCTGCTCGCTGCGGCCCGGCGCGAAAACTCCCCCGTAATTGCCGTCTTCAGCCGTTGCAGGTATGCAGCAGGCATGCGGCAGGTATACTGACCGCAAAATCGCGAATCTCGGCTTACAAAGCCGCCTGACAGAAGTGGAAACGACGATGCCCATTAATCCCCTCGCCGGCAAGCCGGCTCC
>JBBROJ010000077.1:0-24095 GCA_038229495.1 Chthonomonadales bacterium
GCGTGCAGCTCGTCCCAAAGCTCTTTCGGCATTTTGTCGCCGAACTTTTTAAAGAGCTCCTTCATGCCGGGCAGATGGCCTTTCCAGTCTTCTGTTCTCACCTCGAGAAGTTTCTCTAAAGCGCCGCGATCCAGATCCAGCCCTTCAGTGTGCATGGATTCGACTGTCGGCAGGTAACCGATGGAAGTTACTCTGGCCTCCGCTCGCCCCTTGATTCGGTCCATCATCCAGATCAGAACGCGCACATTCTCGCCATAGCCGGGCCAGAGATAGCGGCCCTCGTCGTCCTGCCGGAACCAGTTCACGTGGAAGATGCGCGGCGGGTCTGCCATGCGGCGGCCCGTCGCCAGCCAATGCGCGAAGTAGTCCCCCATGTTATAGCCGCAGAACGGGAGCATCGCCATCGGGTCGCGGCGCAGCACATTGGCTTGCCCGGCGGCGGCTGCGGTCGTGCGGGATGCCATGGTAGCGCCGAGAAACGTACCGTGCTGCCAGTGGAACGCCTCGAATACAAGGGGGGCGGTTTTCGCACGCCGGCCCCCGAAAATGATTCCCGAAATCGGCACGCCGCGCGGGTCCTCCCAATGAGGTGAAATAGCCGGATTCTGGCCTGCCGGCCCGGTGAACCGCGAATTTGGGTGGGCGGCGGGCTCCTCGCGCGTCCAGGGACGGCGGCCCTTCCAGTCCGTTAGCGGCTCAGGTGGATTCATATCCTTGCCCTCCCACCAGGGAATCCCATCGTCTGAAACCGCCACGTTCGTATAAATGGTGTTGGAATGCGCTGTCGCAATGGCGTTGGGATTTGTGTGCTCGTTCGTTCCGGGCACGACGCCGAAATAGCCCGCCTCGGGGTTTACCGCCCACAACCGCCCGTCCTCTTCGTGGATGAACATCCAGGCGATATCGTCGCCAACCGTGCGAACTTTGTATCCCTCGCTCTCCAGCGGGCTGATGAGCATGGCGAGGTTGGTCTTGCCGCACGCGCTCGGAAACGCCGCCGCGAAATAGGTCTTCTCGCCGGACGGTTCTTCCAGCTCGAGGATGAGCATATGCTCCGCCATCCAGCCTTCGTCGCGCGCCATAACGCTGGCTATCCGCAGGGCGAAACACTTTTTGCCCAGCAGCGCGTTGCCGCCGTAGCCAGAGCCATAGCTCCAGATGAGCCGTTCGTCAGGAAAGTGCATGATGAACCGGCGCTCCGGGTCGAGCTCGCCGATGGAGTGAAGTCCCGGCACGAACTCGCCATTCTCGCCCAGCTGATCGAGCGCAGCCTGCCCCATGCGCGTCATGATCCGCATGTTGGCGACAACATAGGGACTGTCTGTAATCTCCACGCCTACCTTGCTCACCGGCGATCCCACCGGACCCATAATATACGGCACGACGTACATCACGCGGCCCTGCATGCAGCCGTCGAATAGCGGCCGCAGCTTCGCCTTGGCCTCGCCTGGAGTCATCCAATTATTGGTCGGCCCGGCGTCCTCCTCGCGCTCGGAGCATATGAACGTGACCTGCTCAACGCGCGCCACGTCGTTCGGGTTGCTGCGGTGCAGATAACAGCCGGCGTATTCATCCTGATTCAGGAGGTGGAGCGACCCGCATGCCACCATCTCAGCGACGAGGTTCTCGTACTCCTGGTCAGAACCGTCGCACCATTGAATTCTGTCCGGACCGCACATCGCGGCGCACTCATCCACCCATTCGGCCAGTTGTTGATTCACGTCGGCGCCCTCCTGGGAATAATTGTAGCACCGAAGGCGAGCGTCGTTGAGTCGTTGGCCCCCCGGCCCTCAATCCTGGGGGAGACGGCATTGGTCGTTGGGTCGTTAGGTCGTTGGGTCGTTGGGTGATCGCATCGGCTATAATGATTCCATACGAACCAGGAGGCGAATCATAGACGACGAACTGGCTGAACGGGTAGAGGGCGCGATACGCGGCGCGTGGAGCGAGCGGGACCCGCATTTGAGCGTGGCGTGCGCGCGGCGCGGCGATGGAAAACTGGATGTAACCGTCATCTCGCGCCTTTTTGAATCGCGGACCAGCGAAGAGCGCGAGATATTGCTCTGGTCGGTGCTTCGCTCCTTTCCCGCGGACGACAGCGTGCGCATGACGTACAGCCTCCTTCTCTCCCCCGCAGAGGCCGCAACGTTCTCTCCTACTTCTATTGAATCGGGCGTTTCAGAGGGTCGAAAGGAAACCGATTGGAAGCCATTGTAAAAGCGGAGGCCGGCCCCGGCGCCGTTATTCGCGACGTAGCCGAACCCCGGATTACAAAGTCCGATCAGATTCTCGTGAAGGTGCAGGCCACCTCTATCTGCGGCACGGACTATCATATCTATACGTGGGACGCCTGGTCCTCCAACCGCGTCAAGCCGCCGCGCACCATGGGCCATGAGTTCGCGGGCGAAGTAGTGGAGGTCGGCAGCGATGTGACCGGATTCAAGGTGGGGGACTACGTATCCGGCGAATCCCACTGGGTCTGCGGAGTCTGCTTCCAGTGCCGCAATGGCCAAAAGCATGTTTGCGCGAACACACGAATTCTGGGCGTGGACGTGGACGGCTGCTTCGCAAGCCATGTGGTGGTTCCAGAGGGAAGCGCCTGGAAGAATGACCGAAGCCTTCCGCCCCACATCGCCTGCATCCAGGATCCACTCGGCAACGCCGTCCACGCGACTCTGGCGGGAGACATCGTCGGCAAGACGGTCGCGATTCTCGGCTGCGGCCCCATCGGAATCTTCGCGGTAGCGGTCGCGCAGACGGCGGGAGCGTCGGCGGTCTACGCCACGGACACTCGCCCCTACCGGCTCGATCTCGCGGAGAAGCTGGGCGCGGATCGCGTGTACGACGTGACGAAGGGCGATACGGAGGCGTTCTTTGCGGAGGTGACGCATGGCGAGGGCGTGGACGTGGTGCTCGAAATGTCCGGCGCTGCAATCGCGATTCAGCAGGCAATGCGAATCGCCCGCCCCGGAGGCCGCGTGTCGCTGATGGGCATCCCGGCGCAAAAAGTTGAGCTTGCCGTCGCCGAGGACATGATTTTCCGCGGGCTGGATATCAAGTGCATCGTGGGCCGCCGCCTGTACGAAACGTGGGACACGATGCGCGCCATGCTAAGCTCCGGCGACCTGAACGTCGAGCCTGCCATCACCCACCAACTCTCGTTCGAGGATTACGACCACGGCATGCAGCTCATGCGCGACGGTCTGTGCGGTAAGGTTGTCTTCAGGCTGGAGTAACGGTATGGCGACCTTCCAGCCTTGGGAATGGATCACGATAGGAAGGGGTGTCGTAAGATCGGCCATGTACGACCGTGAACGATGAGTCCTCACGCTAAATCTGCAATCAGGCCACACTTACGATTATCTTCAGGTGCCGGCCGATGCTGCAATTGGTCTCGTCAACGCTGAGGATCCCGACGCTTACTTCCTAAGCCACATCAAGGACCATTACGAGTACAGAATCATGAGCCAAACAGTTGGATGGCCCGGATAGTAATATTCAGCATCCATATTCGGGCCTGTCCGTTCGAACGTATTGGAGAATCAGTCATGTCAGAAATAGTTCTAGACGATGTGAGGAAACTGAGCGTTGAGGAGCGCCTGAAGCTCATCGAAGGTATTTGGGGCACGATAACGGTCGAAGATACTGAGATTCCTTTGTCGGCGGAAGACCAGGTAAAACTAAGCCGCCGGTATGAGGACTATCTACAAACTCCCGACGAGGGAAGCTCTTGGGAGGAAGTCAAAGCTCGGATTCAAGCGCGGAACGATACGGTCATTCATATGAGCAGATTCGCCGCTGCACCGCTCGGGGGGAATAAATGACCATGAACAGCACGTTACAGGATTGGCTTGGCGGCCAGCTGGAAACGCTGAACGAGCAAAATCTCTATCGTCCGCTGGTCGAGCTGCAATCACCGCAGGGCGGGCGAATCACTGTCAATGGCAAGCGCGTCATAAATCTCTCATCCAACAACTACCTTGGCCTCGCCAATCACCCCAAGCTCAAGGAGGCGGCTATCAAGGCGGTCGAGCAGTGGGGCGCGGGCGCGGGGGCGGTGCGGACCATCATCGGCACGATGTCGATTCACGAGGAGCTGGAGCGGCGAATCGCGGAGTTCAAGCACGTCGAGGCGAGCATTGTCTTTCAGAGCGGGTTTACAGCGAACGCGGGCACGATTCCGACCATCGTCACAAAAGACGACGCAATCATTTCGGACGAGTTGAACCATGCGTCGATCATCGACGGCGTTCGGCTTGCTGGCCTGCCGTCCGAGCAGCGCGCGATTTTCAAGCACAAGGACATGGATTCGTTGGAGGAGTGCCTTCAACAGATGCAGCCCTATAGAAAGCGGCTGATAATTACGGACGGCGTGTTCAGCATGGACGGAGACATCGCTCCCCTTCCCGCCATTTGTGATCTCGCGGATAGATACGATGCGGCGGTAATGGTGGACGACGCGCATGGGTCCGGCGTGCTCGGCGGCGGTCGCGGCACGGCATACCATTTCGGCGTTCATCAGCGGCTGGATATCCAGCTTGGCACGCTGTCGAAAGCGGTCGGCGTGATGGGCGGCTACATCGCGGGAAGCGCCAGACTGCGCGACTGGCTGTCACAGCGCGCCCGCCCGTTTCTCTTCAGCACGGCCCAGCCCCCCGCGGTCGTCGCGGCGATTCTGGCGGCAATCGACCTTATGGACACCGACCCCTCCTTTACAAATCGGCTATGGGAGAACACGCGTTACTGGCAGGAAGGCGTTAAGCGGCTCGGATTCGATATCGGGGTGACGGAGACCCCTATTACTCCCGTCATCGTCGGAGACGAAGGCAAGGCGCAACAGCTTCAGCGCGAACTGTTCGACGAGGGCTTACTGGCGCTGGCGGTCATCTTCCCCACAGTCGCACGTGGCAAAGCGCGGATTCGCACGATGCCGAACGCTTCGCATACGACCGAAGAGCTTGACGAGGCGCTGGCCGCATTACAGAAGGTCGGCAAGCGGCTGGCGTTGATCTAGCATCCGGGACGCTAAACTTTGTACGAGATTTGGGTCCAGGTGAAGACGGCGACCTACGTCCGCGCCGGGAATGGGGCAGGCGTCTGCTTGTTCAATGAACTCTAATCGACGATTCGATACAACCCTCAGTCGAGATTACTCCATTGGACTTCTTGCACGAATGGCCTTTCCGTCCGGAAGGCCGACCGGCCACAGGACCGGAGTTCTCGGGCGCGCCAGAATTCTTGACCACGCCACTGGGCAGAGTGGTCAAGAGGGTCCGAGCGCAAAAGACAGCCACGAATCCATCGTCACTTCAGCGCCTCGCTCGCCGGCAGAAATACACTATTGCAAGGCGTCCCTTCAATAATGTAAATAACGGTTGGGAACAATTTGCGCCATGAAAATCGAATCGGCACAATTCTGGGACTCCGAATTGCCCCTCGACATGGGAGCGCAAGAGATTCTCATCGATGGCAAATACCTCGCCTTTCTTCGGCTCGCGAAAGACCTGGCATTCCCCCCCGGCGAGCGCGCTCTCACGCTGGGTAACGTCATCACGATTCCTCAGGACTGCGACCCCGAATGGTTTGACATCGTGGAAGAGCACGAGAAGCAGCACGTGATTCAGAACTTCGAAATATCCAGTTTCGTGGAGAAGTATGCCCGCCACCCGATGAAGTATGAGATGGAGGCGATTGCGAGGTCCATCATCAGATGCAATTTGCAGGAGCGCGACTCGCGCATTCTGAGCGACATTCGAGAGGACCTTATCAAACGCTTCAAGGTGAACCCCGCCCGAGCCGCTCAACTCATAGAGGAGGTCGTCGCGTCTCGCGACTATCCAGGTGTAACCGGGCCGAGATAAGTGGACTTGAGCGTTTTTACAAGGCTCTATGGGCCTTTGTGTTGGTTTGAAGTCTTCTGATCGTATGCTCCCTCAGGTCAAGCCCCCAAAGTCGTCATCCCGTCTAAACCTTCATCCCGTCGGGATGACGGAGAGGCGGGATGACGGATAGGGCGGTCACCCATGGATGACGGACGAGACGGTCGCCTGCCTGACGGCTGATTGCGTCTATCCATACGCCAGAAGCAGGTCCGTTTTATCTCGGTATGACGGGATTATGATGCTTTTCGTGTATTAAGCCACACAAAAGCGCATAGACCCTTTTACAAATTGCAAAAATGCACGGACTCCACCGCATTACCGTGCGAGTCCGCTGCTAATCCGTGGCGGACTTTGCGCCATTCACAGCCCGCGATTTTAGTCGCAGGGGCGGTATACTTCTCCATCTGATCGATTTGGAACTTCGCCGCCATTGCAGGAGTCTTCCTTATGACCCATTGCAAGTTTCCTGAAGCGATCGATCCTATCGATCATAATGTGAACAGAATCTGTCACAGTCAGGAATCGTAATCGTTTTGGGGATAGAAAAGGAAATGACCATGACGAAAACTGACTTTCAGCGCCGTATCGGCTCACCACTATTTATAGCAGGGCTCGCCGTGTCGCTGGTCAATATGAACTTTGCTTCAGCGGCCCTGGCCGATACCACAAAGGTAACCCTGCCGTCCGGAACGGTTATTCCAGTCCAGCTTAACGGCCCGCTCAGCAGCAAAACGAATCAGCCGGGCGATAAGTTCAGCGCAACGGTCAAATACGGTCGTGACGACGCGGGAATTCCCGAGGGAACACGTGTCGAGGGCGTTGTCCGCGAGGCGCTTCCTTCAGCGGATGGCAAGCCGGGCGTAATCGACGTGGACTTCAGCAGAATCGTATTCCCCGGCGGTGATTCTCGTCCCCTCGAGGCCAGCCTCTATTCGCTGGACGGCAAGGCGGTCAAGAGAACCGACGGACGCCTGGTCGCAACCGCCGACAAGAGCAAAGACCGCTTGAAATGGGCGGGAATTGGCGCGGGCGCGGGCGTGCTCTTATCCGTTCTCACCAAGGGAAACGCGGTCGTCGATGCGCTTCTGGGCGCGGGCGCCGGTTATCTCTTCAACGAGCTCCAGGGCAAGAAAACCGGCGATGTAGCGTTAAAGCAGGGGGCCGAGTTCGGGGTCCGCCTGGACCGGCAACTGGCGTTCAACGCGGACGACCGAAGCTACTATCGACAAAGCCAGACCACTGGCAATGTGAATTCGAAACTGGATCGGACGAACAATCCGAACTACGATCGCAACAATCCGAACTACAATCGCAGCAATCCGAACTACGATCGCAACAATCCGCACAACGATCGCACCAATCCAAACAACGATCGCAACAATCCGAACAACGATCGCAACAATCCGAACAACGATCGCACCAATCCAAACAACGATCCGAACCGTGATGACCTGTACTATAACGCCAACCGCACGGATGGGACAGATCGCCGAAATGTCGGGCGCGAAGACGCTTTCAATCGTGACAATCGTGACAATCGCGACAACCTTAGCGGCAACCAGAGCGGCAACGGTATCGGCATGATGATCAACGACCGCGAGGTGCGGTTCGACAATTCCAGCCGGCCCTATATGCGCGGGGACATCGTCTACGTTCCTCTCGTAACGGTCGGCAAGGCCGCGGGCTTCGACTATCGCTATGCGGCTGCGGATAAGATGATCTATGCCCGCAACAACAACATCAAGCTCTCCACGGATAGCCGCATCGCAATCGTGAACGGCCAGCGCCGCCGATTGCCTGCCGCGCCCGAGGTCAAGAATGGAACCGTCTACGTGCCGATGCAGTTTATCGGCTGGGCTGCCAGCGGCTCCGTTGCCTGGGACGCGGGAAGCCGCACGGTCATCCTAACGACGGATCGGGATAAGTCTATCAGCCGCTAAACCCTATGATTAACGAGGCTGGGCGTGGGAGCATTCCACGCCCAGCCCTTTCTTCCGCCTTCCGACTTCCGCCTTCCGTCTTCCGACTTCCATCTTCCGACTTCCGTCTTCCGACTTCCGTCTTCCGCCTTCCGTCTTCCGTCTTCCGACTTCCGTCTTCCGTCTTCCGCCTTCCGTCTTCCGTCTTCCGACTTCCATCCTCCCTCCCGCTCACGCATTCAGCCGCTCGCCCCACAGCAGCCGTTCCCGAATCTTCCGGTAGAAGCTGGCTCGCCCCAGCTTAACCAGCACCGTGGTGTGGTCCGCGCGGCGGACTCGCACGATGTCGCCATCGGCCAGCGGGAAGATGCGGTAGCTGTCCGCGATAAACAGAACGTCGCCTCCGTCGGTCTCGACATGGAATGAAACGGTTTCGGTGGATGGAATCAGCAGAGGGCGCGCGGCAAGAGTATGAGGACAGATGGGCACCACGAGAAGGGCCTGTACTGTGGGGTCTACGAGCGGGCCCCCAGCAGAAAGGGAGTAGGCGGTGGACCCTGTGGGCGTCGCGACAATAACACCGTCTGCGGGGTATGTAGTGATATGCTCGTTTCCGAACGAGGTCTCCAGGCGCAGCATTCGCGCCATCGCGCCCTTGCTCACCACCACGTCGTTCAATCCGTCCCCCGAGAAGACCACCTCGCCGTTCCGAACCACCTCGCCATAGACCATCATGCGGTGCTCGGTTTCAAACTCCCCCTGCAATAGAGCAAAGAGGTTTGGAATCAAATCGTCCGGGTGCGCCTCGGCTATGAATCCAAATCGGCCCATATGCACTCCGAGAATAGGGATTCCCAGCGGTGCGGCGATATGGCTGGCATGGAGGATGGTTCCGTCGCCGCCCAGGGTGATCAGCATCTGAACGCCGCACAACTCCGCTTCGTCGCACGCCAGATCGTCTCGGCCAATCAACGGAGCGGACTCCCGGTCGATCCGCACCTCCACGCCGCTCTCGGTCAGGTGAGCGATTACCTCCTGAGCAAATTGAAGAGCTCGCCACTTGGATCGATTCACAATAAGACCAACGGATTGGATTGTCACGCGCCGCTCCTGGCTTGACTTTGGGAACATAGTATATAGGTGGTAGAAAAAGGCGCTGGAAAGATGACAGAAAGATGGTATTGAGCCGGATTGATTATATCTCTCCGGTCGCGAGTTGGCAAGCACTAAAGACCGATGCCGGGAATATTGGAAGCCAAAAGTTTGAACACGCTCGCGGAATCGTGGGTAATTGTGGGGAAATGTGGGGAATTGCGGGGCGAGGATGGATGCAATCGAACGGTGGAACAATCATGTCACTATCGGCGTTTTAGGTTACGGTTGATTCGTCACGCATTGCCTATTACAACGAAGGAAAGTAACCCATATGACAGTACGAGTATCGAATCGTTCGAAGTGGATGGCGCTGCCGTCCGGTCTCGTTGTTGCTGCATCGCTGTTGCTGCTTGGCGGGTGTGCGCCAGAAAAACCGGCCGACGTGACGGTAAACACGCCTCCCAGCTCGTCACCGAACACTGTCGTGGTTCCTAGCTCTTCACCCGGACCTCCCGGCCCCAGCGGCGCGGCGGGGCCCAGCGGCGCTCCCGGCGCAAGTGGTTCACCCGGACCGAGCGGATCGTCTGGTCCTTCCGGACCTCCCGGCCCGTCCGCCGGCGGCAAGTAGTCCGATTTCACCAGGGGGTAGATATGCATATTTACCCCCTGGACCTGGCCGAAAATCACTTTAGAAGTTGTACTGGTCGACATTCTCTTTTGTAAAGGTGACCCCAGGAATGAGAACGAATTTCCCATCCTTTACCTTGATAGGCGTACCGCCTATCTTGCCGCCATCTTTCGGCGCATTGCCGTTAAGGTCGTCATTTACCAATATCGCGGTGACATAAACGAGCTTGGCGGGGTCCCAGAGCATGATGCCGGTCAGCGCGCCGCTCTTTAAATAGGCTTTCGTTGCGCTCGGCAGCGCCAGCCCCCGAGTCTTGACTTTGCCGATCTTGTTGAGTTGAGTCACCGCTTCTCCGACCGCGGGCGGGCCCTGTGAATTCACGCATGCGAATCCAGCCGTATCCGGGTCCTTCTGAAAGGCCGCTTTCGCAAGGTCGATGGCCTTGTTCTGGTCCTCGTCATTATAGATATAGGGTTGCACTACCGTGATTCCGGGGTACCTCTTCAGCCCCTGCTCCACGCCCTGGACGTGCAGATTAAGGTTTGCCGCGCCGCGCCCGCCGCTCATTATTTGCACCTTGCCTTTGCCGCCCAAATCCTTTGCGAGCGCCTCCGCGATATCCACGCCAATCTGCACGTCGTCCGCCGCCGCCACGAAGAATCTCCTCGCCGAATCGGGGGCGTCCGAATCCCACGTATAGACCTTGACCCCTGCATCGGTCGCCTTCTTCACGATGGGCACGATCGCGTTCGCATCGTTCGAAGAGATGATAATCGCGTCCACCTTATTTGCAATCTGCTGCTCAATAATGCCGATCTGAGCGCCGACATCCGCTTTGTCCGGCGCGAGAAACTCCACCTTGCCTCCATTCGAAGCGAGCTCCGCGTTGGCCTGCTCCGCCCCCTTTTTGCTCACCTCGCAGAATTGGCCCGCCGTCTTGAATACAAAGACTATGTGATGTCCCTTGCCCGATGGCGCTGTCTGGCCGGGTTTTGCGCCGACATTGGGCATTGGATTCGCCGGGGGCGTTTCCTCTTTCTTATCGCCGCAGGCAGCCAGGCCGAGCGCGAGGCCCACTGCCGCCGCGCCCATCCGTAACAGGCCGTTGGTTCGCATATCCTTCTCCCTTGTACGCAGCAATACGCCGCAATATGCAGCATCGAGTGTAGTACATCCAGCGGAACGAGTTTCCCGCCCGCCCAAGTGTTATCCTGCCGGACGAGACCGGTTACCATTTTACGAGGCCTCTTGCATAGGTGTTTTTCGCCCGGCAGGACGACCGGCCGCAGGCCCCCCACTCACGAAACCATAGTCAATTCATTCCCTCGTTTGTAACCGAACGCAGATTACACTAGTCCTGAAACCCGTCACCAAATAACAGTTGCAGGGATTTCCGCGGTCCGCGCGAATACAACCGGTATAAATGTGAAATATGCTCTGCTCGCTACAATCTCAAGCTTCAATCTTTGTTGAAAGGAATCACCGTGAAACCCTTGCATGAAGCAGTTCAAGAGTTCCTGGCCGGCGGAAAGGGACAGCCCAAGCGGCTCTTCATCGGAGGCGAGTGGGTAGACGCAAAGAGTGGAAAGACCATCGAAGTGCGAGACCCCGGTAATGGAAAGGTGATCGCGCGCCTCGCGGACGCGGATGCCGCCGACATCGACCACGCCGTGACGGCGGCCCGGGAAGCGTTCCGCAAGAGTGGTTGGGCGACCCTCCCAAGCAATGATCGGGCCGTCATTCTCCACCGCCTGGCCGACCTGATCGATCTGCATTTGGAGCCCCTTGCGCAGATCGAATCCCTGGACGTGGGCAAGCCTCTGGCGCAGGCCATGGCTGGCGACATCCCAAATGTCGCCCAGTCCCTGCGCTATTACGCCGACCTATCCGTCCAGACACGCCGCTCCGAGCCCATCGCTGTTTCGGGTTTCGACGCCCGCTCGATTCGCGTCCCCTACGGAGTCTGCGCCTTCATCATTCCCTGGAACTTCCCGCTGCTCCTGGTCGGATGGGGGATTTCGCCCGCGCTGGCCGCAGGCAACACGGTAGTAATAAAGCCGCCGGAAGATGCCTCGCTCACGACGCTCTACCTGTGCAGGTTGGCACAAGAGGCCGGAGTGCCGCCGGGTGTCATCAACGTGGTGACGGGCCTGGGCGAGACCGCGGGCGCGGCGCTGGCTCAGCATCCGGGCATTGATCGTATGTCCTTCACAGGCTCGCCCGAGGTTGGACGATTGATCGCCGAGTCCTGCGGGCGCAATCTCGTTCCCGTCAAATTGGAGCTTGGGGGGAAAGGCGCGGCGGTCCTGTTCCCAGACGTGGACGTAGATGCCGCCGCGCTGGCCCTGGCCGGGGCGATTACCTTGAACTCGGGTCAGGTCTGCTGCACGGCGACCCGCTGGATCGTCCATGAAAGCATACAGGATCGCTTCGTGGATTCCGCGCGAGCGGCGCTCTCCCAAACCAGAATCGGACACGGACTTGACCCCGATTCACAGATGGGGCCGGTTATAAGCGAGAAGCAGCGCGACCGGGTCCTGGGTTACATCGAGCGCGGCGAGCATGAAGGCGCGGAGGTGCTGCTGCGCGGCGGGGCGGCGAATGGCCCCGGACGCGAAGGCGGTTACTACGTAAAGCCCGCGCTTTTGGGCGGCCCGCCGGAGAATGTCTGCGCGCGCGACGAGGTTTTCGGCCCCTTCGCCTACGTCATGTCTTTCTCCAGCGAGGACGAGGCCGTCGATCTGGTCAACCGCTCCCGATACGGTCTGGCAAACAGCGTCTGGACTTCCGACCTCACCCGTGCGGGCCGCGTGGCCGAAGCGATGGTGGCGGGCAACAGCTGGATTAACGCCCACAACATCTTCGCGCACGGCATTCCCTACGCCGGCTGCCATCTCAGCGGCATGGGCGGTGGAGTGCTCGGCCCCGACACGCTCACCGACTACCTGCGCCCGCAATCCATCGTCAGACCGCTGGGATAAGACTATCGTTGCCGCGGTTTCGGAAGTGGTTTGCCTAGTTCGACGGAGACGCATGGGACGCCCAGATCGAAGCTGATGCCGCAGGCGGCAAATTAGACGTGCTTGCTAAAAAAGCTCTAATTGAATATGCGGCAAGACATGATAAACTTCGACACCCATGACGCCCTTGACGCTCTACCTATGCGAATCGCCATCGGTCAGTTCAACGAGCTGACGGACGAACAGCTTGTGTTCTCGGTCCAATGCGGCGCTCAGGACATTCTGCTCAACATGCCAACGATTCCCGGCGACGAGCGCTAGGAGTACGAAGACCTGCACGATCTATTGTGAGTTGTCCGCAATATTCTGCTGAAGAGATATAATCTGTAATAGAGGAAAGCACAATGCAGACAGTCACGCTCGATGAAGCAATGATGCATCTGGTCGATCTAATCGATGCCGCAGCCGCAGGCGAAGACGTGTTCATTACAAAGGACGAAGGGTTGACCGTTCAACTCGTCCCGCGCGCCATCGGAGTCCGCAAGCGGCAGTTCGGCAGCGCAAATGGTTTGATTTCAATGACTCCCAATTTTGATGCGCCATTGGATGACTTCAAAGAGTATATGGAATGAGATACCTGCTGGATACCCATACCTTGATCTGGTTTATCGGCGGCGACTTTCAGCTAAGTTCAACTGCCCGAAGCCTGATAGATGACGAAAGAAATGAACTGTTCTTCAGCGTAGCCAACCTCTGGGAGATGGCCATCAAGTCCAGTATAGGCAAATTGCAACTGAGCCAACCCTTCGATGAGTTGTTTCCTGCGCAATTGGAAAGCAACAGTATCGAAATACTTCCCGTTACCGTAGTCCACCTCAAGACCGTCTGCAATCTCCCTTTTTACCACCGTGACCCGTTTGATCGTTTGATGGCCGCCCAAGCGTTGGTTGAGCGGCTGCCCGTCATCAGTGTGGATTCACTCCTGGAGAAGTATGCTATAGAACGCGTGTGGTAATATCGCGGCTCTGATTGAGAGTATCCCACGTGGCTCTACCCCAGCCGGTTCGCGCGCAGATTGCACCCCTGTTTCGCTTCACAACGCGTCCCGGTTTTGCAGGATTCGCTGCCCCTCCTCGAGAATCTACTACCGCACATTCCTGCTATTTCATAGTAATCTCACTCCGGCTTTTGAGCGCCTCCATGATAAACTTCGACACCCATGACGCCCTTGACGCTCTACCTATGCGAATCGCCATCGGTCAGTTCAACGAGCTGACGGACGAACAACTTGTGTTCTCGGTCCAATGCGGCGCTCAGGACATTCTGCTCAACACGCCAAAGATTCCCGGCGACGAGCGCTGGGAGTACGAAGACCTCCGCGAGTGGAGCCGGCGAGCGGCCGATCATGGGTTGCGGCTGATATGCATTGAGAACGTACCGGTCCGGTTCTACGACAAAATCATGCTCGGTCGGGATGGCCGCGAGCGGCAGCTCGAGAACATGATCGCCACCGTGCGCAACATGGGCAGAGCCGGGATTCCCATTCTGGGCTACCACTGGATGCCGAACGGCGTGTGGCGCACGGAACGGGACACGCTTGTTCGCGGGGGAGCAATCTCGACCAGCTTCGACTACACGCAGGCCGCCGATGCCCCGCTAACGCACGGTCGAATATACACGGACGACGAGATGTGGGACACCTATGACTGGTATCTTTCCCGCATCCTGCCTGTTTGCAAAGAGGCGGGCGTGCGGCTGGCGCTCCACCCCGACGACCCTCCCGTTCCAAATCTTGGCGGTATCGCCAGGCTGTTCCGCAGCTTCGACGGCTTCCGCCGCGCGATGGAGACACACCCCAACCCTATGCACGGACTTGATTTTTGCCACGGCTGCTGGTCCGAAATGCGGGGCGGCGAGGGCGTTCTCGATGCTATCGAGTGGTTTGGGTCGCGAGGCCGTATCCACTATGTCCACCTCCGCGACGTGCAGGGAACGTGCGAAAAATTTACGGAGTGCTTCATCGATGAGGGGAACTGCGACGTCTATGCGACAGTCCGAAAGTTGAAGCAGACCGGTTTCCACGGATTCATCATCGACGACCACGTGCCTCGAATGGTCAACGATTCGCCGTGGGGCCATCGCGGGCGCGCCTTCGCGACGGGCTACATCAAAGCGCTGATCGACGTAGTGAACTGTGAACTATAAGCTGTTCGGGACAGGGATGCCATGAAGAAAGACATTGGTGTCGGAATCATCGGGCTCAAGGCGGGCGGCGATCTGCTCGCTCTGAACCTGGAGCCTGAATCGCATATGCGTGTAGTGGCCGTCTGCGACGACAACGGTCAGTTGGCGAGGAATATCGCGGCGCGAAATCAGATTCCCTTTGTGACTACCGATCCCATCGATCTACTGTCGCAGCCGGGCGTGGACATGGTCGCGGTTTTTGGCGCGGCAAGGGACCGGCACGACCATTGCTTGGCAGCTCTAAGGTCGGGCAAGCACGTTTTGTGCGGCACACCGATGGCGGCTTCACTGAATCACGCACGAGAATTGGCGCTGGAATCGAAACGGGATGGAGTCAGGCTCTTCGTCGCCAACCCGCGGCGCTGGACGGAGGAGATGGAAGCCGCGCGCAACCTCTATGTAAACGGCGAGCTTGGCGATCTTCGGGTGATTGAAGCGCACGTCTTTGCGGACGAGCCATCGGACGCTCCCGCGCGGGCCGTCGATCTCAATGTAGGATTTGCTGTCCTCTGCGAGACGTTCGATCTGCTCCGCTGGATAGCGGGAGAGATTACGGAGGTCCACGCCGTCGGCGGCGCGGGAGACGTACTGGTAAATCTCCGCTTCACGAATGGCTCTATTGGCCGCGCGATGGCGCTGCGCGGGAACAATCCTCCTTCCATGCCGCGCAGTGGCTTGAGTATTTATGGTACGAAGGGCGCATATAGCGACGGTCGCGTGGTGCTCGACCGGATTGCCGGCCGTCCGGCAATGACCTTTGCGACGGAAAACGGGAGAGACGGGAAAAGCGGCGAATCGGGCGTGTTGCGGTGCGCCCGCCAGTTTGAAAGCAGCCTCTACAACGATACCCCGCTGCCGGCCGACGCATGGGACGGCGCGAAATCGATCGCGGTGTGCGCCGCAGTCGAGGAGTCGCTGCATTCCGGGCAACCCGCCACCGTGCCGCCCGTGGAACCGCCCGTGGAACCGCCAATCGCTCCCACAAAGAGATCGGCAAGCCGCACGCCGAGCGCTGAGCGCTGATAGAACGTCAAGAACACGGCGCAACGCGAAGGTTGCACCCTACATAGGGCGGGCGGCCTCATAGGGCCGCCCCTACATAGCGCTCAGCACTCAGCATGTCTCCCCTTATCCAGTCTGCGATTAATATTAGCGAAGGCAGGCGGCGTGGCGTAATTAATGCTATTGTGCGCGCCGCTGAGGGCGTGCCAGGTGTAACGGTCGCCGATTGGTCCGCGGACGCGGACCATAATCGCATGGTCGTCACGCTGCTCGGCGGCGCGGAGGCGATTCGGGCGGCCTCACTCGCAATTGCGCGCCTGGCGGTTGAACAGATCGATCTTCGAGAGCATGTTGGCGCGCACCCGCGAATAGGGGCGGTGGACGTAGTGCCCGTCGTACCCATCCGGGGCATCTCGATGGCGGAGTGCGCAGCGCTGTCGAGCGAGATCGCTCGCGACTTCGCGGCGAATCTCGGGCTGCCGGTCTATCTCTACGAGCGGTCTGCGGCGGCGGGAAGCCGCGCGGCCCTCCCGGACAAACGCAAAGGAGGATTCGAGGGTCTGTTCACCGCGCCCCTGACCGGCCTGCGAGCGCCGGATTATGGCCCCGCCGAACCCCATCCCACGGCAGGCGCGGTCGTGGTCGGCGCACGTTCTCCTCTTGTTGCGTACAATATCAACCTCAGCACGGCGGCAGTGAGCCCGATCGGCGCGGTACGCCCGGAAAGCCCCGTAAGCCCGGAAGGCGTTGCGGTCGCAAGGCGAATCGCAGCCCGCATACGCGAGAAGCGCGAGTCCAATCCCGCACTCGCGGGCGTTCGCGCGATGGGCTTGTGGCTGCCCTCCCGAAACCTGGCCCAGGTCTCCATGAATCTTACACTCCCTGAGATGACGCCCATGCCCGCCGTGTTTGACTTCGTGAGGCAGGAAGCGACGCTGCTGTCAGCGAACGTGGTGGAGAGCGAAGTTATCGGCCTTATTCCCCGCTCGACGCTCGGAGGCGAATCACCGCAACGCATCCTATGGCGTCACTTTCAACAGACTCAACTGCTCGACTTCTGGCTGGAGAGACTATGATTCACATCGATGAGATTCGCACAGCTATGATTCAAATTGATAGAATTCTGGCGGTCGCGCTATGTGCATTCCCGGCAATCGCCGCGCAAGCGTCCGGCATCGACAAGGGACCGTACCTGATGAACCCGACGCAAACAGGAATCACGGTCTGCTGGGTGGGCGATAGAGAGGCGGTTGGCACGGTCTCGGTGACGGGCACGCCTGTACAGGCTTCCGACACAGTTCCGGCGCGCTACCATCGCGTCAAGCTGACGGGCCTGAAACCCTACACGAAATACAACTACCACGTGGACTGCGGCGGCAGGCTGGCCGACGGCTCGTTCACTACGGCCGCGCCACCCGCTCAGCCGTTCAAGTTCGTGGCCTATGGCGACAATCGGACGCAGCCCAACATTCACGCGTCGGTTCTTTCCCGCATGATGAAGTTTGAACCGGACTTTGTGCTTCAGACCGGCGACCAGGTGGCGGATGGCAACAACGAATCGCAGTGGGATGAGTTCTGGCAGATTGCGAGCAAGACGCTGAGCCAAACGGCCTACTATCCGTCTCTCGGCAACCATGAAAAGAACGGCGCGCCTTACTATAAATATTTCGCCGTGCCACAGGAATATTCGTTCAACTACGGCAGCGCCCACTTCGTCGCGCTCGACAGCAACCGCCCCGCCCCGGAGCATGCGGCACAGGACGCGTGGCTGAGGAAAGACCTGCTCGCGCACCGGAATGCGAAATGGCGAATCGTCTTCTTCCACCACACGGTGCATACCTGCGTCGACAAGCCGGATCGGCGCGCGGAATCGATTGAACGGGCCAGGCGCTTGGAGCCGATACTGACCGAGGGCCGCGTTCAGTTGGTCATAAACGGCCACGACCACGACTACCAGCGGCACATCGCAAACGGGATTACGTATCTCGTAACCGGCGGGGGCGGGGCTCCCCTGTATGATGTCACGCCGGATACTCCGTACGTAAAGAAGGCAAAAAAAGCTTACCACCATTGCGAAATCAGTGTAAACGGCGGTACGATGTCTGTTCGAGTGATCGAGCCTGACGGCAGCGTCATCGAGCAGTTCACCATATCTGCCGGACCCTGATTGTACAATGTGATATGACTCCTGAGACTCCCGAGCAGCCAAAACGTTTTGCGCCGTTTCCATCTCTGCTCTGGGCAGCGATTGCGGTTATACCTGTCGTTCTCCTCACTATTCATTCCGCCGTCGCGGCCTGGAGTCTGGCGGCGATAAACGTGGGCGCTGTTGCCGCAATGTTCAGGCTGAGCGCAAAGGCCGGCCGCCGGGCGCCCAGCGACACCGTCTTGAAGCAGCGCACGGTCGAAGATGTCGAGAAGCAGGTCGAGGCGCTGGAGGAGCAGAACCGGCAGATCAAAGCCTCGTTCCGGGAAACGGCGCAGACCCTGCGCGATATGCAGGCGACGACCGCGGACCTGTCGATCGGGCAGGATCTGCTCACCGCTTCAATGCAAACGGAGGACCCGGAAGATCTCTATCCCGTGTTGCTCGCTGCGCTTACGCGCGCCTTTGGCGCGGGCGGCGCTGTGCTCTGGCTAGTGGATGAAAACAGATTGCGGTTGGAGGTCCGGTCGGTTTCAGGCAAGATAGCGCCCAACGTCCGCTTCGACCCGGTAACACTGGAGGATTCGATGCAGGCTTCGGACATACGGAAGGCCTGCGAGCGTCGCCTGCGCGTCGCGTCCCCGGTGGCGCGCTATGAATCGGCCGGCGACGTGGGTGTAGTAACGGATGATCGCAACTATGATCACAACTATGATCACAACTATGATCACAACTATGATCGCACCTATGATCGCGCTGCAGAAGAGTCGGACGGGCCCGATCTACTGGCCGTGGCGCTTCGCGACGGCGATGACATATTCGGGGTAATCGGGCTTGCGAACGATGGAGGCCGTCCCTTTCGCCGATCCGGCCCGGACCGGTTGAACGCCCTTGCGCCGACCTTCGCGGTAGCGGTGCGCCATGCGGGTCGCTGGCTCGATCTGAATCGCCGCCTGCGAGAAGCCTCTCTCCTCTATGAGCTGAGCGAAATTGGGCAGTCCGCGCAAACCGAGGACGCCCTCTATAGATCGCTAGTCGGCATTGCCGGCAAGATGATCTCCTTCGAGAACTGCACTGTATTCACGTTTGATGTGGAAACCGGCAGGCTGCTGCCCAGGGCGACCGAGGGGCGGATTGTCAACCTCCTCGATAATATCTCGTTCGAGCATGGCCTGGGTGTCTCGGGCTGGGTGGCGGGGCAGCGCAAGCCCATGTTCATCCCCGACCTGACCCGGGAATCGAGCCTTGTGAACGTCGAGTTGATTCCCCCGCGCGTCCGCTCGTTCATCTCGGTCCCCATGCTCACGGGCGGCACGCTGGCAGGCGTAATCAACGTGAGCCATTCGGAGCCGAACGCCTTCACGCATGAGGATACGCGAGGGCTGGCGTCTCTGGCGGCCTACGCTGCCCTGACCATCGAGCGATTCGTCAATCGCCCATAGGGCAGAGCAGATTCGTGCACACGGGCCAGAGACCTTTGCCGGCGGTCATCTTAATTCTCGCCGGGGCCATGCCGTTGGCGTACTCGAATCGGCAGGCAATACTCAGCCTTGTCACGCCAGCATGGCGCGATGATTATGCGTTAACTGCGCCGTTGTTTAGCTTGCAAGAACCCAAAGGTGCATTATGCCGTGATCGCATAACGCAGGAACTGGCAGTCCAATTCGAGGACCCAACTGGATAAATCGATTCATGAGGTTCGACGGTGTGTTGCATACCTAATTCGCTCGCGCGTACGCCCGTGGAGTAAATTCCTAAATGACAATACTTGAAACGGCAGAGAAGCTGGTTGCCCAATTGACACCCGGAGAGCTTGCCCGGTTTCGAAAGTGGTTTGCCGAATTCGATGGAGATGCATGGGACGCTCAGATCGAAAGGGATGCCGCATCCGGCAAATTAGACGTACTTGCCAAAGAAGCTCTGGCTGAGTATCACGCCGGCAATTCGATGGAAATTTGAGCCATCTTGCGTCAGGCCGGTTTTGGCGATGCTTCGATGCTCTGCCAGTTAACATTCAACTGCTGGCACGTCGCAACTACTCGCTCCTCAGGGTGAATCCCGCACAACCCTCACTGCAATTTAGACAGGTTCGAGAGGGACAGTTTTGCAGCGTTCGTGTAGGTCTGCATTATCGGGCGCTAGGCATCCCTGTGCAAGGTGGCGTGCAGTGGTTCTGGATAGGTACGCACGCTGAGTACGATTATCTCATCGGGTAGGGAGGACGGAAAGATTCGATGACAGGCTACTTCCATCGGGTGGCGCGGGAAACTCCGACGCGGTTCTGGATCAACAATCCATCCGGTAGCGAGATGGAATTGGCGCTGCAGGCAGGGGCTGTCAGCTGCACAACCAATCCTGCCTACTGCGCCAGGCTCATCCGAAGCGAGCCGGACTACATCCACGGCCTTATTGACCGCGAGATTCGCGAAACGCCCAACAATGATACGGCGGCGGACCGGGTGTATCAAAAAGCGGCCGCGCGAATCGTCGCCCGATTCATGCCCTTGTATGAGCGGAGCCGGGGAACAGAGGGCTTCGTAACCATTCAGAGCGACCCGCGCGAGGACGAGGATGCAGCCGCGCTCGTGGAAGCTGCGCTGCGCTATCGCCCAGCTAGCCCCAACTTCATGGCGAAGATTCCGGTAACACAGGCCGGCCTTGAAGCCTTCGAGACCCTCGTTGCGGAAAACATCCCAACCTGCATGACGGAGGTGTTCTCCCTCGATCAGGCCATTGCTGCCTGCGAGCATTACCAGCGAGCCTCGCGGAAGGCGGGCAAACGCCCGCAGTTCTACGTCACCCACATAACCGGCATCTTTGACGAATATGTGGGGAAAGTGGTCGAGCGCGAGGGAATCCCTATCTCCCCGGAGGCTCTCGCCTGGGCAGGATGCGCGGTGGGCCGCAAGGAGTACAGGACGCTCAAGGAGCGCAGCTATCCGGCCATTATGCTGGGCGGAGGCGCGCGGACCACCCGGCATTTCACCGATTTCGTGGGCGGGGACATGCACATCACTATCAACTGGAGCACGGCGCAGGAGCTTATCACGATGGATGAAGCCCCGGCATCAAGAATCGCCATAGAGACACCCCCGCATGTTGTCGAAGAGCTGACGGACAAGCTGGCTGAGTTCCGCCGCGCCTACAACGAAAACATGCTGCCGGTCGAGGAGTTTGCAGTCTTCGGCCCGGTTCAGCTTTTCCGAAACAACTTCATCACGGGCTATGAGCGCCTCGTAAGCGAGATCGCTGCCCGCCGCAAGCTCGCTTCAGGCGCCGCCGGATAGGGACAGGATAGGAGAATCGAGTGTTCAACGGGCTGGACCATGTGGCGATTCTGGTCGCAAACACCGAAGAGGCGCTGATAACTTACCGCGACCGAATGGGTCTGCCAGTGCTGTTCAGCGAGATCGTCAACGACGGCGCGGTTCGCCTGACCCACCTAGATCTCGGCAACGCGCACCTTCAGTTGGTAGAGCCTCTCGCCGAATCGCACCCTTTGCATGCGCATCTGGTTGAGCACGGACCGGGCCTGCATCATATATGCCTAGCGGTCAACGATGTCGAGGCCGCGATGGCGGACGCTGAACGAATGGGGCTGATGACTGCGCAGGCCCGGCCCCACCAGGCGCCGCGAGGAAAACGTGCGGCCTTTCTCGCAAAAGCCTCGACCGGCGGAGTGCAGATCGAGATTACGGGGAAATAGGGAGAGGCACATTGCGAAATCGATTGCGGCGGCAGCTCAAAGACCAACAGGCGACGTACGGCCTGTGGGTCACCGTCGAAAGCCCCTCCATCACCGAGGCCGCTGCAGCCGTGGGACTGGACTGGGTCTGCATCGACATGGAGCATGGCCACCAGGATTTCCACGACGTAATGGAGCACCTGCGCGCGGTAAACGGTTCCGAGACGACGGCCCTGGTACGCGTCCCCGGAATCGAATTGAGCTCCATCAAGCGCGCGCTGGACATGGGCGCGGGCGGCGTAATCGTTCCCTATGCGCAGAGCCGAGAAGACGTCGAGGCCATGTTCCGCTATGGACGGTTTCCGCCCCGAGGAATCCGTGGCGTTAGCGGCGACCGGGCCGTGAAATGGGGACTGGATTTCCAGGAATATCTTCTCAGCGCGGACGAGGAGACGATGATAATTCCCCTCATCGAAACGCGTGGGGCCGTCGCGGACATAGACTCCATTCTTGACGTACAAGGGTTGGAAGCGATATTCTTCGGCCCGGCGGACCTGTCGGCCTCGCATGGCTACCTTGCAGAATGGGAGGGGCCCGGAATCGCGGACATGATCCTCGAAGTAAGAGCAAAGGCCGAGGCGAGGGGCATATCTGCGGGTGTCCTCGCCCGAAGCGTGACGGATGCGCAAAGCCGGAGAGATCAGGGATTCCGCATGGTGGGCGTGGGTGCGGATATGCCCCTGCTGATTCGCGCCATCCAGGAAACTCTGCAAGCATTTAACCGCGAATGAACAGAAAGGCATTGACCACGAAGGACCACGAAGGGACACGAAGTAGAACCAGGAAAAGGCTGGAATCGTAGACAATCTGCTTTGGGCTTTTGATTTTCTTCGTGACCCTTCGTGGTTAAAGTATCCGTGGTTAAAGTATCCGTGGTTAAAGTATCCGTGGTTAAGAATTCTCGGCTAATCAGGAGGATAAATGACTGAAAAGTTCCGGGTTGGCATTACGCGCGACTTCGTGGCGGACAGCGGCGACCTGACCTATAAGGACATCGGCCTGGGACTCCTGGACGCCGAGCCGCGGTGCGACTACGCTATTTTCGCGGAGCATCATAATCCGGTCCGGCCTGAACAGATAGCTGCCTGTGACGCTGTTCTCTCTCTGACGCCCGGCTGGAAACATGAGACGCTCGCCGGCGGCGCGGACCGGCTGCTCATCGTCGCGCGTTTCGGCGTCGGCTACGATATGTGCGACGTGGCCGCCATGACTGCCAGCAATGTCCTGCTAACCATCACGCCCGGCGCGACCGATCTTCCGGTTGCTGGGGGCGTCCTCGCGATGATGCTGGCGCTCAGCAGGCGGCTGTTCGAGAAGGATCGCCTGGTCCGCGAAGGGCGCTGGCACGAGCGCGCCCATTTTCAAGGGACGGAGATAGCGGGGAAAACGCTCGGAATCGTGGGTCTCGGAGGAGCGGGGCGGAAACTATGCCGGCTCGTGGAACCCTTCGAGATGCGGGTCCTTGCCTTCGATCCGTACACTTCGGACGAAGCGCTGGCAGCCACCAGGGCAGTGCGGGCACAAACCTTGGAAGAGCTCTTTTTCGAATCCGACTACGTTTCCATCCACTGCCTGCTGAACGAGCAGACGCTCGGACTGATAGGAAAAGACCTTTTCGGCCTGATGAAACCCACGGCCTACTTCTTCAACGCCGCGCGCGGTCCGATTGTTAATGAGGCCGATCTGATCGAAGCGCTGCAAAATCGTCGAATCGCGGGCGCCGGCCTGGACGTCTTTTCGCAGGAGCCTCCCGACGCGGACAACCCGCTGCTTGCGATGGACAACGTGATTCTCGCGCCCCACTCCATCTGCTGGACGGACGAGTGTTTTCAAGCCATCGGCGAATCGGCGGTCCGCTCCATCCTGGCCGTAATGCGCTGCGAGAGACCCTTGGGCCTGCTCAATCCGGAAGTATGGGAGCTCAAGGGTTTTCAGGAAAAGCGGACCGCAATGCTGGCCCGTATGTGATAAATCGGCCGCGGAATATATGCATTATCACTCTTGTTACGCAGAGAGACGAGCAGGATATAGCTGGGTGTATCACAGCGCGCGCACGGGATAAAGCTGTGCTTGCGTGTCCACCTAAGTGTCCTCCTAAGTGTCCTCCTGCTCGAACACATCTCTTGCAATACTTTCTCGTACCTGCGAAGGCAGGTACTCGGCCGAAGGTCACCCAGCGCAGGAATTCCATTCCGTGCGCAACGATTCAGGAGTTATGTGCGTTCGCCTGCGTAATGTGAGTTATCATTTGGGGTCTATGGGGTTTTGTGTGGGTAAAGTTGTCTAATGCATATTGGTCAGCAAGAATAGTTGTAGGACACGCTGTTGGGCGGCCCGGCGGACACCCCATCCGCGAGCTTGTGAGGGTATCCGCCAGGCCGTCCAATAGCGTGTGGAGGGTATTGCAGGCATCCCTGCCATTACCTCGTAACTTTGGACACTGCCAAGCGACCCACAGGAAAGCCCATAGACCC